>JADCEL010000015.1 GCA_020250125.1 Rhodobacter sp.
GCCGTTTCACCGCTTCACTGGCAGGGGCCATCGCCCCTGCCCCAGCGCTGCGCCGGGATCAGGACCAGCCGGGGGCCACAGCCCCCGGCCAGCGCCCGACCCGCCCATGGCGGGCGCTTCCCGCCCGCCGGGTCGGGCGCTGGCCTGCCGTGTTCCTGGACCGACCGATCTACAGGGCACCGTCCCGCGCGGGCGGGGGAAACGCGGGTCGCGTTTCCTGGTCCCGCCCGGAGGGGCAATCCCTTTCCCCGGATCGGGAAGAGTTTCCCGCAGGCAGGCGGGCCGGCACTTTTCTGGCACCCTGGAGGTCCCCGCCCGGCCGGGGCGTCAGGGCGACCCCAGCAGCGTCTGCCAGAAGACCGCCATCTGATAGATCAGCGGCACCCCCGCGATCATCATGAAGGGAAAGGTGATTCCCAGCGAAGAGGTCAGATAGATCGCCGGGTTCGCCTGCGGAAAGGTCGCGCGCACCGCAGCAGGCGCGTCGATATAGCTGGCCGAGGCCGCAACCGCCCCCATCACGAAGGCAGAGCCAAGCGGCAGGCCGGCCAGCGTGGCCAGAAACGTGCCGATCGCCCCGTTGATCAGCGACATGGCCAGCCCGAAGCCCAGCATCCGGGGACCCACGGCGGCAAAGCCGCGCAGATGCCGCGCCGCCGTCATGCCCATTTCCAGCATGAACAGCACCAGCACCCCCCGGAACAGATCGACAAAGAATGGCTCGATCCCTGTGAAGTTCTTCTCGCCCACGGCCGCGCCGATGATCAGCCCGCCCCCAAGCAGCACGATGCCGCGCCCGCGCAGGGTTTCCGACAGGATCACCTTCAACCCCCCGGCCTGGCCCGCCCCGGCGCTGCGGCTGATGGCAAGCCTGCCATAAAACAGGGCGACGAGAATCCCGAGTTCCAGCAGCGCCACCAGCCCGGTGACGAACCCGTCCATCGGCGTGCCTGCCCCTTCGGCATAGGTCCGCGCCACCACAAAGGTCACGGAAGACACCGATCCGTACAGCGCCGCCACCCCCGCCGCATCCGCAATCGGCAAACCGACAATGTGGCGCGCCACCACAAAGGCAAGGCCGGGCAGCAGCAGCACCAGCGCCAGCGTCAGCAGCAGCGCCCCGCCCAGATTGCCAAGGTCGGACCCGGCCAGTTCCCGCCCGCCCTGAAGCCCGATCGAAAAAAGCAGGAAGATCGCAAAGATGCGGATCACCGGTTCCGGAATTTCCAGGTCAGATCTGATCAGCGTGGCAATGACACCCAGCAGAAAGGCCAGGGTGACGGGCGAGATCAGATTTTCGACAAGCAGCGAGGTTTCCATGATGCCCCCTTGGTGGCGGTGTGTGACGCCACCTTCTGCAACCTTGACATTGAAAAGAGAAATGCGAATTTCCTATCCGAATAATCTGAAACACAGATGAATTGGCGCGAAGGAACCGCGATGCATGATGTGGACACGGCGTTGCTGCGCACCTTTGTTGCCGTGGCGGAATCGGGCAGCTTTTCGGGAACCGGCGCATTGATCGGGCGGTCGCAATCGGCGGTTTCGGGCCAGATCCGCAAGCTGGAGCAAACATTCGGGCGCAGGTTGCTGGACCGCAACACGCGCAATGTGCGCCTGACCCCGGATGGCGAACGTCTGCTGGTCCATGCCCGCAGACTGATTGCGGCGGCGGATGCCATGCTGGCACGCTTCCGTGCCGACGATCTGAAGGGCGAAGTGCGCTTTGGCAGCCCCGAAGATTTTGCCTCGGCCTATCTGCCCGACATTCTAAGCGTTTTCGCCGCCGCGCATGAGAATGTCCAGCTTCACGTGTCCTGCAAGCTGACGCTGCCGCTGATCGCGGAATTTCTGGCCGGTGACCAGGACCTGATCATCATCAAGCAGGACCCGGCGGAACGCCAGGCCGGGTCACAGGCGCTGTGGCGCGAAACCCTGGTCTGGGTTGGCCCGCCCGCAGGTGAGGGGGCGCTTTCCGCCCTGGCAGCGCGGGCGCGCCCGCTGCCGCTGGTGGTGGCCCCGGCCCCTTGCGTCTATCGCAGCCGCGCCACCCTGGCGCTGGACCGGGCGCATGTTGCCTGGACCGATGTCTTCACCAGCCCCAGCCATGCCGGCGTTTCGGCGGCGGTCAAGGCGGGGCTGGGGTATGCGGTGATGCCCCGCACCATGGTGCCGCAGGGATTGCAGGTGCTGGGCGCACCGCAGGGCTGGCCCCCTCTGGACCCGGCAGAGATTGCCCTGCTGGCGGCCCTCCGCCCCTCCCCTGCGGCTGCGGCCCTGGCAGAATTCATCACCGACCGCGTCGTGCGGCACCGGGTTGACTGATCATTCGCGCAAATGCCGCGCCCGCGCGCCCCATTCGATTGCGGCGGCATGCAGCCGGTCGATGTTCAATTCGTGCCGGACCTCCTCCAGCATCCGCAGTTCAATATCCCTCAGCTTGCCGTCCGCAGCCGCCACGTCGCAGGACAGGGCGTAGGCCGTTTCAAACAGGCGTTCGGGCAGGGCATCGCGGATCAGGCCGAACAGGGCATCCAGCCCGTCTTCTTCCTCGAACAGATCAAAGACGGTCTGCGCCGTGGTGCGGATGCGGTCCGCATCATAGCCGGTGAAGATCGGCAGGTGATTGACGATGCGCTGGATCGCCACCAGTTCGGTGGTCCGGATGGTTTCGTCGGAAAACGACACGGCAATCATCAGCGCCACAAGCGCGTCCTGCGGTGTCAGCGATGACGGGGTATCGGGCACGGGCACAGATCCTTGGATATCTTCTTGCCGGTGCAGAATATTGACGGGGAACCGCCCCGGCAATAGGACACGGGATGCATCGCGGGCACGGGGCCTGCCGGTGCCACAAGGATGCCACCGATGTCTGCCCTGCGCGATGCCGCGATGAAGTCGAAAGCCTGGCCTTTTGAAGAGGCCCGCCACCTTCAGGCGCGGTACGCCCGCAAGGACCCGGAAAAAGGCTATGTCCTGTTCGAAACCGGTTATGGCCCCAGCGGGTTGCCCCATATCGGCACCTTCGGCGAGGTGGCCCGAACCACCATGATCCGCCGCGCGTTTGAGGTGATCAGCGACATCCCCACCCGCCTGATCTGCTTTTCCGACGATCTGGACGGGATGCGCAAGATCCCGGACAATGTGCCGCAACAGGACATGCTGGCCCTGCACCGCCAGAAGCCGCTGACCGCTGTGCCCGACCCCTTCGGCGAATATGAAAGCTTCGGCGCGCATAACAACGCCATGTTGCGCCGGTTCCTTGACACTTTCGGCTTTGAATATGAATTCATCTCGGCGACCGACTTTTACCGGTCCGGACGGTTCGACGCCACGCTGCTGCTGGCCGCCCAGCGCTATGACGCGATCATGGACGTTATGCTGCCCTCTCTTCGCGAAGAGCGCCAGCAGACCTATTCCTGCTTCCTGCCGATCCATCCCGAAACCGGCCGCGTGCTTTATGTTCCGATCAGGCATGTCGATGCCGTGGCCGGAACGGTGACCTTCGATGACGGGGAGGGGCGCGAATGGACCCTGCCCGTGACAGGGGGCCATGTGAAGCTGCAATGGAAGCCCGATTTCGGCGCGCGCTGGGCCGCGCTGGACGTGGATTTCGAAATGTATGGCAAGGATCATTCCACCAACACGCCGATCTATGACGGTATCTGCGAGATTCTGGGCGGGCGGAAGCCGCAGCATTTCAGCTATGAGCTGTTCCTGGATGCGAACGGCCAGAAGATTTCGAAATCCAGGGGCAATGGCCTGACGATCGACGAATGGCTGAGCTATGCCGCGACCGAAAGCCTGTCTTACTTCATGTATCAAAAGCCGAAGACGGCCAAGCGGATGCATTTCGACGTGATCCCGCGCGCGGTGGACGAGTATCACCAGCAGTTAAAGGCCTATCCCGGCCAGGATGTGGATGCGCAGGTCAACAACCCGGTCTGGCACATTCATGGCGGCAACCCGCCGCCGTCGCATATGGTGGTGTCCTTTGCGATGCTGCTCAATCTGGCCAGCGTTGCGGGGGCGGTGGACAAGGCCGGCCTCTGGGGCTTCATCCGCCGCTACGCGCCCGAAGCCACGCCAGAGACGCATCCCGATCTGGATGCCGCCGCCGGCTTTGCCCTGCGCTATTTCACCGATTTCGTCGCCCCGACGCGCAGCTTCCGCGCACCCGGCGACAGGGAACGCAGCGCCCTGACCGACCTGCGCCAGCGGCTTGCAGCCTGGACGGGCGGTCTGGATGCCGAAGCCCTGCAGACCATGGTCTTCGCCGTGGGCACCGAGCACGGCTTTGATCCGCTGCGCGACTGGTTCACGGCGCTGTACGAGGTGCTGCTGGGGGCCAGCCAGGGCCCGCGCTTTGGCGGCTTCGTGGCGCTTTACGGGGTGGATGAAACCGTGGCGCTGATCGACCGGGCACTGTCGGGCGCGCTTGCCGCCTGATCGCGCCACAGCAGCCACCAGCGGCACCACAGCTTTGCCATCGCCCCGGGGTCGCCTGCGAACAGGCGGCTGCCCTCGGGAAAGACACGGGCTTCGATATCCTGCTGCGCCGCCCTGGCCCGCCGGTTGAACAGCGCCTCGGCCCTGCCGGACAGCAGATCAGGCGGAAGACGGGCGTGCAGCACGGCGATGTCGTGATGCACGCCCAGGGCTTCGGTCAGGTCCCCGGCGGATTTTGTCAGCGGCACCATCGCCTCGGGCCAGATCGGGGCCAGAAGACGCGTCTGGTACCAGAAATCCTTGGCGCGCTTGCGCCAGTCGTGGATCGCGTCAAAGCCGGGGGACCGCGCGGCATCTTCCATCGCCTGCGCGGCACGGCGGCGCGTTCGCGCCAGGCCCTGCGCCAGAATCCTGTGGTCCTTGCCGGTCAGCGTCCAGCCGTGCACCCGGCCGTGCATTGCCCGCAGGATTTCCGCCGCTTCCGTCTGATGCGACGGCGCTGGGGGGGCGTCCCGGTCAAGCACCAGCAGGCGGCGCAGCGGCGCCAGCGCCTTCGGGGTGCCAGGAAACAGCCTGTCAAAGGTCGCAAGGCGCACTTCGGCATCGCGCTGCAGGGCCAGCAACCGGCCCGCGTCGCGCAGGGCGGCGTTCTCGCGCGCGTGGTCGGGAAAGCTGCCCTGCAGCAGGCGCAACAGCCCGCGCAGCTTCTTGGCGCGCTTGCGCACATCATGGACGGCCTGCGGCGGCAGGCGGGTGTCGTCCAGCACCGCCAGGGCCGCGCGCAGCTCTTCATCGGCGATGCGCCGCAGCGCCTGCTGGAGACTCGGGTCGTCGGGGGAAAACCGGTAAGCCATGCGCCGCTCCTTCGGATCAACATGGGCGCTTTTGCCCTTTGCGGCAAGCGGCCCTTGTTCCGGTGCCGCCGCGCGCTAAACCCTTTGGCATGACCCGTGGTGGAGGCCGCCGATGCGCCAACTTGTTCTGAGCCTTGTTCTGCTGTGCCTGCCGGTCCTGTCCGCCCGGGCCGATGAGGCGCGAAATCCGGCCATCGAAACCGTCATCCAGCAGCAGTTTGACGCCTTTCGCGCCGAAGATGTCGGCACGGCTTTTTCCTTTGCCTCGCCCAATATCAAGGGCATGTTCGGCACGCCCGAGAATTTCGGCAGGATGGTGCGCAATGGCTATCCGATGGTCTGGCGTCCCGCCAAGGTGCAGTTTCTGGACCTGCGCAAGGTGGCAGGCAACCTGTGGCAGCGGGTGATGGTCACCGATCAGGCGGGCCGCACGCATCTGCTGGATTACCAGATGGTTGAAACCGCCCAGGGCTGGCAGATCAACGGGGTGCAGCTTTTGCCGCAGGCCGGGGTCGGCGCCTGACCGGGCGCTGAAACGGGCACCGCGCCGGAACGGCCTGCCTGTCACATCGCCGGTCTGGCCGCTGAAGCGCCCGGTGCCCGGCCAGGCCGCTTCACCTTGTTCTCAGGCCAGTGGCGGACCATGGCTTGGCGTGTGGCCGCACCGGGGGTGCAGGGCGATGCCCGATGCCGGGGTCTGCGCAAAGCCGGGCAAACCGGTGCTTGCCGGTGGCCGCGCGCCTGCCCGTGCCGAACGGGCGGTGGAGGATTTCCTTGCCACAGCAAACTTGCAATGAGGGATTGGTGAAGGTTCTGGCCACCGGCGCAGCCACCGCCCCCCGGTACCGGCACGCCGCAGCAGGCGGCCGTCCGGGGGCGTGACGGCCACGGTGGCCACGGGCAAGGGGTGCCTCAGCGCGACCGGCTGGCGTCCAGCGTATCTGCGAAGGTCCGCAGTCCGGTGTGCGGTGCCTGGATCAGCACCGCCATGTTTCCGGGTTTGTGCGCGTTCTGCAGCATCTTCATATGCGGCACCGGCAGGTCCGCCCAGGGAAAGACTTCGGACATGCAGGGATCAAGCCGGCGTTCGACCATCAGCTTGTTGGCGGCTGCCGCCTGCTTCAGATGCGCGAAATGCGACCCCTGCAGGCGCTTCTGGTGCATCCACATGTAGCGCACGTCGAAGGTGCAGTTGAACCCGGTGGTTCCGGCACAGATCACCACCATGCCGCCCTTCTTGCAGACCAGCGACGAGACCGCAAAGGTCGCCTCGCCCGGATGCTCGAAGACCATATCCACATTCACGCCCTTGCCGGTGATGTCCCAGATCGCCTTGCCAAAGCGGCGGGCTTCTTTCAGCCAGTCCGTGTATTCGGGCGTTCCGACCTGCGGCATCTGGCCCCAGCATCTGAAATCCTTGCGGTTGATCACGCCCCTGGCCCCCAGGCCCATCACGAAATCCCGCTTGTCCTCTTCGCTGATCACCCCGATGGCATTGGCCCCTGCCGTGTTGATCAGCTGGATCGCATAGGATCCAAGGCCCCCCGAGGCCCCCCAGACCAGCACGTTCTGGCCCGGCTTCAGATCATGCGGCTGATGGCCGAACAACATGCGGTAGGCCGTGGCCAGCGTCAGCGTGTAGCAGGCGGATTCTTCCCAGGTCAGGTGCCGGGGGCGCGGCATCAGCTGCTGCGCCTGAACGCGGGTGAACTGCGCGAATGATCCGTCGTGCGTCTCGTATCCCCAGATCCGCTGGGTGGGCGAAAACATCGGGTCGCCGCCGTTGCATTCTTCGTCGTCGCCGTCATCCTGGTTGCAGTGGATCACCACCTCGTCGCCGACTTTCCAGCGGCTGACCTTGTCACCCACAGCCCAGACGATCCCGGCGGCATCCGACCCCAGCACCGCATAGGGTTGCTTGTGGCCATCGAACACGCTGACGGGCTCGCCAAGGCAGGCCCAGACGCCGTTGTAATTGACGCCCGCCGCCATCACCAGGACCAGCACCTCATGGCTGTCGATCTGCCATGTCTCCACAACCTCGACCTGCATGGCGCTGTCGGGCTTGCCATGACGCTCGCGCCGGATCGCCCAGGCGTACATCTGCCGCGGCACATGGCCCAGGGGCGGCATCTCGCCGATTTCGTAAAGGTCCTTCACCGGCGCGTCATAGGCCGCGATTACCGACTGACTGTCCAGGGCCATCACGGCACCCTCCCCCTTCGACCAATGCCGCGCCGCAGAATCGGCCCGCGCTTTGCCGGGGTTTAGGGGCATCGGCGCAATAATGCAATAGATAGCGTCTTGTTTTTGTAATTTTATGTCTGCGGCGTTGCAGCAACGCTGTCCGCTGGCCGCAGAAGCTGAAGGATGGACCCGGCATAGAATTGCAGCATGGCATCCTTTTGGGGAACCGGGCGCAGGGCACCGCCGCTGTCCTCGACAATGCCGCGGGCCATCAGAACCCGCAGGCCTTCGGACATTGTCGCGGCAGCCCCGCCCTGGGGCAGTTCCAGCGCCGCCCCCATCCCGGCCAGCGCCGCGCTCATCCGGGCGATCCTGTCTTCCAGAACCGCCCTGGGCAGGGGTCCGTCCGCCAGCGCCGCCGCCACAAGCGGCACCGGCAGGATCGGAACCGATTGCGTGACCCGTGCCATCAGCCGTTCCCCAAGCACTTCGGTCAGCGCCCCGGCCGGCAGAAACGGCAGTTCTGCCCGAAGCGCCCGCAGGGACAGGGGCGGACCAAACGCGACAGCGGCCGATCCGAAGCCCGGAAAACGGCCGCGCAGCTTGCGCCATGCCGTGCGGATCAGGAAACCAAGGATGGACAGCGGCCGCGCCCGGAACCGCCGCACCCCGGTCTGCCCCGCTTCGACCAGCAGCCTGTCCTCGATCACCCGGTCATAGGCCAGCCCCACAGGCACGAAAACAACATCCCGTACCGGATCGGCATCATAGCCCGACACGATATAGCCCAGCAGCCCCAGCCGCGCCCTGCCGACACGCCCGTCAAGCGACAGCCCGCCTTCGGGAAAGATCGCCTGCGTCGCCCCTTCGGCCGAGGCCATCTGCACATATCGCGCCAGAACGCGCCGATACAGGTTCGACCGCGCATTGCGCCGGATGAAATAGGCCCCCGTCGCGCGGATCAGCCCCGACAGCGGCCAAAGGCGCGCCCATTCGCCCACGGCATAGGAAATGGCCGACCGTTCTGCCACCAGCCAGGTGACCAGAACGTAATCCATGTTGCTGCGGTGGTTCATCACGAAAACCACGGTTGCCGTCCGGTCAATCCTGGCAATTTCGTCATCCACCCGGCCAAGGCGCACCGAATAGAACAGCTTGCTCAGCCAATGCGCCGCCCGGATCGCAAACCCGAAGTAGACCGTCGCGGAAAAGCTGGGAACGATCTCGCCCGCATAGGCCCGCGCCTTCTGAAAGGCCACGCTTTCAGGGATGCCGGTCTCCTTCGCATGGTCGACGACGGCTTCCATCACCTTCGGATCGTAGCTGAGCCGCACGATCATGTCCTGCCGCGCCATCAGCTTGAACGGTTCCAGCGGCCGTTCAAGACGGGAATTCACCTGGGCGATGACCCGTTCCATCCGGCGGCGGAAAAACCAGCGCACCGACGGAAACAGAAAGTGCGACAGAAACGCGATCAGCGCAAAGCCGAGAATCAGCAGAAGCAACCAGAGGGGAACCGCAACGGTCTGGGTCATTGGTGCAGACTTGCACGGCACCGGCCGGGCTGCCAAGCCCCCGGACCGTTCAGGTCAGACGTCATTCACTGTAGTGGTAGTCGCCAATCTCGCAGACATTGACATTGTCGTGCTGAATCTCTGTTCCGTCTTCGAAGACGGCAAGGAAGTCGAACTCGCAGTAGCCGAAGGAGTTGTCGAAGTTCAGATTCATGGCGCTGCCCGATGGCAGGGTGGACGATCCCATCACATCGCTCCCCCATGTGGTCGATCCGGAGTTTGTGCTGTAAAACCGGTACAGGGTGACGCCCGTGTCATTGTCGATGCGCAGATTGCGGTCCTGGGCACTGGCAAGGGTGGCGGCGGTGGCTGCTATCAAAAGCGCAGCGATACGGAATATGGCCTTTGTCGACATAAGTCCCTCGTTGCAAGATTTGCGCGCCTTGGCTCCGTGGCACTGAATCAGCTGCACCGTGATCGGCGGTGCGATCAACGGGTTTTTTGCAGGGATCGCCAGGGCCAGCCTTGCCGCAACGCAGCGAATTGACGGGATACAATCTGTCGTCTATGCACAGTGGCGTGCAAGATTATTACCAGGCAGACCCCGGAGCCCGTCATGACCCCAGCCAAGAAAGACCAACCCTGGCTTTTCCGGACCTATGCCGGGCATTCCACGGCAAGGGCCTCGAACGCGCTGTACCGCACCAATCTTGCCAAGGGTCAGACCGGCCTGTCGGTGGCCTTCGATCTGCCGACCCAGACCGGCTATGACAGCGACCATGAACTGAGCCGGGGCGAGGTGGGCAAGGTCGGCGTGCCGGTGGCCCATCTGGGTGACATGCGGATGCTGTTTGCGGATATCCCGCTGGAGCAGATGAACACCTCGATGACAATCAACGCCACCGCCCCCTGGCTGCTGGCGCTGTATATCGCCGTGGCCGGGGAACAGGGGGCCGATGTGGCCGCCCTGAACGGCACGGTGCAGAATGACATCATCAAGGAATACCTCTCACGCGGGACCTATATCTGCCCGCCCGGGGCCTCGTTGCGGATGATCACCGATGTCGCCGCCTATACGCAGCGGCATCTGCCCAGATGGAACCCGATGAACGTCTGTTCCTATCACCTGCAGGAGGCGGGGGCGACGCCGGAACAGGAACTGGCCTTTGCCCTGGCCACCGCCTGCGCCGTGCTGGATGATCTGAAAGGGAAAGTCCCGTCAGAGGATTTTCCCGGCATGGTGGGGCGCATCAGCTTTTTCGTGAATGCCGGCATCCGCTTTGTCACCGAACTGTGCAAGATGCGCGCCTTCGTCGATCTGTGGGATGAGCTGTGCCAGACCCGCTATGGCGTGACCGAGGCAAAGTATCGCCGCTTCCGCTATGGCGTGCAGGTCAATTCGCTGGGCCTGACCGAACAGCAGCCGGAAAACAACGTCTACCGCATTCTGATCGAAATGCTGGCCGTGACCCTGTCGAAGAACGCCCGCGCCCGCGCCGTGCAACTGCCCGCCTGGAACGAGGCGCTGGGTCTGCCGCGCCCCTGGGATCAGCAATGGTCGCTGCGCATGCAGCAGATTCTGGCCTATGAGACCGACCTTCTGGAATTCGACGACCTGTTTGACGGCAATCCGGCGGTGGACCGCAAGGTTGAAGAGCTGAAGGCGGGCGCGCGGGCCGAGCTGGCGCAGATCGACGCGATGGGCGGGGCGGTGGCCGCCATCGACTATATGAAGGGCCGCCTGGTTGAAGCGAATGCGGAACGGATCGGGCGGATTGAAAGCCGCGAAACCGTTGTGGTCGGCGTCAACCAATGGACCGAAGCCGCGCCGTCACCCCTGACCGCAGGCGACGGATCCATCATGCAGGCCGACCCCGGGGCAGAGGCCGATCAGATCGCCCGACTGACCGCCTGGCGCGCCGCCCGCGATGCGGCGGGCGTGGCCCGTGCACTGGACGCGCTGCGGCAGGCCGCCGCTACCGGGGCCAACATCATGCCCGCCTCGATCGCCGCCGCAAAGGCCGGGGTGACGACCGGGGAATGGGGTGCCGTGGTGCGCCAGGCTTTTGGCGAATACCGCGCCCCCACCGGCGTGTCGCGCAGCCCGTCGAACCGGACCGAAGGGCTGGAACCGATCCGCGCGGCGGTCGATCTGGTGTCGGCCAAACTGGGACGCCGCCTGAAGTTCCTGGTCGGCAAGCCGGGGCTGGACGGCCATTCCAACGGTGCCGAACAGATCGCCGCCCGCGCCCGCGACTGCGGCATGGACATCCGCTATGAGGGCATCCGCCTGACCCCGTCCGAAATCGTTGCCGCCGCAGCCGACGAACAGGCGCATGTCGTGGGCCTGTCGATCCTGTCGGGCAGCCACATGCCGCTGATCGTTGAGGTGCTGGACCGCATGCGCGCGGCGGGCCTGGGCGATGTGCCGCTGGTGGTGGGCGGCATCATCCCCGAAGACGACGCGGCCCGCCTGCACGCCTTGGGGGTCGCGGCCGTCTATACGCCAAAGGATTTCGAGTTGAACCGGATCATGATGGATATCGTGGGTCTGGTGGATCAAACGAAAGCGGCTGCGGAATAACACCACCCCCCGCTTCCTCAGGGTCGCAGCCGCCGACGCAGGGCCCCCTCCCTTTAATTCTTCTTGGCCAAAATACCCCACGGGGGTCCGGGGGTGTGAAACCCCCGGCGCTCCGGCCCGGGCACCCGGCCAACCGGTCCCGCACACTTCCCAAAGCGGCCCTCCCCGGCTATGCCGGAGGGAGTCGTGTCCACAGCCAGCAAAGGGTCGCCCATGACCGTCCATATCGGCGCAAAGCCCGGCGACATTGCCGAGACCGTCCTTCTGCCCGGCGACCCCTACCGGGCGCGCTGGGCGGCCGAGACATTTCTTGAAAACCCGCGCCTGGTGAACGAGGTGCGCGGGATGCTGGGCTATACCGGCACCTGGCAGGGGCATCCGGTCACCATCCATGGCACCGGCATGGGCATGCCGTCGCTGTCGATCTATGTGAACGAGCTGATCCGCGATTTCGGCGCGAAAACCCTGATCCGCATCGGCTCTGCCGGGGGCATGCAGCCGCAGGTCAGGCTGCGCGATGTGGTGCTGGCCCTGTCCGCCACCACCCTGTCCACCCCGTCGCGCGGCATCTTCCGCGAGGTGAACTTCGCCCCCACCGCCGATTTCGGCCTGCTGCACGCGGCCTGGCACGCGGCGCAGGCCAAGGGTGTTCCCACCCATGCGGGCGGCATCTATTCGTCGGATGTCTTCTATGACGAACGCCCCGACCTGACCGAGCAGCTGCAGCGCCACGGTATTCTTTGTGTCGAAATGGAAGCGGCCGAGCTTTATGCGCTTGCGGCCCGCTACGGCCGGCGCGCGCTGGCGGTTCTGACCATTTCCGACCACCTGCTGACGCAGGAGGCGCTGCCTTCGGCCGACCGCGAACGCAGCTTTGGCGACATGGTGCAGATCGCCCTGGGGGCCGCCTTCGCATGAAGCGCCGGCAGCTGGGCGCAGGCGGCCCGCAGGTGTCTGCCATCGGGCTGGGCTGCATGAGCTTTGGCGGCATCTTCGGCCCGACGGATGAGGCCGCAAGCCAGCGCTGCCTGGATGCCGCGCTTGATCATGGCATCGATTTCCTTGACATCGCCAATATCTACGGCATGGGCGTGTCGGAAAGCGTGGTGGGCCGGTTCCTCAAGCGCCGCCGCGCCGATGTGAGGATCGCCACCAAGGCCGGGATCGTCAGCGGCCCGAACCGGCGGTTCGACAATTCGGAACCCTATCTTCGCGCCGAACTGGAAGGGTCGCTGAAACGGCTGGGTGTGGACCATGTGGACCTGTTCTACATCCACCGCCGCGAACAGGCGCGCCCGATCGAAGAGGTGGCCGAAACGCTGGGCCGCCTGATCGACGAAGGCAAGATCGGCGGCTATGGCCTGTCCGAGGTGTCGCCCGGCACGCTGCGCCGTGCCCATGCGGTGCGGCCCTGCCGCGCCGTGCAGAACGAATATTCGGTGTGGTCCCGCCAGCCGGAACTGGGATTGATCCAGACCTGCGCCGGGCTAGGCGTGGCCTTCGTGCCCTTCTCACCGCTTGCGCGCGGGGTGTTCGGCGACCCGCCGGTTGATCCGCGCGCCCTGCCGCCCGGCGATTTCCGCCTGCAGATTCCGCGCTTTCACGAACCGGACTGGTCGCTCAACACCGCGCAGATCGCCCGCTTCCGCGCCTTTGCGCAGGATCGCGGCTGGAGTGTTCCTGCCGCTGCCCTGGCCTGGGTGCTGGACCGGGGCCCGCACCTGATCCCCATTCCCGGGACGCGCAGGGCGGAAAACCTGATGGCCTGGATCACTGCTGATCAAATCGCCTTCACGGACGAAGACCGGGCCGCGATCGACCGCCTTCTGCCGGTGGGCTTCGCCTTTGGCGACCGCTACGGGCCCGATCAGGCCGCGACGGTGGAACGCTACTGCTGACGGCGCAGAAGGCGCGCCTCAGACCCCGTGCGTGCGGTCATATCCGTTGCGCGCGGGGCTGACCCAGCCCTGTGGCGGGGACAGGGGCGCAAACACCTCGACCAGCAGCGGATGGCAGGCCGCCACATCCGATGAATGTTCGGCCGAACAATCGCCCCCCGGACAGGCCGAAAGCGCGCCCAGCAGATCGGCCTCGGCAAAGAATTCGATGTAATCGCCGGGGCGCACCGGGCTGGCTTTCATGAAGTATTGCCCGGTATCGCGGGTGAACCCGGTGCACATGAAGACATTGAGCACATCATGCACATGGCTTTCCGCCTGATGCAGCGGCAGGCCGGTTGCCGCCGCCAGCGCGCGCGTCAGGTTGGAATGGCAGCAGTGGTGATACTGCCCGCCATGGGACAGCAGATTGTGCGTATAGGGATCACAGCGCGTGCCGATCACGTCATGCACCGCCCCGCCGAAACTGTCGAACCCGTACCAGTCCAGCGTGTCATCGGTAATGGTCGCCAGCGGGCGCAAATGCGGAAAGGATGACCACATGCGGTCACCCGTTGACAGATGCGTGCCATGCAGCGCGCGCGTCTTGCCGGAATAGAACCGTTCAGACAGGTCGGCGGCATTCCACAGGTTCAGATCGCCCACCTGCGGCCCGTCCACGCTGACGATGCGGAAGAAATGCCCTGCCGGAACGCGGAACGCGGCGGCATCGCGCGGCGGGACCAGGGTTTCGCCGGTTTTGACCCATCCTGCCCGGACGGCCTGCAGGGCGGTCAGGTCGGGACGCGGCAGGTTTTCCACCGGGTAACAGATGACCGGACGCACCGCCTTGCGCGCGGCGGCACCGGCAGGGGCCGGATGGACGGGGTGTTCGGACTTCAACCTGCGGCCTCCTGACCATGCGAGATGCGCTGCGCGGACGGTGTCGCCCGGGATGCCGACTGTCAAGCAGGGTGCATCGGCGCGCGGAACAGGGTCGCGCAGGCTTTGGCGGGATCAAACCCGAACGCTGCCCCGTCCCTGCTGTCGGCTTCGCGCTCAAGGGTGGCGCGCAGGGTCACACCGGCTTCGCCGCCAAGGAACACCGCCGGGCAGGCGCGGTTGCCAAAGTCATCAGATCACCTCATGCCGTGCGATTCCGGTACAGCTTCCGGCAGGATCATGGCCGAAGCTGCCGTCTTTGGGTTCCATCCCTGCCCGGACCTGCCGGCGCGGCGGCAGGTCGGCCGCAGCCCGCGTCCTGTGCCGGTCATGGGACGCAGCGTTCCCCTTGCGATAACGGCAGGCGCGGTCTGGGCCCGCCGCACCCTGGCCCTTGGCGTGGTCCACGGTTTCAGCGGGGATCGTCGGGGCAGACTTCTGCGTATCACGGGCCGTCTGCTTTGGTCGGGAACCCCGGCAGATGCGCTGGCTGCGACATGCCGGGCTGCTGGCCTGTACCGGTGCCGGACAAGACAGGCGCAGATGCGGCACCTTTCCGGCAGGTCCGGCGGGTGCTTCACCTGCCCGGACGATGGACGGAAAAGTGCCAGCCTTATGGGCTGCCCGACCGCAGGCCAGGGACAGTCCCCGTGCGGTCTGGCCGGGGCCATCGCCCCGGCAACGCGCCACGCCTGCCACCCGTCCGCCGCTGGGGCCAAAGCCCCCGGCGAAGGGCACCGGCCTTTGTTGCGCTTGCGCGAACAGTCCCGTGCGGATTGTGGCCTCTGGCCGGGCGGAGAAACGCGATGCGTTTCCTGATCCGCCCGATCCGGCCCTCGCGCTTTACGGGATCAAGCGGACCTTACCCCCGGGCGAGCAGCCGGAATCTTGTTTCGGCACGCCCCTATACCACCCGTTCCACCATCAGCTGCTTGATCTCGGCAATCGCCTTGGCCGGGTTCAGACCCTTGGGGCAGGTCTTGGCGCAGTTCATGATGGTATGGCAGCGGTACAGCTTGAACGGGTCTTCCAGGTTGTCCAGACGCTCGCCTGTTGCCTCATCCCGGCTGTCGATGATCCAGCGATAGGCGTGCAGCAAGGCGGCCGGTCCCAGATAGCGGTCGCCGTTCCACCAGTAGGACGGGCAAGAGGTGGAACAGCAGGCGCACATCACGCATTCATACAGCCCATCCAGCCTGGACCGGTCTTCGATGGATTGCCTCCATTCCGTGGCGGGCTGGTTCGTCTTTGTTTCCAGCCAGGGCATGATGCTGGCGTGCTGCGCGTAGAAATGGGTCAGGTCAGGGATCAGGTCCTTGATCACCGGCATATGGGGCAGCGGATAGATGCGCACATCGCCCTTCACCTCATCCAGGCCATAGATACAGGCCAGCGTGTTGATCCCGTCGATGTTCATGGCACAGGACCCGCAGATGCCTTCGCGGCACGACCGGCGGAAGGTCAGCGTCGGGTCAATCTCGGTCTTGATCTTGATCAGCGCGTCCAGAACCATCGGGCCGCAGCTATCCAGATCGACGAAATAGGTGTCGACGCGCGGATTCTGCCCGTCGTCCGGGTTCCAGCGATAGACCTGGAACTTGCGCACATTCGCGCCCTGGGGCCTGGGCCAGGTCTTGCCGGTGCGGATGCGCGAGTTTTTCGGAAGCGTGAACTGAACCATCTATCCCCTCCAATCGGGACGTGCGTAAAGCGGCTGCCGGGGCATTTGCCCGGATTTGCGGTAGACGCAGGACTTGTAGACTTCGGCAGGATCGCGTCCCTGGACGAAATCGGATGTGACTGTCAATTCCAGTTCGCCCGTCAGCCCGTCCGATCCCATCCCGATATTCGTCCCCGTCAGCGGATTGCCGGCCTGCAGCGCGGGCGTGAAGCATTGATCTTCTGCCTGGTCCACCGGAACCGGCCCGCAGGCGGCGACGGCCCCGCACAGCAGCACCCCGGTCAGGCACAGGCGCAGTCGGACGCGGGCCATGCTACAGCACCAGCGGCGGCAGACCCTGGCCCGCGATGCAGGCGCGGGTCGCCGGGCGTTCGGCGATGGTCCGGATGGTCTGGATGGTCAGCGTGCCGGCACTGTTGCCGACATTGCGGGCAAGCACGTTCAACTCGGCATTCGTCGCGTTGTTCAGGATGCATTCCGTGGCAAAGGTGTCGGCGGGCGGCGACGCCACATCGCGCACGACAGGAAGCACCACCGTTTTCGCGGTGCGGCGTGTCAGGTCCGTTGCCAGATCTTCCGGCGAACAGGCCGCAAGCACCAAAGCCATCGCCATCAGCCCCGCCAGGGATTTCATTGCACAGGCCCCGTTCCGGGCGGGGCGGCAAGACAGGCCGCCCCGATGGCGCGCTGCCGGGCCGTTCCGGGATTGGTCCTGTCGGCAAAGGGGCGCAGATCGCAGTTGCCAGGGGTCAGCACCTGCCGGACCGCCGTTGACGGCACCCTGCGGGCACCGGCGTTTCCGCCGTTGATCCCTGCATTCCGGTGCGCCATGGCGCGCCCGGTCACAGCCCTGCCGTGGTTGCGGAAGCGGCCATTTCCGATCAGCCCGCCGACACCCGGCATGGACCCTGTCGCAGACAGCGGCATCGATGTGCGAAGGGCCATCAGTAGACCCTTGCCTTGGGCGCAATCTTTTTCAGGTCGATCCCGCCGTCTTCGGGCCTGGTCAGCGGGTCAAGGTGAACCGGTCTTTGCCCGAGGGTGACCTTGTTTCCATCGACCCAGGCCAGGCTGTGTACCCGCCAGTTCACGTCATCGCGCGCGGGGTAATCTTCCTGCGCATGGGCCCCGCGCGATTCCTTGCGCGCCTCGGCGGCGACGATGGTGGCCAGGGCATTCGGCATCAGATTCGCCAGTTCCAGCGTTTCCATCAGGTCCGAGTTCCAGATCAGGCTGCGGTCCGTGACCTTGATGTCCTCCATCCTGGCCGCGACCGCCGTCATCTTCGCCACACCTTCGGCCAGCGTCCTGTCGGTGCGGAACACGGCCGCATCAGCCTGCATGGTGCGCTGCATCTCCAGCCGCAGCTGCGCCGTGGGCGTTGCGCCGTTCGCATGACGCAGCCGGTCGAACCTGTCCAGCGCCTTATCCACGCTGGCCTTGTTCAGCACCGGGTTGGGCGTGGCCGGATCAACGATCCTGCCCGCCCGGATCGCCGCCGCGCGGCCGAACACCACAAGGTCGATCAGGCTGTTCGACCCCAGCCGGTTCGCGCCATGAACCGAGGCGCAGCCAGCCTCGCCCACCGCCATCAGGCCGGGCGAGATTGCATCGGGATTGCCGGGCCGGGGGTTCAGCACCTCGCCCCAGTAATTCGTGGGAATGCCGCCCATGTTGTAATGCACGGTCGGCAGGACCGGGATCGGTTCCTTTTGCAGATCAACCCCGGCAAAGATGCGTGCGGATTCGCTGATGCCGGGCAGGCGCAGGTCCAGCGTTTCCTTCGGCAGGTGGTTCAGGTTCAGGTGGATGTGGTCCTTGTTCGGCCCCACGCCGCGCCCTTCGCGAATCTCGATGGTCATGCAGCGGCTGACCACGTCGCGGCTGGCCAGGTCCTTGTAGGTGGGGGCATAGCGTTCCATGAACCGCTCGCCTTCGGAATTGGTCAGATAGCCGCCTTCGCCCCGCGCCCCTTCGGTGATCAGACAGCCCGAACCATAGATGCCGGTCGGGTGGAACTGCACGAATTCCATGTCCTGCAGCGGCAGGCCCGCGCGGGCCACCATGCCGCCGCCATCCCCGGTACAGGTATGGGCCGATGTGGCGCTGAAATAGGCCCGGCCATAGCCGCCGGTCGCCAGCACCGTCATCTTGGCGTTGAAGACATGGATCGTGCCATCGTCCAGCTTCCAGGCGACGACGCCCTGGCAATGCCCCTCTTCGGACATGATGAGATCGATCGCGAAATACTCGATGAAGAATTCCGCATTATTCTTCAGGCTTTGCCCGTAAAGCGTGTGCAGAATGGCATGGCCGGTGCGATCAGCGGCAGCACAGGTGCGCTGCACCGGCGGGCCTTCGCCATATTCGGTCGTATGGCCGCCAAAGGGCCGCTGATAGATCTTGCCGCTTTCGGTGCGGCTGAAGGGCACGCCATAATGCTCCAGCTCGTACACCGCCTTGGGGGCCTCGCGCGCCAGATATTCCATCGCGTCGCTGTCACCCAGCCAGTCAGACCCCTTGACGGTGTCGTACATGTGCCATTGCCAGCTGTCGGGGCCCATGTTGCCCAGGCTGGCCGCAATGCCGCCCTGGGCCGCCACGGTATGCGACCGGGTCGGGAAAACCTTGGTCACGCAGGCGGTGCGCAGTCCCTGCTCGGCCATGCCCAGCGTTGCGCGCAGACCCGCGCCGCCAGCACCCACCACCACCACATCGTAACTGTGCGTCTCGTAAGCGTAAGCCATGATCTGTCCTGTGGGGTCAAAGAGCCAGCCGGATCAGGGCGAACAGCCCTGTCGCCATGCAGGCATAGCTCAGGCAGGTGGCACCGATGATCAGCGCCTTGCGCGTGGTGCCCCGGGCATAATCCTCGATCATCACCTGCGCGCCGTTCTTGAAGTGGACAAGGCCCACGACCAGCGTCAATCCGGTGATGATCGCCGGAAAGGGCCGGGCAAAGTAGGCCAGCACCTCGGGGTATGGTGCGCCCAGGATGCGGCCAAAGGTGATGACAAACAGCGGAATCAGCACGGCCAGCGCCACGCTGGACACCTGCATGTGCCAGAAATGTTCGGTCCCGGTCTTGGAAGACCCCAGCCCGCCGGCGCGCTTGCGGTCGGTCAGATAGGCCATGCGTGCCTCCGTCAGAACAGGATGATGGTCAGAAGCGTCAGCAGAACCGAACCGGCGATGATCGCCCAGCCCAGCTTTTCCGCCGTCGGAATGTCCAGCCCGCGCCCCGAGTCGAACCACAGATGCCGCAGCCCGGCCAGAGTGTGATACCACAACGCCCAGATCGACCCCAGCATCACCAGTTTCCCGAACCAGGACCGCAGCACACCATCGGCGACGGCGAAATAGTCGGGTCCGGTTGCCGCCGCAAGCAGCCACCAGACAATCAGCAGCACGGCCACGATCAGGCCGTTCCCGGTGATGCGCGTCAGGATCGAGGTGATCGAGGTCAGCTGCGGACGATAGATCTGCAGATGCGGCGAAAGCGGGCGGTTGCCCCGGTTGACATCGGCCATTGCGGGTTCCTTCTTTGCCCGGCCCCGGGAGAATGCCCCAAGGCAGGCTTCAAGACGATGCATAACGGTTTTTTCCGCCAAGTCACGCGTGACAAACCGCGCATTTGCTGCAGGGCAGCGAAAGCGCGCAGAAACGCGCAGAAAAATGAAATTTGTGATCACATATTCTGGCCCGTGATCACGCGTGCCCGGGCATCACCGCAAGCACGTCTGCCCTTCTTCGGCGCATCGCCGGGGAAACCGCCTGCCCGGACCTGCCGCACAGTTGAAGGGGAACGTTCGCTGTTCCTCCTTCACAGGCGGATCAAATGCCCCCCGTTGATGCTGCCGCCTATCGGGCCGCAGCGCCGGGCGCATGCGCCAGCCGACCACAGGGCGGACCGGGCCGGCAAAGCGCGCAATGCGGCGCCCCGTCGCCGCCCGACAGCGCAGGCGGCAGGAACGATGGTTCCGCCCTGCCGGTACTCTTTGGGGAGACCGCCCGGATTGGACCTTGTCAATGGTCCGAAAGCTTGGTCTCGGGCGCGTAGATGCCCTGCACCTCTTTCACCACCGCCTGCCCGCAGCGCATCACGCCATTGGCACCGTCAAAGGCATAGGTCGGCCCGCCATGCAATTCCCACCCCTTGTTCAGGGCGGCGGTCACCTTGTGGCAGAAGGCTGAAGTGTCATCATCCGACAGAAAGCGGTACAGTTTCATCCATAGGTTCCCAGGAACGGGTTGTGGCCAAGCCAGGAATGGATGCCGGCGATCAGCCCGTAAATCACCAGCGTGCCGACAAGGTTCATCGCATCGCCCTTGATCCCGCGCCCCGCATCAGGCCGCGCCCAGGGGCCAGCCCGGTTGATCGCAGCCATGGCGACCAGCGCCCAGGCCCCGATGCCGCCGAACAGGATGACCGAGGCCAGATCGCCGTTCACCAGCAGGTGCGATCCGGCCCAGATCACGGTGCCCCACAGCATCGGGTGCCGCATCCGGGTGTAGAGGGTGCCCTTGGTGCCGCCGACCCCATACAGGAAAATCGCGATCAGCATCGCCAGATTGTTCAGATGCCCCATGCCGGGCAGCGGCGCATAAAGCGCAATCACATCCGCGCTGCGGTATCCGACGACCATCAGGATGACCGAGATCACAAGAACGCCCGCAACCAGCCCCTTGCCCTTGTCGCCCATGCCGGCGCGGGCATCCGGGGCAAGCCGTTTGAACAGATGCGCGGCCCACCACAGCAGGACGCCGGCGATCAGAATGAACATCGGGGTCTCCCGTTACTGCGCCGCTGCTGCGGCAATCGCGCCGACCCTGCCAATCAGCGCCCGCGCGGTGACGATATGCAGGGTTTCTACGATCTTTCCAGCCACCATGGCAACGCCTTGCGCGGTGGTCCGGGCCAGATCGGCCTCCTTGGCCTGGCGGCGGATGACGGGCGGTCCGTCATCATCCGGGGCGAAGGCGGCAGTGGCACCGGCAGACTTTTCAGGGTGGTCCGGTCAGGGTGGTCCGGGGACAGGCCGGTGAACCCCGGGTTGCGCCCCCTGGCGCATTCGCGGTGCAGACCGGCCTTGCCACGGAAGGCTTTGCAGAGGGCCTTCGCGATCACATGGCCATCTGTGCGGGCAACCACACGGCACAGGACAGGTGCGGGCCGCAGCGGCGGCCGGTCGGGGCGGGCGTGCTGCACGCGCAGCGCAGCGCCGGGGCGGTGGCCCCGGCCAGACCGCGCGGGGCGCGCGCGCGGCGATTCCTGTTTTCCGGCCAGCGGTCCATGCGACCGACACTTTTTCAGCGCCTTGTTAACGCAATCATGGCCAGGATGACGGCCTGCACAGGCACCGCGTTGCAGCATGCTTGCGCGATGCGCCCCAAGAGACTACCCATCCCCCGTCATGCAACCCGACCCGGAGAACGGAACAATGGCCAGACCCAAGATTGCACTGATCGGTGCAGGACAGATCGGCGGCACGCTTGCGCATCTTGCAGCGCTCAGGGAGCTTGGCGATGTCGTGCTTTTCGACATCGCCGAAGGCACGCCGCAGGGCAAGGCGCTGGATATCGCGCAGTCAGGCCCCTCTGCCGGGTTCGACGCCGAGATGACAGGCACCAACGACTATGCCTTTCTGCGCCGCGCCGATGTCTGCATCGTGACCGCAGGCGTGCCGCGCAAGCCGGGAATGAGCCGCGACGACCTGCTGGGCATCAACCTCAAGGTGATGAAGGCGGTCGGCGAAGGCATCAGAAAGCACGCGCCAAACGCCTTTGTCATCTGCATCACCAACCCGCTGGATGCGATGGTCTGGGCGTTGCAGAAGTATTCGGGCCTGCCCGCCAACCGCGTGGCCGGCATGGCAGGCGTTCTTGATTCTGCCCGCTTCCGCCACTTCCTCAGCCTGGAATTCGGCGTGTCGATGCGCGATGTGTCGGCCTTCGTTCTGGGCGGACATGGCGATACGATGGTACCCTTGGCCCGCTATTCCACCGTGGCGGGCATTCCGCTGCCCGATCTGGTCGACATGGGCTGGACCACCAGGGAAAAGCTGGATGCGATCATCCAGCGCACGCGCGACGGTGGCGCGGAAATCGTGGGGCTGCTGAAAACCGGGTCGGCCTTCTACGCGCCCGCAACCGCGGCCATCGAAATGGCGGAAAGCTACCTCAGGGACCAAAAGCGCGTCCTGCCCTGTGCCGCCTGGTGCGATGGTCCGTACGGGCTGAACGGCATGTATGTGGGCGTGCCCACCGTCATCGGCGCGCAAGGGATCGAAAAGGTCATCGAGATCAGGCTGAACAAGGACGAAACAGCCATGTTCCAGAAATCGGTGGACTCGGTGAAGGGCCTGATCGAGGCCTGCAAGGCGATTGATCCCGCCCTGGCGTGACGCTGCCCCGCAAGACCGAACACCGGATGCGCGCCAGAAGGTGCGCATCTTGCGTTTGACAAGGGTGGCCCGCCCGGTTGAGTCGCACCGCCCTGCCAGGGTCAGGGTTAAGCGTTCGGTTTTTGTGATCACAGTTTTTCAGGCCGTGATCACAAATTGCGCTTTTCCGCCCCGATCCGCGCTGATCCGTCAGTTGGCGTTTTGCGCCCGCCTGTTTCTGTGGCATCAGGCGCGCAACATATCAACCGACGGGACGCCACCATGCACATCCACGAGTATCAGGCCAAGGCACTGCTGCGCAGTTTCGGGGTTCCGGTTTCTGACGGTCGCGTCGTTCTGAAAGCCGAAGAGGCCAAGACCGCCGCCGGGGAACTCGACGGCCCGCTCTGGGTGGTCAAGGCGCAGATTCACGCGGGCGGCCGCGGCAAGGGCCATTTCAAAGAGGCTGAGGCCGGCGAAAAGGGCGGCGTGCGCCTGGCGCGCAGCGTGGGCGAAGCGGCAGAGTTTGCCCGGCAGATGCTGGGCCGCACCCTGGTGACGATTCAGACCGGACCCGAAGGCAAGCAGGTCAACCGCATCTACATCGAAGACGGCAGCGACATCGACCGCGAATTCTACCTTGCCTTGCTGATCGACCGTCAGACCTCGCGCATCTCGATCGTTGCCTCGACCGAGGGCGGGATGTCGATCGAGGAGGTGGCCCATGACACGCCCGGGAAGATCCACACCTTCACCATCGATCCCGCCACCGGCCTGCAGGATTTCCACGGCCGCCGGGTGGCCTTTGCGCTGGGACTCAGCGGTGCGCAGGTCAAGCAATGTGTCGGCATCGTGAAGAACCTCTATCGGCTGTTCACCGAAAAAGACATGGACATGCTGGAGATCAACCCGTTCTGCGTCCTGAAGGACGGAACGCTGAAGCTTCTCGATGCCAAGATGGGCTTTGACGGCAACGCGATCTACCGCCACCCCGACATCGCCGCCCTGCGCGACGAGACGGAAGAGGACCCGAAGGAACTGGCGGCAAGCAAGTTCGACCTGAACTACATCGCGCTGGATGGCGAGATCGGCTGCATGGTCAACGGTGCCGGCCTGGCGATGGCCACGATGGACATCATCAAGCTTTACGGTGCCGAGCCTGCCAATTTCCTTGACGTCGGCGGCGGCGCCACGAAGGAAAAGGTGACCGAGGCCTTCAAGATCATCACCAGTGACCCGAACGTGAAGGGCATCCTTGTGAACATCTTCGGCGGCATCATGCGCTGCGACATCATTGCCGAAGGTGTCATCGCCGCCGTCAGGGATGTGGGCCTGAAGGTGCCGCTGGTGGTCCGTCTGGAAGGCACCAACGTGGAACTGGGCCGCGACATCATCCGCAATTCCGGTCTGAACGTGATCGCCGCCAATGACCTGAGCGACGCGGCGGAAAAGGTGGTGAAGGCGGTGCGGGGGTAGCGGGCGGGTCGACAGGGGCGAGGCATGATCAACCGTAAAGCGCTTGGATCGGTCATCAGGTGCGGTGTGGCAGCCGCGACCTTGGCAGGACTTTCGGCTTGCGATGTGCCTGCGACCACATCGGACACCTACGAACTGGCGAATATTGATCCGCGCAATGTCATCCCCAAGTCAACGCCCAAGGCCTTTGTTGCCGCCTTTGAAAAGTATTGTCTTGACGAAGGCCCGAATACCGCAGCGATCGAACGCGCCCTGCGGTCGACCGATTATGTCCGGGTGCCCGGAAACTCGGCGCTCAGGGGATGGGTGGTGGACGACAAGCGTCCCGCTGTTCTTGTCGCTGCAAACGGTTTGTCTTGCGCGGTTGCAGCGCAAGCCCGCACAGGCCAGACAGAGCGGGTGCGCGAAATGGTCAGCAGCCGGTTTCCCGGTGCAATTGCGGTTCCGGCAAACATGAAACCGGCAGGAATGGAATCGCTCTGGCTTGTTGATGCGGACAAGAATGTCTTCGTATTCACCAAGCGGCGGACACCCGTCGGCGAGCCGTCACAGCTTATCTTGATTACCGTGCGCCTGTCACCCGGGCAGGACCTGACATGAGGCGGCCCAGCCCGCCAGGACCAGGCCGCAGACCCCTTGGGATCGGGGCGTGGCAGCAATTCGATGCGGCAGTCGCGGCAGCGGGGCAAAAGGCACCGCCCGGCCTGCCGCGTGACGGCACCACCGTGAATCCGGGCCGCAACATCCTCCACAAGTCGGGCCTGAACATGATTTCTGCGGACAACGTCACGAAAGAAGGGCGGGGATGGCACCGCCGCCGGGAAACCAACACCAAGGGAGCTGCAAAATGAGGGCAAAGTTGAAAGTTTGGCTTTTTGCCGCAGCGGCGGCATTCCCCGCCGGCACATCGCAGGCCGAGTCAACCGATCTGGGAGCAATGATTGCCGCCGACCGGGCCGTTTCCGTGTTCCTGTCGGTCTGCAAGGAAAGCGCGGATCGCGACTTTGCCGATGCCGAAGCGGCAATGGCCGAATTGGGGGTGACGAAGAAGAATCCTGAAACCGGATCAATCTACAGCGAAACCGAAGACCTGTCTTTCAGGATCGTGGATGGCCCCGGCATGGGCAAATCCTGTTCCATGGTTTTCATAACCCGCGACTCGCCTGAACTCGTCGCGGGTGCCTTGCCGATCTTGGGCCCGTTTCAGGATTCACCCTTTGGCCCATTAAGCATCCTCGAAGGAAACATCCCCGTGGTCTACGTCTTCCAGAACCTTGGTTCCGGCGCTGACGGCCCCTTCGCCCATAACCTGCGCATGCTTTCGGTCAGGGAATGACAGGCCACAACCACAGCACGGCTGACCGCGCAACAGTTTCAGACAATCCCATGGGAAACCCATGCATCATCCTTCTGCCGTAGCTTCAGGCCGCAGCGTCCTCCCGATCCCTGCCAACCAAGGGCACGATCTCGTTCACCCTGGCCTGATAGGCTGCGTCGTTGTGCAGCATGTTGATGTCGTAAAGCCCCTGCATGTTCACCCAATACCCGTCCGACATGCGGAAATAGCGCGCCAGACGCAGCGCCGTATCCACGGTCAGCGCCGTTTCCTCGCGCACCAGCCGTTCGATCCGCGTACGCGGCACGCCGATGTCGCGCGCCACCCTTCCAGCCGTCAGCCCCAGCGGAATCATGAATTCCTCCCGCAGCATCTCTCCCGGATGGACGGGCCTGGCAAAGCGGATGTCCATGGTCATCTCCTAGTGATAGTCCACAAGTTCAACATCATGCGCGCCGTCCTCCTGCCAGAGAAAGCAGATGCGCCACTGATCGTTGACGCGGATGGAATGCTGCCCCGCCCTGTCGCCCTTGAGCAGTTCCAGCCGATGACCCGGCGGATAGCGCAAATCCTCAACCCGCTGCGCCAGCACAAGCGACGTCATCCGGCGTTCCACAACGGTCACGAGGTCATTCGGAAAACGCTTCGGCACCTGCCCCATAAGCAGCATCAGCAACCTCCTGTCCTTCACCGACACGATCATCCGCCATCTGTATCACGCCATGATACATCCGTCCAGCAATTCCGTATCACGCCATGATACAAGCCTAGGGAAGCACCATGTCCATCCTTGTCAACCAACACACAAAGGTCATCTGCCAGGGCATCACCGGCAGCCAGGGCACGTTCCACACCGAACAGGCCATCGCCTATGGCACCAGGATGGTTGGCGGCGTGACCCCCGGCAAGGGCGGGACAGATCATCTGGGCCTGCCCGTGTTCAACTCGGTGCACGAGGCGCGGGCGGTGACCGGGGCGAATGCCAGCGTCATCTACGTGCCGCCGCCCTTCGCCGCCGATTCGATCCTGGAAGCGATTGATGCGCAGATGGAGCTGATCGTCTGCATCACCGAAGGTATTCCGGTGCTGGACATGATGAAGGTCAAGCGCACGCTGGAAGGGTCACGCTCGCGTCTGATCGGGCCGAACTGCCCCGGCGTCATCACGCCGGGGGCCTGCAAGATCGGCATCATGCCCGGCCATATCCACAAGCGCGGCTCGGTCGGCGTCGTCTCGCGCTCCGGCACGCTGACCTATGAGGCGGTGAAGCAGACCTCTGATCTGGGCCTGGGCCAATCGACCGCCGTCGGCATCGGCGGTGATCCGATCAAGGGCACCGAACATATCGACGTACTGGAATTGTTCCTGGCCGACCCCGAGACGCAATCGATCATCATGATCGGCGAAATCGGCGGGTCGGCAGAGGAAGACGCAGCCCAGTTCCTGGCCGACGAGAAGCGGCGCGGCCGCTGGAAGCCCACCGCAGGCTTCATCGCCGGCCGCACCGCCCCCAAAGGCCGCCGTATGGGCCATGCCGGGGCCATCGTCGCCGGCGGCAAGGGCGACGCCGAAAGCAAGATCGAGGCGATGAAACGCGCCGGCATTGTCGTGGCCGACAGCCCGGCAGGGCTGGGGCAGGCGGTGATGCAGGCGAGGGGGGGGTGATCATGGGACCCATCCAGGCCATAAAGACTTGCCTTGCCAAGTCGTTCCAGTTTTCGGGCCGTGCCTCGCGCGCAGAATTCTGGTGGTTCGCCCCACTCTGGCTGATTGTTTCCCTCGCTCTGACACTTGGGATTATGGCGTCCGTGAATCCGGATTATCTACGTTATCTACCTATCCACGAAAATTTAGCCGCATTTCTGATGTTGTGTGTAGCGGGCATCCCGCTTTGGTCGGTAACGGTACGACGCCTGCACGATACCGGTAGAACCGGGCGTAGCCTGGCATTGGTGCCGATACCGTTTCTGGCCTTAGTGGCTGCGTTCTTCGTGCTGGGAGTGGTGGCAGGAACTCCATTCTCCAAGTCAGTGTTCTTCCAACTGGTTGGCGGGATCATTTTTCTGTTTGGCTTCGGGGCGGCGGGCATCATCACGATCGTGCTACTGGCAATTCTTCTGGCGGAATGCGCCGCCGAGTCCGATGCGACATCTATCAACCAAAGCCCCAACCCCAACGAGGTCTCCCCATGACCGACCACTCCCCCAATGACCAGTTCCACGCCCAGGCCTTCATGGATGGCGCAAATGCCGATTACATCGATCAGCTTGCCGCCCGCCATGCCGCCGATCCGGCATCGGTGGACGCAGGCTGGGCCGCCTTCTTCAAGGCGCTGGGCGACAGCGAGATTGATGCAAAGCGGCAGGCCACCGGCCCCAGCTGGGCGCGGCCCGACTGGCCGCCACAGCCCGCCGATGAGCTGACTGCCGCCCTGACCGGCGACTGGCCACAGCAGGCCCCGGCCAGGGATGCCCGCGCCGCCGCCGCGAAAATCGCCGCCAAAGCCGCCGAAACCGGGGCAACGGTCACTGACGCCCAGATCGAGCGTGCGGTGCTTGATTCCATCCGTGCCATCATGCTGATCCGCGCCTACCGCATCCGGGGCCACCTGGCGGCTGATCTTGATCCGCTGGGTCTGCGCGACACCACCCATCAGCCAGAGCTTGACCCCAAATCCTACGGCTTCTCTGACGCCGACATGGACCGTCCCATCTTCATCGACAATGTGCTGGGCCTCCAGCACGCCTCGCTGCGCGAGATACTCGAGATCGTGAAGCGCACCTATTGCGGCACCTTCGCGTTGCAGTACATGCACATTTCGAACCCCGAACAGGCCGCCTGGCTCAAGGAACGCATCGAAGGCTATGGCAAGGAAATCGCCTTCACCCGCGAAGGCCGCAAGGCGATCCTGAACAAGCTGGTCGAGGCCGAAGGCTTTGAGAAGTTCCTGCATGTCAAATACATGGGCACCAAACGCTTCGGCCTTGACGGCGGCGAAAGCCTGATCCCGGCGATGGAACAGATCATCAAGCGCGGCGGCGCGCTGGGGGTGAAGGAGATTGTCATCGGCATGCCGCACCGGGGCCGCCTGTCGGTGCTGGCCAATGTGCTGATGAAGCCGTTCCGCGCGATTTTCAACGAGTTCCAGGGCGGCAGCTTCAAGCCCGAAGATGTCGATGGTTCGGGCGATGTGAAATACCACCTTGGTGCGTCCAGCGACCGGACGTTTGACGGCAACAACGTTCACCTGTCCTTAACCGCGAACCCCAGCCACCTGGAGGCGGTGAACCCCGTGGTGCTGGGCAAGGTCCGCGCCAAGCAGGAGCAACTGGGTGACAAGGCCCGTGAACAGGTTCTGCCCGTGCTGCTGCACGGCGATGCCGCCTTTGCCGGTCAGGGCGTTGTCGCCGAATGCTTCGGCCTGTCGGGCCTGGTCGGGCACCGCACCGGCGGGACGATCCATATTGTCGTCAACAACCAGATCGGCTTTACCACCGCGCCGTCGTTCAGCCGCTCGTCACCCTACCCGACCGACATCGCGCTGATGGTCGAGGCACCGATTTTCCACGTCAACGGCGATGACCCCGAGGCGGTGGTGCATGCCGCCCGTGTTGCCACCGAATACCGCCAGAAGTTCCACAAGGACGTGGTGCTTGACATCTTTTGCTACCGCCGCTTCGGTCACAACGAAGGCGACGAGCCGATGTTCACCAACCCGGCGATGTACACCCGCATCCGCCGCCAGAAGACCACGCTGCAACTCTACACCGAACGCCTGGTGCGCGACGGCCTGATCCCGGAAGGCGAGATCGAGGATATGAAGGCAGCCTTCCAGGCGCGCCTGAACGAGGAATTCGAGGTTGGCAAGGACTACAAGCCCAACAAGGCAGACTGGCTGGACGGGCGCTGGAAGAACCTTGGCACCAAGGATCTGGAAAATTACCAGCGCGGCGAAACCGCCATCTCGCCCGTCACCCTGGCCGAGGTCGGCGCGGCGCTGACCCGCGTGCCCGACGGCTTTGATCTGCACAAGACCGTCGCCCGCCAGCTCGAGGCGAAGGCGGGCATGTTCGCCTCCGGCACGGGCTTTGACTGGGCCACGGCCGAGGCGCTGGCCTTTGGCAGCCTGCTGACCGAAGGTTTCCCGGTGCGTCTTTCGGGGCAGGATTGCACGCGCGGCACTTTCAGCCAGCGTCATTCCGCCTTCATCGATCAGGGAACCGAGGAACGTTACTACCCGCTCAACCAGATCCGTGCCGGACAGGCGCGGTACGAGGTGATCGATTCGATGCTGTCGGAATATGCGGTGCTGGGGTTCGAATATGGCTATTCGCTGGCCGAACCGAACGCGCTGGTGATGTGGGAAGCGCAGTTCGGCGATTTCGCCAATGGCGCGCAGATCATGTTCGATCAGTTCATCAACTCGGGCGAATCGAAATGGTTGCGCATGTCGGGTCTTGTCTGCCTGCTGCCGCATGGCTTCGAAGGCCAGGGGCCGGAACATTCCAGCGCGCGCCTGGAACGTTTCCTGCAGATGTCGGCCAATGACAACTGGATCGTGGCAAACTGCACAACACCCGCCAACTACTTCCACATCCTGCGCCGCCAGATTCACCGCACCTTCCGCAAGCCGCTGGTGCTGATGACGCCGAAATCGCTGCTGCGCCATCCGCTCTGCGTCTCGGACGCTGCGGATTTCACCACCGGGTCCAGCTTTCACCGCGTCTTGTGGGATGATGCCGAAAAAGGCCATTCCGACACGGTGCTGAAGCCCGATGCCGCGATCCGGCGTGTCGTGCTGTGCTCGGGCAAGGTCTATTTTGATCTGCTGGCGGAACGCGATGCGCGGGGGCTGGACGACGTCTATCTGCTGCGGATCGAACAGTTCTATCCCTTCCCGGCGCTGAGCCTGGTGAAGGAACTGGAACGCTTCAAGGGGGCCGAAATTGTCTGGTGCCAGGAAGAACCCAAGAACCAGGGTGCCTGGAGCTTTCTGGAGCCGAACCTGGAATGGGTGCTGGGGCGCATCGGTGCCGCGCATCGCCGCGCCGTCTATGCCGGGCGTGCCGCCTCGGCCTCGCCCGCCACGGGTCTGGCCAGCCGCCACAAGGCGGAACAGGCCGCCCTGGTGAACGATGCGCTGACATTGGGGGCCAAGGATGGCGGGGGCAAGGATGGCGGTTGAGATCCGCGTTCCCGCGCTGGGCGAAAGCGTCACCGAGGCAACCGTCGCCACCTGGTACAAGAAGGTGGGCGACCCCGTCGCGGTGGACGAGATGCTGTGCGAGCTGGAGACCGACAAGGTCACGGTCGAGGTGCCAAGCCCGGTGGCCGGGCACCTTGCGGAAATTGTTGCCCCCGAAGGGACGACCGTTAACGTCGCGGCCCTTCTGGCGCAGGTGGGCGAAGGGTCTGCGACCCCGAACCGGATTGAGAAAACAACGGACGCCGCGGCCCGGCCCGGCGCGAAAGAGGGCAAGATGATCGAAGTGATGGTTCCGACGCTGGGCGAAAGCGTGTCCGAGGCGACGGTGTCGACCTGGTTCAAGAAACCGGGCGACAGCGTGGCACAGGATGAAATGCTGTGCGAGCTGGAGACGGATAAGGTCTCGGTCGAGGTGCCCGCGCCCGCCGCCGGGGTTCTGGCGGAAATTTTCGCCGCCGAAGGGGCCACGGTGGCCGCAAACGCGCGGCTTGCCCTGATCTCCACCGATGCCACGGCCGCCGCTGCAGCCCCCGCCGCAGCCCCTGCACCGGTGGCTGCCAGCACCCCGGCACCTGCACCGGCGCAGGATATTGAAGATGCCCCGGCTGCCAGAAAAGCCATGGCCGAGGCCGGGATCAGCCGCGATGCCGTCACCGGCACCGGCCGCGATGGCCGCGTCATGAAAGACGATGTCGCCCGCGCCGTTGCCGCCGCCGCCACGGTGCCTGCGCCCGCCGCAACCCCGGTCGCCGCCGCCCCCCGCGCCCCGGTCTCTGCCGATGATGCGGCGCGCGAGGAACGGGTGAAGATGACCCGCCTGCGCCAGACCATCGCCCGCCGCCTGAAGGATGCCCAGAACACCGCCGCGATGCTGACGACCTATAACGAGGCCGACATGTCGGCGATCATGGCCTTGCGCAATGAATACAAAGACGTGTTCGAGAAGAAGCACGGCGTGAAGCTTGGCTTCATGTCCTTCTTCGTCAAAGCCTGCTGCCATGCCCTGGCCGAAGTGCCGGAGGTGAACGCGGAAATCGACGGCACCGATGTGGTCTACAAGAATTACGTCCACATGGGCGTGGCCGTAGGCACGCCTTCGGGCCTTGTCGTGCCGGTGGTGCGCGATGCTGACAGCATGAGCTTTGCCGCCATCGAAAAGAAGATCGCCGAACTCGGCCTGCGCGCGCGCGACGGCAAGCTGAGCATGGCCGAAATGCAAGGCGGCAGCTTCACCATCTCCAACGGCGGCGTCTATGGCAGCCTGATGTCCTCGCCCATCCTGAACCCGCCGCAATCGGGCATCCTGGGCATGCACAAAATCCAGGATCGCCCCGTGGTGGCGGGCGGCCAGATCGTGATCCGCCCGATGATGTACCTGGCGCTGAGCTATGACCACCGCGTGGTGGACGGCAAGGGGGCGGTGACGTTCCTGGTGCGGGTGAAAGAGGCGCTGGAAGACCCGAGGCGTTTGTTGATGGATTTGTGATGAGGGTACGGATACGAACTCTCTAATCTGGAGCGGGAGAGTACCAGCTTGCGTTCGGTTAGCGTTGCAATAGTCCGTTGGTGGCGTGGTGTACCGTACGAGCCGATGGGCGCGCCCGGTCTAATCATCATAACATCGAGAATGCGTCGGCATTGGACATCCAACGCGGCACATGCTGCGGTGGAGTTCATCGGAATAGAATGGAAATGGGTAATCGGAACGACGCTAGCTGTCTGTGCGCTGTTAATCGGCTTCTTGACTATGTGACAGGTACACCATGACCCCCGAACTCACCGTCCTCGCGCTCGCGGGTCTCTTCCAGGCCGTCCAGTATGTCCTCATGGCTGTCCCCGCCAACCTGGAACTCGGGGTTATCAAGACCCTGTCCCCGCGTGATCGGCACAGCTTCGGCGCGCCGCTGGCCGACCAGGTCTCGCCCCCGACCGGGCACCTCATCCGCGCGCTGAAGGACTTGTGATGCGCCTGCTGGCGGTCCTCGCGCTTCTCGTGGCACTTGCAGCCGCTGGAACCCTTGCCTTGACGGGGGCCGCCGCCCGCTTTGCCCCGGGAACGGTGCCGGACATGGCAGCCCCCGCCCTGCAGGCGGATCGCATCCTTGTCGATAAATCAGATCGTCTCATGATCCTGTTCAGAAACGGGCAGGAACTTACCCGATATTCCGTATCGCTGGGGTCCGGTGCCGAAGCGGGTCCGAAACAGCTTGAGGGCGACGGGCGAACGCCCGAAGGCCTGTACCGGATCGATGCGCGCAATGCAAAGTCCCGATACCACCTCAGTCTCCGTGTATCCTACCCCTCGGGCAGTGATCGGGCGCGTGCGGCTGCGATGGGCAAAAGCGCGGGGGGTGACATCATGATCCATGGCGTGCCAAATGGCTGGGGATGGGCTGCCGTTCTGTTCAAGGGCAGGGATTGGACGAATGGCTGCATTGCAGTTACCAACTCTGAAATGAGGAGCCTTTGGGCGCTTGTTCCCGACGGCACCCTGATAGAGATTCGTGCGTGATCCCCGTCCCTCTCATACTTGTGCGCGCAAGCATGCACCCTACCTGGCATAGACAGATCACATCCAAACTTCGCAGCCCGGCCGCGGACCTCCCGATGCCCCGGACCCGGTCCGGGGCTTTCCCGGCACTTCCGAAAGTCCGGGACAGCGCAGGAGCAGGAATCGTCCAATGACCCCCGAACTCACCGTCCTCGCCCTCGCCGGCCTTCTCCAGGCTGCCCAGTTCGTCCTGATGTCCGTGCCGGTGAACCGTGAGGTGGGCCACCACCGCACCCTTGCGCCGCGCGACAATGACGATCTGTTGCGCGATCTGTCACCCCGCACCGGCCGCCTTGTCCGCGCGCTGAACAACCATTTCGAGGCGCTGATCCTGTTCACCCTCGCCGTCACCGTGGTCACCCTGTCCAACCAGTCCACCCCCTTCACCGCCGCCTGCGCCTGGACCTACCTCGTGGCCCGCATCCTCTATGTCCCCGCCTATGCTTTCGGCTGGAACCCGTGGCGGTCGGTGATCTGGTTCGTGGCCTTCCTTGCCACCCTCGCGATGATCGTGGCAAGTCTGGTCTGACATGGCCCATTTTCTGTTCACAAATATCCTCGGGGGGGGCGCGGCGCAGCCGCGACGGGGGGCGGACAGCCCCCCTCCCCCGCTGAGCAACCCGATCCAAGGAGCATCCCATGGCCAGCTTTGACGTGATCATCCTCGGCGCAGGCCCCGGCGGCTATGTCTGCGCCATCCGCTGCGCGCAGCTTGGCCTGAAGGTGGCCGTGGTTGAGGGGCGCGAAACCCTGGGCGGCACCTGCCTGAACGTCGGCTGCATCCCGTCGAAAGCCCTGCTGCACGCCAGCCACATGCTGCACGAGGCGCAGGAGAATTTTGAGAAGATGGGCCTGATGACCGCCAATCCCAAGGTGGATTGGACCAGGATGCAGGGCTACAAGGATGATGTGGTGGGCCAGAACACCAAGGGCATCGAATTCCTGCTCAAAAAGAACAGGATCACCTGGCTGAAGGGCTGGGGCAGCATCCCCGCCGCAGGCCAGGTCAAGGTCGGGGACGAGGTGCATCAGGCGAAATCCATCGTCATCGCCACCGGGTCCGAAGCTGCCAGCCTGCCCGGCGTGACGGTGGATGAGACGGTCGTCGTCACCTCGACCGGCGCGCTGGCGCTGGGGAAAATTCCCAAGACCATGGTCGTGATCGGGGCCGGGGTGATCGGGCTGGAAATGGGCTCGGTCTATGCCCGGCTGGGCGCGCAGGTGACGGTCGTCGAATACCTTGATGCCATCACCCCCGGCATGGATGCCGAAATCGCCAGGGCCTTCCAGCGCATCCTGACCAAACAGGGCCTGACCTTTGTCCTGGGTGCCGCCGTGCAGGGCGTCGATCCGGCCAAGGGCGGGGCCACCGTGCGCTGGACGCTGAAAAAGGACAATTCCGAAGCCAGCCAGAAGGCCGAAGTCGTGCTGCTGGCCACGGGCCGCAAGCCCTATACCGCCGGTCTGGGGCTGGAGGCGCTGGGGGTCGGGGTGCTGCCGCGCGGTCAGGTGAAAACCGACGGTCATTTTGCCACCACCGTGCCCGGCATCTATGCCATCGGCGATGCCATTCCCGGCCCGATGCTGGCGCATAAGGCCGAAGATGAAGGCATGGCGCTGGCCGGAATCCTCGCCGGCAAGGCGGGCCATGTGAATTACGGTGTGATCCCCGGCGTCATCTATACCACCCCCGAAGTCGCCAGTGTCGGCGCAACCGAAGACCAGTTGAAGGCCGAAGGCCGCGCCTACAAGGTCGGCAAGTTCAGCTTCATGGGCAATGCCCGCGCCAAGGCGGTGTTCCAGGGCGAAGGCTTCGTCAAGCTTCTGGCCGACAGGGACACCGACCGCATTCTGGGCTGCCACCTGATCGGCCCGGCGGCGGGCGATCTGATCCATGAGGTCTGTGTTGCGATGGAATTCGGTGCCTCCGCCCAAGACCTGGCGCTGACATGCCATGCCCACCCGACCTTTTCCGAAGCCATGCGCGAAGCAGCACTCGCCTGCGGCGACGGGGCGATCCACGCCTGACCGGTGTCAGGCCGCCGAAAGCAGCGCGCAGACGGCACGGCCAGACCGCGCCCAGGCCAGGCCGGACCGGCCGGTGCCGGAGAACGCCACGAAAAAGGGAAGGCTGCGGTTCGGCCCCGCAATCGCGCCGCGCCGCCCCCGACCGGCGCGGTTGCGGACAGGACAGCCTTGGCATCGGCCCCCGGAAAGCCGGCCGACACTGCGATCCGGCGGAACGCCCGCGAACCGGAGGCCGGAATGCCCGATGGATGGCGGGCAGGACGGCAAGGTCAACGGGAAAGGGCGCCCGGGGCCGGGGTGCGCTATCCCGCCAGGTGGCGCAGCCCCTGGGTGACATCGGTGCGCACCGCCAGGCGCAGGCCAGGCTCATCCCCCGCCTTGAGGGCGGCAAGGATGACGCGGTGGTGGTGCGGCGGCTCGTTGCGGCGCAGCCGGGCGTAAAGGGCGCGCATGGTCGGCCCCAGTTGCAGCCAGACCGTTTCCGTCATCGCCAGCATCGCAGGTGCCTGGGCGCGCAGGTAAAGCGTGCGGTGGAATTCCAGATTGGTGCGGATATAGGCCACCGCATCCTGCCTGGCCACAGCCTCGGCATTGGCGGCGTTGATCGTCTTCAGCCGCTCGATCAGCGCGAAATGGGCGCGCGGCAGGGCGCGCGAGGCCAGTTCGGGTTCCAGAAGCGCGCGGATCGACGCCAGTTCCTCGATCCGCTCCGCAGTCAGCTCGGGGGTGGAAATGCGCCCGGACGACGACATGGTGAAGGCGCCTTCGGCCACCAGCCGCCGCACCGCCTCGCGCGCGGGCGTCATCGAGACGCCAAAGCTTCTGGCCAGCCCGCGCAGGGTCAGCGCCTGACCGGGCGGCAACTCGCCATGCATCACCTGCACCCGCAAGGCGCGGTACAGCCGGTCATGTTCGGCAAGCGTGGAATCCGGCGGGCGGGTCTGGATCGGCATGGGCGCAGCGAAACACCCCGCAGCCGCGCCGGTCAATCCCCGGCGCGCCGGTCTGACAGACGAACCGGACCGGTCCGGGGCTGAACGCCGCCGCATCGGCCAGGCCGATGACCGGGGCGCGCTGTGTCGAACCCGCTTGCCGCCTTTCTGCGCGCCTTCAACAAGGCCAGGCGGAAACGAACACCAGCCTGATCGGGCACCGCCGCCGCCCCGCCGGCCCGGTGATCTGGACGCACCCCGTCAGGCTGAAGAACCTGCCGGAATGGCCGAAGGAATATTCCGTCCACCAAGGGACCCGGATGGTCAGCCAATGCTGCTGGTCGATTCCGGGGCCGCCATTGCCGCGATGAACGCAGGCGCCGCCGCGAAAGCCGAAACCCGGTGATAGACGCCAGACTCAGGCCAAATCAAACAGTCGCGGAAAAAGCACATCATGGGTCTTGCCGGGAAAGCGGGACATCACGGGTCCCCGCAGGGTCTCGGGCCGCACCACGCCCTCATCAGGACGGGCCTTGATGGTGGCGCGTGCGGTGCGCGGGGCCACACCCGGCAAAGCCGCCGCATCACCGCGCCCGACCTCGGCGCGCAGCAGGATCATGCGCAGCAGGTCAGCGCCTTTTTCAGCGAATGCGGCGGGCCGCCCTTTTCAGACGCCGCGCTGGCGGCACCACCCGCTGGCAACCGGTCGGGAAGATCGTTCGGGATCGCAGGCCTTTTGCGCCGGGACGGATGGGAATACCTTTCCGGCCCACGATACCCGTCCACAGGCGGAACTTCTGACAGGTCCCCATCGCGGCGCACCCGGCCGTGCCGCCTGCCGCCGGCCCCGCCGCCGCCCTGCTCCACCCGCAACACCTTGTCCCGCCCGGTCATGCCCCGCACCGGCACCGGCCGCGACGGTGCCGCAGCGGGGGTGACCGGCAAGGACGCGGGACGCCCCGGCACCGCAATGGGCGAACCGGGGCAACCGGGGCGGTGCCACCGGCCGTTCCGGATGCCGGGAACGCCAACGCCGATGTCCTGCGTCGGGTCTTTCCGGAAGCCGACCTGTCGGTTGCGGCACCGTCGGATCCGGTCGGGCAGGCCCTGCATCTGGTTGATGCGTTTCTTCCGACCTGGACGATCCGGCTTACCGGCAATGCGACCGGGCCGGACGGCCACTGGCACTGTTCGCTGCGCGAGAGCCGGGGCAGCGATGAAGACGAGTTGATCGGCTTTGGCACCGGGCCTGTTATCGGTCTGGCAGTTGTTGCCGCCTTGCTGCGCGTGGCGTGTGCAAAGGCGGCGCACTGATGCAGGCCCCGCCCGGGGTCCGGCGGTGCCCCTGGCCGAAAGGAACCGCGCACCAACCGCCGTGCCGCCGCCCGTCTGCACCTCAGGACTGAAAGACGTAAGAGCCGGGGGCCGGGGCAAGGGCGGGAAAGCCACGCTCCGGCGCGCCGATGCCCGGAGGCGGCACAAGATCGCCGCTTCGGGCGGAAAGCCAGGCGGCCCATTCCGGCCACCACGAGCCGGGTTTGGGGTCACACCCCTTCAGCCACGCGTCGGCACCGATGTAATGCGCACCCGGACGGCGGTGGCCGACACGGTAATGCCGGTTGATGTGGCCCGGCGGTGACAGGATGCCGCCGTTATGGCCGCCCTTGGTCAGCACGAAGGTCAGGTCACAATCGGTGAAGAGCGCAGTCTTGTAAACCGAACGCCAGGGCGCGATATGGTCGGATTCGGTGCCGACGACGAACATCGGCACGGCGATATCCTTCAGCGCAATCACGCGGCCTTCCACGGCGAAGCGGCCGGCGGTGATGCGGTTTTCCAGAAAGATGCCCCGCAGGTATTCCGAATGCATCCGGGCCGGCATGCGGGTGGTATCGTTGACCCAGACGGTCATGTCCGTGGGCAGGTCGGCTTCGCCCAGCCAGTAGCGGCGCACGGCGCGGGACCAGATCAGGTCCTCGGACCGGATCGCGGCGAAGGCACCCGACATCTGCGGCCGGTCCAGGTAGCCTTGCGACCACATCATGTCCTCAAGGAACGCGACCTGGCTTTCATCCAGAAACAGCAGCAGTTCCCCGGCCTCGGCGAAATCAACCTGTGCCGCCATCAGCGTGACCGAGGCCAACCGGTCATCCCCGTCCCGCGCCATGGTGGCCGCCGCGATGGCCAGAAGCGTTCCGCCCAGGCAATAGCCATTGGCATGGACCCTGCGGCCCGGCACGATGGTGCCGATCACCTCCAGCGCCTGCAGGATGCCGTTGATGCGGTAGTCTTCCAGCGACAGCGTCGCCTGATCGGCGGCCGGATTGCACCACGAGATGCAAAAGACGGTATGGCCCTGGTCGACCAGCCACCCGATGAACGAGTTTTCCGGCGAAAGATCAAGGATGTAGTATTTCATGATCCAGGCCGGGACAATCAGCACCGGATCGGACCGGACCTTGCCGGTGGCCGGCGCGTATTGGATCAGCTCCATCAGCGCGTTGCGGTACACCACCGACCCAGGCGTCCGGGCCAGCACCTTGCCAAGCGCAAACGCCTTGGGAACCGGGCGGTGTTCCTGCGCAAGGACGTGCCGGGCGTCGTCGGCAAGATGCGCGGCCCCTTCGACAAGATTGGCCCCGCCCGTCTTCAGGGTCGCGGCGATGATCCCGGGGTTCCCAAGCGGAAAGTTTGCGGGCGACACCGTGTCCAGAAGCTGTCGCATCATGAAGCCGGTCCTTTCGGCGTTCTGCTTGCGCAGGCCCGGAAGGTCGGCAGTGGCCGCCTGCCACCAGTCCTGCACGCCCAGAAAGCCTTGCTGCCACAGGCCGAAGGGGGCCTTGTCCCAGCCCGGATCGGACCACCGGGTGTCATTGGGGCCGGGTGTAAAGGGCTTTTGCGCCGTCTTGCCCAACAGACCAGCGGTTGCGTACTGGAAAAGCCTGAACCAGTTTGACTGCGCCCGCTCTGCCAATTCCAGTTGCCGCCCCGGCGCGCGGGCCAGATGCATGGCCCAGTCGGCCCAGGCATCGAGCATGGCGTGCGGGGAAACCCCGGCTGTCAGACGGGCAAGTCCCGCCATCACGCTGCGGTCCAGCGGCGCATGGCGATGCGGCTCGGGGGCCGGCTGCGGCTGCGGCGGGATCACGGCCGGCGCCTCGGCGACAGTCCCGGCAGGGTCGGGTGCGGGGGGCGTTCGGGCCGGATCCTCCGCAGCCCCGGTCAAGGCCCCGGCAAGATCGACAGTTTCCCTCCGTTCGGCCTTGGCCCCGTCATCGCCCGCCGCTTTCTTAAGGGTGACGCCGGTGTCGCGTGCGACACGGACCCTGGCGCGCGATTTGCCGATATTGGTCATCCCGGCCATGCCCTGCCTTTCGATCATGCCGTGCAGCAAAAGACTCCAAGTTATGACCATGGAAACCGGCATGGATAACCGTCATTCGCCCAATCGCCCGCTTTTGGTTGCTTGCCCTTCGCGGGCAACCAAGGAATGGTGCGACAGGATGACAGACGGATCTGTCCATACGGGAGAGGGGCCTTATGAGTCGTATAGTTCGCCTGGAGACCTTTCACAACGAGTTTGTCTGTTTCGTCCGCGCGACAGCAGAAGACGGGGCTTTTGGTTGGGGTCAGACATCAACCTACAACGCCGACATCACGGCGCAGGTGTTTCATCGCCAGATCGTACCCTGGGCCCTGGGGGCGGATGCGTCGGACATCGGCGGGCTTGTCCGCCTGATCGAACGCCGGGAGCACAAGTTTCCCGGCAGTTACCGCGCGCGGGCGCTTGCAGGGCTGGATACCGCGCTGTGGGATATGGCGGGACGGCGTGCGGGCAAGCCGGTTGCCAGCCTGATCGGCGGGGCACCGGGGCCGGTGCGGGCCTATGCCAGTTCGATGAAGCGCGACATTTCGGCCCATGACGAAGCCGAACGGCTGGTCCGCTTCTGCGCCGAACAGGGCTTCACGGCGGCCAAGTGGCGGATCGGTGCCGAATGCGGCGAAGACACCGACGAATGGCCCGGCCGGACCGAAGAGATCATCCCTGTTGTCTCGCGTGCCCTTGGGGACGGCATCGACAAGCTTGTCGATGCCAATTCCGGCTTTTCGGTTGCCCGCGCCATCACGGTCGGGCGGATGCTGGAAGACAACGGTATCGGCCATTACGAAGAGCCGGTTCCCTATTGGGATCTTGACGCCACGCGCGAGGTGACCCTGGCGCTTGAAATCGATGTGACGGGCGGCGAACAAGACTGGGACATGGCGACATGGAAGCGCATGATCGACATGCGCGCCGTCGATGTGGTGCAACCGGATGTGATGTACATGGGCGGCCTGTCCCGGACGCTGGAGGTGGCGCGCATGGCGCAGGCGGCGGGTCTGCCCTGCACGCCGCATGCCGCGAACCTGTCCCTGGTCACGATGTGCACGATGCATCTGCTGACCGCGATTCCCAACGCGGGCAAGTACCTTGAACTGTCGATCGAGGGCGACGATTACTATCCATGGCAGCGTGATCTGTTTGTGGCGACACCCTATGCAGTTGCAGAGGGCCACGTTACCGTATCAGACCTGCCGGGCTGGGGGGTGGAGATCAGCCCGGCCTGGCTTGACCGATCCGTCCACACCGAAGCCGCAGTCGAAAGCTTCAGTCCAAGCGCATACGGCGCACTTTACCACAAGGGAGGAAAACCATGACCAACTTGACGTTTCCGCGCGGAATGACCCGCCGGGGCCTGCTGAAAGGCGGGGTTGCCCTGACCGCGGCGGGGTTGATCCTGCCCGCGCATATGGCGCTGGCGCAGACGGAGCCGAAGAAGGGGGGCGTGTTCCGCGTCGGTATCGGCCACGGGTCTTCGACCGACGGCTATGATCCCGGTCTTTGGGACCAGCTTTTTGTCCAGACCTTTGCTGCCGCGCGTCACAACTACCTGATCGAGATCGCGGCCGACGGCAACCTTGTGCCGGAAATCGCCGAAAGCTGGGACTCGGCAGACGGCGCGACCTGGGTCTTCAGGATCCGCCAAGGCGTCAGCTTCCATTCCGGCAAGGCGCTGACGCCCGATGACGTGGTGGCCTCGCTCAACCATCATCGCGGCGACGCCTCGACCTCGGCGGTGAAGCCGTATTTCGACCCGGTCACCGACATCAGGGTTGACGGGCAGAACGTGGTGGTCACGCTGAACGCCCCCAACGCCGACTTCCCCTACCTCATGTCGGATTATCACCTGCCGGTCATGCCGGGCATGGATGGCAAGATCGACCCGGCCTCGACCGATGGCTGCGGCGGCTATATCGTGGAAAGCTATGAGCCGGGCGTGCAGGCCACGCTGAACCGCAACCCGAACTACTGGAAACCGGACCGCGCCCACTTTGACCAGATTGTGCTTCTGACGATCCTTGATCCGGCGGCGCGTCTGAACGCCCTGATGACATCGGAAGTGGACACCATCGATCAGGTTGACCCGGCCTCGATCAGCCTGCTGGAAAGCCGGGGCGTGGCCAGGATCCTGTCGATCTCGGGCAATGCGCATTACTGCTTCCCGATGGACGCGCGCGCGGCACCCTTCACGGACAACAACGTGCGCATGGCGCTGAAATACGCCTTTGACCGGCAGGAACTGGTGGACAAGATTCTGGCGGGCCATGGCTCGGTTGCCAATGACAATCCGATCGGCCCGGCAAACCGCTATTTCTTTGCCGGGATGGAGGCGAAGGCCTACGATCCCGACAAGGCGAAGTTCCACCTCAAAGAGGCCGGGATGGACAAGCTGGAAGTCACGCTTTCGGCCGCCAATGCCGCCTTCAGCGGTGCGGTCGATGCCGCTGTCCTGATGAGCGAAAAGGCCGCTGCGGCAAACATCACCATCACGGTGGACCGGGTGCCGGATGACGGCTACTGGGACAATGTCTGGATGAAGAAGCCCTTCTGCGCCAGCTACTGGGGCGGGCGTCCGGTGGAAGACCAGATGTTCACCACCGCCTATCTTTCGGGCGCGTCGTGGAACGAAAGCTTCTGGTCGAACGAGGCTTTCGACAAGCTTCTGGTCGCCGCCCGGTCGGAACTGGATGATGCCAAACGCCGCGGGATGTATCAGGAAATGCAGCGCCTCGTGTCCTTCGAAGGATCGACCATCATCCCGATGTACAACAACTATGTGATGGCGCTGGCAAACACCGTGGCGACGCCCGAAAAGGTGTCGAACAACTGGAACCTTGACGGCTTCCGCTGCGTGGAACGCTGGTGGTTCGCCTGATCCTGCCGCTATGAAACCATGGCCCCGGCTGGTACTGCCTGCCGGGGCCGTTCCGCCGGGGCAGCGCAAAGACTGCCGGGCAAACAGGACGGCGACGGGGGGAAGATGACCGGACTCTGGCGGATGATCGGGCAGAGGCTGCTTCTGGGCATGCTGACGCTTTTCATCATTTCGGTGGTCATCTTCGGCGCGACCGAGCTTTTGCCGGGCGATCTTGCCCGCGAACTGCTGGGCCAGTCGGCGACCGAAGAAACGCTTGCGGCGCTGCGCGAGCAATTGGGGCTGAACGACCCCGCCCCTGTGCGCTACTGGAACTGGCTGACGGGTGTTCTGCAGGGCGACTTCGGCCTGTCGATGGCAACGCAGAAGCCGATTTCGGAACTGGTCGGCGCGCGGCTGGGCAACACGCTGTTTCTGGCCCTTTATGCCGCCGCCCTGTCGATACCGCTGTCGCTGCTTCTGGGGGTGCTGGCGGCCCTGTGGCGCAATTCCGTCTTCGACCGCGCATCGAACGCGCTGGCGCTGACGGCGATTTCCTTCCCCGAGTTCTTCGTGGCCTACATCCTGATCCTGTGGCTGGCACAGACCGGACTTTTTCCGTCAATGGTGCGCATCACGGGTGCGACAACGACGGGCGACCTGTTGTATTCGGCCTTTCTGCCGGCCCTGACGCTGACCCTTGTCGTCACCGCGCATATGATGCGGATGACGCGGGCCGCGATCATCAACCTGCTGGCCAGCCCCTATATCGAGATGGCGCGGCTGAAAGGCATGTCACCGATGCGCGTGGTGCTGCGCCATGCGGTGCCCAACGCGCTGGCCCCGATCATCAATGTGGTGGCGCTCAATCTTGCCTACCTGATCACCGGCGTCGTGGTGGTCGAGGTGGTCTTTGTCTATCCCGGCCTTGGCCAGCTGATGATCGACGCGGTGACCAACCGCGACATTCCCGTTGTGCAGGCCATCGCGCTGATTTTTGCTGCCGCTTACGTCCTGCTCAACCTTCTGGCGGATGTGCTGTCGACGGTCACCAACCCGCGCCTGATGCACCGGACATAGGGCCATGACCGTTCTTGTATCCCTTATCGTCGGGCTGGGCCTGTTCTTCATCATCGGTCTTGCGGCCCGCGTGGCGTTGCAGGCGGCTGCCCCGGCCCGTCACAGGCCGATGTTCCGCGACATGCCGCTGACCGCCGCTTTCGGGCTGGCGGTGATCCTGGTCTATGTCGTTGTCGCCATCCTTGCCCCGGTCATCGCCCCGTTCGGCGAGGGCGAAGTTCTGGGCGACCAGTACCTGCCCTGGGCCGCACCGCATTATCTGGGCACCGACAAGCTGGGCCGCGACATGCTGACCCGGCTGATCTATGGTGCGCGCAACACGGTCGGCATCGCCTTTGCCACCACGGCGTTGGCCTTTGTTGCAGGCTCGGTTCTTGGCATCTGGGCGGCACTCGCGGGCGGCTGGCTTGACCAGGGGCTGTCGCGCCTTGTCGATGCGCTGATGGCCATTCCGGCGCTGGTCTTTTCGCTTTTGCTGCTGACGATCTTCGGCACGTCGGTGCTGACGCTGATCCTGGTCATCGCCGCCGTCGATGCCACGCGCGTCTACCGCCTGGCACGGTCGGTCGCCCAGGGCATTGTGGTGATGGATTACATCGAAGCCGCCCGCCTGCGCGGCGAGGGGAACTGGCACCTGATCCGGCGCGAGATCCTGCCCAATGCGATGGCACCGCTGGTGGCCGAATTCGGCCTGCGGTTCTGCTTTGTGTTCCTGTCAATCTCGGCGCTGTCATTCCTTGGCCTTGGGATCAAACCGCCCACGGCCGACTGGGGGTCCATGGTGCGCGAGAATGCGACGCTGATCACCTTTGGCGATATCACGCCGCTGTTGCCCGCCGGGGCCATAGCGCTTTTGACGGTCGCGGTGAACTTTGTCGTCGACTGGCAGTTGCACCGCGCCAGCGGGCTAAGGGATTAGGCCGATGGACAGAGACATCCTGCTGTCCATCAAGGGCCTGCGGATCGACGGCCGTTCGGGCGATGCCTGGCATCCGATTGTCAAGGGCGTGGACCTGACCCTGCACCGGGGCGAGGTTCTGGGCCTGATCGGCGAATCCGGGGCGGGCAAGTCGACGCTGGGTCTGGCGGCGATGGGGTTTGCCCGCGACGGCTGCCGCATCTCTGGCGGGACCATCGACTTTGACGGGATCGACCTGCGCACGGCCCCCGAGGCGACGCGGCGCAGCTTGCGCGGCAAGCGCATCGCCTATGTCGCGCAATCGGCTGCGGCCAGCTTCAACCCTGCCCACAGGCTGATCGGCCAGTATTGCGAAGGCCCGGTTGTCCACGGTGTCATGTCGCGCGAAAAGGCCGAAGGCGATGCGGTGGATCTGTACCGCCGCATGCGCCTGCCCAACCCCGAAGACATCGGGTTCCGCTATCCGCATCAGGTGTCAGGCGGGCAGTTGCAGCGCGCGATGACGGCGATGGCGATGTCCTGCCGCCCCGATCTGATCATCTTCGACGAACCGACAACCGCGCTGGATGTGACAACGCAGATCGAGGTGCTGGCCGCGATCCGCGACATCGTGCGGCAGTTCGGCACGGCGGCAATCTACATCACCCATGACCTGGCCGTGGTGGCCCAGATGGCCGACCGCATCAAGGTGCTTTTGCGCGGGGACGAGGTGGAAGAGGCCGATACCCGGTCGATGCTTGCCGCCCCGCGAGAGGAGTATACGCGCAGCCTTTGGGCGGTGCGCAGCTTTGCCCGCCCCGAACAGCCGCCCGGCAGGGGAACGCCGGTTGTCTCGGTGCGCAATGTGACGGCGGGCTATGGCGCGGTCGATGTGCTGCGCAATGTCAGCTTTGACATTCACGCCCGCCGCACCGTGGCCGTGGTGGGCGAAAGCGGGTCGGGCAAATCCACGACGGCGCGGGTGATCACAGGACTTCTGCCGCCACGAAAGGGCCAGGTGCTGATGGGCGGAAAGACGCTGCCGCCCGGCTTCAAGGGGCGCTCGCGCGACGAGTTGCGCCAGTGCCAGATGATCTACCAGATGGCCGACACCGCGCTGAACCCCAGGCTGCGCCTGCGCGAGTTGATCGGGCGACCCGCCGAAATGTATCTGGGCCTGACAGGAAAGGCGCTGGAGGCGCGCATCCGCGATCTTCTGGCGCTGATCGAACTGGAGCCGGACACCTACATCGACCGCCTGCCGTCAGAGCTTTCGGGCGGGCAGAAGCAGCGCATCGGCATCGCCCGCGCCCTTGCCGCCGAACCGCAGCTCATCATCTGCGACGAGGTGACATCGGCCCTGGACCAGATCGTGCAGGAAGGCATCCTGAAACTGCTCGACCGCCTGCAGGGCGAGTTGAACCTGGCCTGCATGTTCATCACGCATGACCTTGCCACGGTGAAATCCATCGCCGACGAGGTGGTGGTCATGCAACAGGGCGTCGTGGTCGAACACGGCCCCAAGGCCGCGCTCTTTGCTGATCCGAAGCAGGATTACACGCGGCTTCTTCTGTCCTCGGTGCCCGAGATGGACCCGGACTGGCTGAACCGGCTTTTGGCCGCGCGCGGAGAAGATGCGTGATCTGGCGGGCATCGCCGCGCCGGATGTGGCACAAGGCGCGCATCGACCCGCCCGGATTGTTGTCAACTGCGCCGGCATTGCCGGTTCGGTGCGGCTTTTGGGGTGCGATGGACCGGTCGACATGGCGCGGCTCAAAGCGGTGATCCGGGTCAATCTGCCGGGAACGGCATCGGTGATGGCCAGGGCTGCGGCGCGGATGATGGTGCCGGACCGGATGGCGAACGGGATGACCGTCACCACTTCCCCAAGCACGGCTTGCGAGGGTCAGATCGGTCAGGGTGCCCATGTCGCCGCCAGGGGTGCGATTGCGGCCATGACATGCGGGGCCGCGCGTGAATTCGCCGCCAGGGGCCTGTGCGTTCCGGCCATAGCCCCGGTCCTGTGGCGCACGCCCATGGTCGCCGAAGTGCCGCCGGACGTGGCCGAAGGCATCACCATGACGCCATTTTCCCGCGCTGTTCCGGCGAACCCCAGACCGGCACCTGCCCGCACCGGAAACGTGCCGGGCATCACGCTGACACGTTACGGTCGGCATCAAGGAATTTGCGCAGCGCTTCCAGATCGGGAAGCAGGCGCGCCACCTGGTCGGGCGGAAAGGTGGCGGCTATCCGCCTGACGTCCGGAGCAAGCGAATCGATCGTCTCCTGCCGGAATTTGCGCCCGGCATCGGTGAGGTAAACCAGTTTGGACCTGCCATCCTTCGGGTTCTTGCGGATCTCGATCAGACCCTCACGTTCCAGAACAGCCAGGGAATGGGTCATCGAGGTTTTGGGAACCTGAAACGCCTTGGCCAGGATCATGGGGGTGCAGCCATCTCCGACCCGAGCCAGGTGGTTCAACACGGAAAACTGTGCCAGCACAAAGCCTGGCTGCAAGCGCGCCTCCAGGATGTTTCGCGCCAATTGCTCGATTATCCCGATCTCGGTGAAAAGCCGGAAGTATTCGGAGATTACACGTTCAGGCATTCTTGATCCTGCCTTCCTGTTGCCACTGCGGGATCATCCCGGCGCCCGGACCACAGCCCATGCGCGGCAATGCTTGAACCCTGCCGCCGCCAGGTGCCGGGCGTTGATGCCCCCGACGGAACGGTGCGGCCGTTCCGGAGAACTCCTTCAGAACCTGACCCCGGGATGAAACCCAAGACCACGCGCAAGCGCTGCGATCTTGACCCGCAGCCGGCATCTGCCCCCTTTGCAATCCGTGTTTCGTGGCTGTTGTCATCATTTACCAACCAGACATGCCCCATGGCGGTACCGGCCTGTGCAGGAAACCGCGTTCAGCCTGCATCCAAATCCAAAGCCCGTCGGGTCCAAAGACGACTCATGCATGACCTTCCCGGTCAGGCGCGGCGGTTCACACAGTTGCGCAGGTGATAACCGATTCCCTCGGGGCCTGCATCCGCCTCCTGCCGCCCGATCCGGAACAGAGTGAGTCTTTCCTGAAGGGCCGGGGTCGTTTCAACTTCGTTCCCGCGATCAACCTGGGCTTTCCAAAGCCTTCGATGCGGCGACGTGCCGTGTTTCACAGGCGATCCGCCGGTTTTGCGTGCAGATCAGGAACGCCATGATCTTGCTTCGCTTGTCCCGGCGCGATCAGTGGCGGCCCCGTCAGTGCTTGCGCGATGATGACAAGGGCGGACGTGCCACGAAGAACGGCACAGGCCCGGACAGACCGCACAGGAGTTCTTGCACCGCATCATGATCATTGCTATCTTCGTTTACTTGGATATCTTGATACTAAAGTCTATAGTACGATATCGAACATGTTGCAAGCCTTATCTGTACCTGTTGGTCTGCTGCCCTGACGGCGGCTTGCGGAAGCCTGGCGCGGCATGGATCAGACCTTTGACTCTGCCCTGACTTCCGCAAGGATGCGCGCTGCCTGGCGCTGGCGTGCCGGTCGCGCCGCCTTGCAATGCACCCTGCGTCAGCTGCATCCGGTTCAAGCTGCGGTCGCATCAGGTTTGAAGCGCGATCCGCCTGCGGCAGAACACGCCGTCACCTTCGGTCAGGGCGACCGGGTCCGGCAGATTCCTGATCTGACATGCGGCAAAAGCGCCGCCAGACCCGGAGAAGCATCAGCCCCTGCATGATCATGGCCGAAGACGCCGCTTTCCGTCAGCATGACAAAGCCATGAAGAAAGGACCACAGGGCAACGGTCCGGCCCCCCAGGTCATCGACCGCACCATCGGCAGACCCGGCGACAGCCGCCATCAGGGCAAGGAAACAGGCGTTGCGGGGTTCCGCAAGCGCCGGGTCTGAAAGATCGATCAGCTTCGGCTGCGCCATCAGGGCATAAAGATCGGGCTCTCTCAACCCGAATGCGACGTAGCGTTCACAGGTGGCCTGCAGATCGTCCCGGCAGACAGGGCGCATGTTGTGAAGGGCCTCGGCGGCCTCGGCGAAGCCTTGCGCCGCAAGTGCGGTAAGAAGCGCGCGCTTGTCGGCAAAGTGTCTGGCCGGCGATGCGTGCGAAACGCCGATCACTTGCGCGGCCTTGCGCAAGGATATCGCATTCAGCCCGCCGGACCTGAGCTGTTCCCGGCAGACGCGCAGCAGTTCCATCCGCAGGTCGCCATGGTGGTAAGGGGCCGGCGCAGCAGGTTGCGCATATGATGCAGGCATTGACAACATTCCCGGGATATCTATGTTGATGCTGATAACATAGGCGCTGGATCGGTTCTTGTCAGCCCATTGGCTGCAAAACGAGGGGCCGCGTGATCGCACGGCGGCACGTATCCGGTGCGGGAGGAATGACATGGAAGCGCACAGCGTTATCGGCGGCAACGGCACCATCGGCGAGGAAACGGTGCGCCATCTGGTGGCGGCAGGGTGCAATGTCCGGGTTGTCCAGAGACATCCCAGGCCGGTCATGCCGTCTGTCACGACGGCAAGCGCGGATGTCTTCGATCTTGATGGCCTGACGAGGGCTGTCGAGGGGTCGGATGTTGTCTATCTTATCATCGGCCTGCCCTATGAGTCGAAGATCTGGCTGGAAGGCTTTCCGCGGGCCGTTTCAAATGCCGTCGAAGCGGCCCGGCGGGTTGGCGCGCGGCTGGTTTATTTCGACAATGTCTACATGTACGGGCCGGTGCCGGGCATCATGACAGAAAATACGCCCGATCATCCGACGACCCAGAAGGGCATCGCCCGCGCCCGTGCCGCCCGCGTCCTGATGGATGCGGTCGGGAAGGGAACGATCCGCGGCCTGATCGCAAGAAGCGCGGACTTCTATGGCAATTACCGCCCGTTCGACATGGTCAGGGACATTGCCGGGAAACTGGCCAAGGGCCGCAAGGCGCAACTGTTGCTCAGCGCCGACAAGGTTCATTCCCTGACCTATATCCCGGACGCAGGGCGTGCCGTTGCGGCACTTGGCCAGCGGCAGGACGCCTTCAACGACATCTGGCACATGCCAACCGATCCGGATGCGCTGACGGGCGCGCAACTGGTCGAACTGATCGCAACGCTGTTGGGCACGGACGCCCGCTACACCGTGGTTCCGAAGATCATGTTGCGGATGGCCGGCCTGTTCAATGTCAACGCCCGCGGCCTTCTGGAGATGTCCTATCAGCTCGAACAGGATTATCGCTTTGACAGTTCCAAGATCGCGCGGGCCTTCGCCATCACGGCGACGCCGATGCGACAGGGCCTTGCCGCGCACCTGACATTCCTTGGCCATGCGCTGGCCGACAAGGAACCAAGACCAAACCGTCACTGAAGACCGGGGGCCGGGAAAGACGCTGCCACGGCATCCTTGCGCCACCGGGATACAGCCCTGGGCCGAAAGACGGTGCAAGACCCGGCAGGCGAGGCGACCGGCCCGATGCCGCCGGACCGGCTTGCGCCCTGGTTGATGCGGCATCACGCGCAAGTGCCATGGTCTGCGACCCAAGGCACGCGGCAGGGTTCGGCCCGCCTCTGCAAATCCCGCCCCGCCGCCCCGGATCGACCCCAACGTCATGGGCCATCCCGGCGAAAGCGGTGGCGATGAAAGCGGATGCCACGCGCCGTCCGCTTTTGCCGGCATAGGCCAGGGCGCTGCGCATGCAATGGACGCGGCAGCGCCGCCACATCGCGCCAAGCACCCCGGAGAGGGTGGCCTTGACGCCCCCATGCGCGTCGCTGATCACCGGCATCACCCCGCACAACCCCCCGGCGGGTGAGGGTGCATGAGAACCCCGTCCAGAAGGGCAAGGCGGACCAGGCGGGCGTCCAGTGGACGGCCACCGCGCCGCCAGCCATGTGAAAGCGCAGCGCGGGTGCCCCTTCTGCCGCCGAGATGCACCACGCGGGGCGGGGGGCACGATCAGCACAATACAGGCGACAGGCGCGGCAGCGTGCGCTTTCCCGGATGCCCATGCGCGCAGAGTTGGGCAGGCGACCCTTCGAAGGCACCCCTGTGACGCATGAAACACCGTCACGAAAGCGCGCCAGGGGAAGGGGAAACCAACCTGGAAGTCGGTCAATACTCCTTCAAAATCAGCATGTCAGCTTGATTTACTGGCGGAGAGACAGGGATTCGAACCCTGGGACCCCGCAAAGGGTCAACGGTTTTCGAGACCGCCCCGTTCGACCGCTCCGGCACCTCTCCGCGTCGGTGGTCTTGCTGCGCGGATGTACTGGAGGAGGTGCGGGGTTGCAACCCCGTATTGCTGCCCCAAGGGGGGCCATCGTCTGAAGCCGTGTCGGATCGGCAAGGTTTGGGGCATTGAGTGACGGCCGGCGGGCAACCCCGGTCCGCCGCGGAATCCGGCGGCTGCGGAGCATATCCGTCTGTTTTCAAAGGATATGCAGGATGCACTGCTTGTTTGGCCTTATCGCAACAGAAAGAAGGCCGAAGGCTGCGCGGCCTGACCGGCGCAGGAAGGTGGGGGGGGGCTGGACCCGCACAATCCACCGCTTTCCGTTGACGGCATTGCTGCGGCACGCCGGGACACCGCTGATCAGCCTGTCGGGCCGCTGACGCCCTTTGGCCCGTCCCGTGTTCTGAGCGGAACGACCAGGATGCGAAAAGCCCGCAACCGAACGTTCCGCAAACCGCTGCCGGAACAGGGCAACAGGCCATGCGCATTCCCCGGCAGAAGGTATCAGTCCCCTGTTGCAGCACAGATCACAGGCCGCCATGCCGCCCATGTCATGGCGGTTGCATCTTGCGGTTCAGATCACCCGGCGGATGGCGGCCTTGTCTTCAAAGACCCGCAGCGGGCCTTTGCCAACCCCTCGCCCGGTGCTGCGGCACCAAAGGGGGTGACCGCCCCGAACGATGCAACGGGCCATCCATTCTTCCCGGCCTGTCGTCTCTGGCGGCGGCGTTGCCCGGCCCGGAACGCCGCCGGTTTCGTCTGCGCCTTGCAGTCCGGCAGCGCTTTCGATAGTCCGCGCGGCGGGCGTGGGGGGATCATGACGGTTTCAATGGTGTCTGCGGCCTTTGTGGCCGCCCTGATCGGCTACGGCTCGACCATTGCGCTGGTGCTGTCTGCCGCTGTTGCGGTGGGTGCGAATGCGGCACAGGCCGCAAGCTGGGTTCTGGCGGTCTGCCTTGCAAAGGCGGTGGGCAGCGCGGGCCTGGGCTGGTACGCCCGCGTCCCCGTGGTTCTGGCCTGGTCCACGCCAGGCGCGGCGCTGATCGCGGCCAGTTCGGGCTACACCATCAATCAGGCGGTCGGGGCCTTTATCCTGGCCGGGGGGCTGATCGCGCTGACCGGCCTGTTCCGCCCGCTGGAAGATCTGGTTGCCCGGATCCCGGAAGACATCGCCTCGGCCCTGCTGGCGGGCGTCCTTTTGCCCTTTGTGCTGCGCCTCGGCGGGGCCGTCCAGGCCGCGCCGTTTACCGTGCTGTCCATGATTGCGGTCTTTGCCCTGGTGCGCCTGCGCAACCCGTCCTTTGCGGTGCTGGCCGCTTTGGGTCTGGGTCTGTTGCTGGGGCTGTGGGGCGTTCCGGTCTATGCGCTGGGCTTCACCATGCCCGCCCCCCTGTTCATCCGGCCCGACTTCGACATGGGTGCCCTGATCGGCCTTGGAATACCGCTGTACCTTGTCACCATGGCCTCGCAGAACCTGCCGGGCTTCGCCGCCCTGCGCGCCGCCGGATATGAGCCGCCCGTGCGCCCGGCACTGATCACCACCGGCGGGCTGTCCGCCATCTCGGCGCTGTGCGGGGCGCATCCGGTCAGCATGGCGGCCATCACGGCGGCCATCTGCCTTGGCGATGATGTCCACCCGGACCGCGCCGAACGCTGGAAGGTCAGCCTGGCCTATGGCGGCGTCTGGGTGCTGCTGGGCCTGTTCGGCCCGGTTGTGATCGCACTCATGTCGATCCTGCCGCATCCCATTGTCACCGGCCTTGTCGCCCTCGCCCTGATCGGCCCGCTCAGCGGCGCGCTGAGCACCGCTTTCGCCTTCGAGAAGCACCGCTTCGCCGCCACGGTGACCCTGACCGTCACCGCCTCGGGCGTGACCTTTCTTGGCATCGGTGCCGCGCTGTGGGGGCTGCTGGCGGGGCTTTTGTTCCATGCGATGGAGGACATGCGGCGGGGCTGAACGGAACGCAAGGAAGGCATCCGCCACAGCGCTTTGTCAGGGAAGACTCCTCAACTTCGTCCTGGACGGATGGGAATCCACGATATATGGTGAGAACAAAAGGGGACGCACGCATGACCAAGGGCTTTACCTTCATTGACCTTTTCGCGGGAATCGGTGGCCTCAGGCAAGCCATGGAGAGTATTGGCGGACGCTGTGTTTTTACAAGCGAATGGGACAGGTACGCACGCCTGACCTACGAAGCGAACTACCGTGACAACCGGCCAATCGAAGGCGACATACGACAGGTTCACGCGGCAGCAATCGCGGCCCACGATGTTCTTTGTGCGGGTTTTCCCTGTCAGCCCTTCTCGATCGCCGGCGTTTCAAAGAAGAATTCCCTTGGCAGACTGCATGGTTTCGAGTGTGAGGCGCAGGGAACGCTTTTCTACGATGTCATCCGCGTTCTGAAACATCATCGTCCTGCTGCGTTTCTTCTTGAAAATGTCAAGAACCTGAAGTCTCACGACAGGGGCAAGACCTATGAGATCATCTTTGGCGCCCTTGAATCGCTTGGTTACACCGTCAAGGCACAGGTCATCGACGCCGGGCATTTTCTGCCCCAGCACAGGGAAAGAATTGTCCTGGCTGGCTTCAGGGCAGATACCGGGTTTTCGTTTGATGCTTTGCAGCTTCCTGAAAAAGGAAGGTTGAAGATGCGCTCAATTCTTCATCCGCAGGACGGAACGGAATTGCCGGAGTTTCCGTACACCGAAGGCAGTACGGGCAGGGTCAGCGACAAGTACACACTGACTGACCATCTTTGGGGCTATCTTCAGGGCTATGCTGACAAGCACAAAGCGGCAGGAAACGGATTTGGATTTGGCCTTGTCGGGCCAGATGACACCTGCCGCACGCTATCCGCGCGCTATCATAAGGATGGTTCGGAAATCCTGATCCTGCAGGACAGAAAGCCCCCCCGCCGCCTGACACCAAGAGAATGCGCCCGGCTTATGGGGTACGCTGACACATTCAGGATACCGGTGTCCGACACGCAAGCTTACCGCCAGTTTGGAAACAGCGTTGCCGTTCCTGTCTTCACAGAGGTGGCGCGGATCATGGCCCCGCATATCGCGCGGGTCATGGATATGAAGGGCAAAGAGGCTGTTGCGGTCTGACCTCTGCGGCAATGAGGCGCGAAGCCGCAACATGGCGGCAATTCGCGGAAAGAATACGAAGCTGGAGATGATGGTCCGCCGTGGCCTGCACTCCTGCGGACTGAGGTACGTCCTTCACGGCAAGAAGCTGCCGGGCAAGCCCGACCTTGTGTTTCCATCAAGAAAGACCGTTGTTTTTGTGCATGGGTGCTTCTGGCATGCGCATGAAGGATGCAGCGCGTTCCGCCTGCCCAAGACCCGCCCGGAGGAATGGGAGGCCAAGCTTTTGGGCAATCGCAGCCGCGATGCACGCAACGAGGCCGGGCTGAAGGCGCTCGGCTGGCGGGTTCTGATCCTGTGGGAATGTGACGTCCGGGGAAAACAGCCCCAGGAAGTTTCTGCTCTGTTGGACGAACTGGCGAAGAAGATAAGGACCGCAGGTGAGGCAGGAGACATGTAGTGCTTGACAGCTTCGTTTTCAAAAAGCTCTCGCACAATGACACGGGCAAGGCGCGCGGTCATCAGGGCGGCATCGTTATTCCCAGGGACATCGCAAAGTTCTTTCCTGCTTTGCCTTCGGTCCTTTCCGGGGAAAGCCCGACTGTCGACGCGCGATTGACGGCTGACCTGTTTGTTGACGGAAGCCGCATCGCAACTGTCGGAACCCGCTATCAGCATCAGACCTGGGGCGGGACAAGACCCGCTGAACGCCGCCTGACTGACAATCTTGGTCCGCTGCGGAATCTGGCATCACAAGATGATATTCTCTTGTTTTCAAAGGACCTTGAGGATGACCGGCTTATCCGTTTGCATTTGGTCAGGAAGACTTCCGCAGAATACGGCCATGTCAGCGCCATGACCGGCACAAGGCGCTGGGGCGTGCTTGACCTGCAACAGCGGCCTGTCTCTGTTGAGGAAACGGAAGATGCCAAGCGCTACATCAATGACCAGATGGCAGGACCCCCGACGGCATTCGGCCCCACAAGGGCGCTGACCGAGTCCACCACGCTGCGAAAGGCCCGCGACCGCGCTTTCCGTGCCGCGCTGCTTTGGGAGTATGGGTCTTTATGCGCCTTCACGGACAGAGGTTATACGTCCCCGGTACCGCCCCGGATTGTCGGTCTGGATGGCGCGCATATCGTTCCTGTCGAAGCTTCAGGTTCGGACCACCCGGCGAATGGCCTGCTGCTTGCGAAAGACATCCATTGGGCCTTTGATCGCGGTCTTGTCGGAGTGTCCGAAAACCGCGAAATCATTGTCCCGGACCCCGTGCGCAAACAGAACGGCAATGAATTTCTGGGCGGCCTCCACGGCAAACCGATCCGCGAAGCCCGGTCCCCGCATTTGAGGGTGCTGGAAGAAGCCCTGGCATGGCACCGCAACGAGGTGCTTGTTTCCTGACCGTGTGTTGCCGTGACGGTCGCAGCTCAGGCCGGGGCATGCACCGGGTTAACCCCCCTCAGAACGGCACATCCCCCGCCGCTTGCGCGCTGCGCACAAAGCGCGCCACGATCTTCTTGATCCCGGCCTTGTCAAAGGCGATGTCCAGCTTGTCGCCTTCGATCCCGACCACGGTGCCATAGCCGAACTTGTCGTGGAAGGCGCGGTCGCCCATGGCAAAGGATGACAGCGCGGTGGCGTTGATCACCAACTCGCGCGTCTCGCGCGGCTGGGTGACCGGGCGGCTTGCCGCGCGGTCCTGCATGCGCTTCCAGCCGGGAGAGTTGTAGACATCGGCCTTCATCGCCCTGGTCTCGATGGAAGATGCCATCCCCGCCGCACCATAACCGCCGCCGTACAACCCCGGCGGGGTCAGCACCTCGACATGCGCCTCTGGCAGTTCGTCGATAAAGCGCGACGGCAGCGCGCTTTGCCACTGGCCGTAGACACGGCGGTTGGCGGCAAAGGAAACTGTTGCCAGTTCTTCCGCCCGCGTAAGGCCGACATAGGCAAGCCGCCGTTCCTCCTCCAGCCCCTTCTTGCCGCTTTCGTCCATGCTGCGCTGGCTGGGGAACAGCCCGTCTTCCCAGCCGGGCAGGAAGACCACCGGAAATTCCAGCCCCTTGGCCGCATGCAGGGTCATGATGCTGACCTTCTCGGCGGCATCTTCGCTGCTGTTGTCCATGATCAGGGCAATATGTTCAAGGAAGCCTTGCAGGTTCTCGAACCCTTCCAGCGCCTTGACCAGTTCCTTCAGGTTTTCCAGCCGCCCCGGGGCTTCGGGCGTCTTGTCGTTCTGCCACATGCCCGTGTAGCCGGACTCGTCCAGCACCTGCTCGGCCAGTTCGATATGGCTGTAGCCGGGCCGCTGCGTGGCCGCATACCAGCGGTCGATGCCCTGCACGAAGGCCCGCAACTGCCCGGCGCCCTTGCCCGCCAGCCCGCCTTCGGCCAGAAGCATCCGCGCAGCTTCGTGCAGCGACAGGCCATTGGCCCGCGCCAGCACCTGGATGGCTTGCTGCGCCTTGTCGCCCAGGCCGCGCTTGGGGGTGTTCACCACCCGTTCGAACGCCAGATCGTCATCGGGGCTGACGGCCAGCCGGAAATAGGCCATCGCATCGCGCACTTCGAGCCGTTCGTAAAAGCGCGGCCCGCCGATCACCCGGTAGGGCAGGCCGATGGTCAGGAACCGGTCCTCAAACGCGCGCATCTGGTGGCTGGCGCGGACAAGGATCGCGATTTCGTCCAATGAAAATCCTTGCGACGAGTTATGCCCACCGCCTGGCCGATGGATGTCAGCCGTTTCAGAATTCAGAAGCTGTCGACTGTGAATGTCAGAGAATGCGTCCCCATTGCTAATCGCAGTTTCCAGCGGAGGTAGATTGTTTTTTGCTCGGCGCTCTTCCTCCTGGGTGCGCGTTATCGATCTGGTATTCATGCGCCGTTTCGCGCTTACGTGAGAGCCGTCATTAAGGCGCACGGCCTCTTCGCCGATCCAGCGCGCCTCTTCCTCGGCGTCCCAATGGCCGATCAGGCGCACCTTCTCGCCGCCCTGCGCCCTGGTCCACAGGGTCTTGCCCAGCCGGTCCGAATTGGCGGCAATCACGCCCGAGGCCGCCGCCAGGATATGCGGGGTGGACCGGTAATTCTGTTCCAGCCGGATCACTTTGGCCCCTGGAAAATCCGTCTCGAACCGCAGGATATTGCCCACTTCGGCCCCGCGCCAGCCATAGATCGACTGGTCATCGTCGCCCACGCAGCAGATGTTGTGATGCGATTGCGCCAGAAGCCGCAGCCACAGGTACTGCGCCACATTGGTGTCCTGATATTCGTCCACCAGGATGTATCTGAACCAGCGCTGGTACTGCGCCAGCACATCCGGATGCGCCTGAAAGATCGTGACCACATGCAGCAGCAGGTCGCCGAAATCCACCGCATTCAGGGTGCGCAGCCGCGCCTGATACTGTTCGTAAAGCTCGGTGCCCCGGTTGTTCCAGGCCCCCGCTTCGGCCGAGGGCACGCGGGCCGGCGTCAGCGCCCGGTTCTTCCAGCCGTCGATCAGCCCGGCCAGCATCCGGGCCGGCCAGCGTTTTTCGTCGATATCGGCCGCCAGGATCAGCTGCTTGAGCAGGCGCAACTGGTCATCCGTATCCAGAATCGTGAAGTTCGGTTTCAGCCCGGCCAGTTCGGCATGACGGCGCAGGATCTTGACGCTGATCGCATGAAAGGTGCCCATCCAGGGCATCCCCTCCACCGTTTCGCCCAGCATCCGACCCACACGATCCTTCATCTCGCGCGCGGCCTTGTTGGTAAAGGTCACGGCCAGAATCTCGTTCGGGCGTGCCCGCCCGGAGGTCAGCAGATGGGCGATCCGCGCCGTCAGCGCCTTGGTCTTGCCCGTGCCCGCCCCTGCCAGCATCAGAACCGGTCCATCCAGCGTCTCCACCGCCGCGCGCTGCGCGGGGTTCAGATCGTCCAGATAGGGCGCAGGCCGCGCCGCCATCGCACGGCGCGACAGTGGCACCGCCGCCTCGAAAGCCTCATGTTCGTCAAAGCTGCTCATGGCGGTGATGCTAGCGCGTCATGCGGGGAAGTTAAAGAACTGTTCTTCTTATGTTCATAAGTGGTTAACCTCCGACCTCCGGCCGCCGCGCAGCCCTTCGGGCAAGACCGCCGGGGAATGAAGCCCCCGAAGAACCCGGACGCCAGGCACCACTACCCCTGCGCCGGGGCCGAATGCCAGGGGGCGCAAGCCCGCAGGCAAGGTGCCATCCCCGCGCCGGACGCCGGGAAATCCGCCCGCGCCGGCCAGGTCCGCCAGAAAGCAGACCGCGCCCCCTGGCGGGGTTTCGAAAGATGCCCGCCCCGCAGGCGGCCTGACCGCATGGCAGGATCGTCTTCTGCACGCATCACCCGCTGCGGAAGGCGGCCCTGGTCCCCCGGCACCCCCGCCCCGCCGGGCCGGGCACCGGCCCTTTGTGGGGCGCTTGCACGGGTCCTGATGCGGGCGATGCACAGGGGCGCGGGAAACGCGGGTCGCGTTTTCTGTTCCCGCCCGGAGAGGTGAAGGCACTTTCACCGCTTCCAATGGCAGGGGCCACCGCCCCTGCCACAACGCTGCGCTGGGATCAGGACCAGCCGGGGGCCAAAGCCCCCGGCCAGCGCCCGACCCGCCCAC
>JADCEL010000016.1 GCA_020250125.1 Rhodobacter sp.
ACACGGCGGCTTCGCGGTCGGATCCGCCCTGCTCCAGCAGCTTGCGCGACCGCAGACGCCGGTCGGGGCGGAAAATGCTTGTCCAGAGATCGGTTTCAGGCGATCTTCACGTCAGTCGGCATGCCACTTGGGGAATGTCGGCTCAAGTTCATCATTCTTGGCAAGACGGGTCCCGATCTGCTCCACTGTAAGAAAGAGCGCATCCGGCCCGTTCAGCATGTAGGGCTGCCACGGTTTTTCATGCACATAGGGGGCGATGCGGAAGACCCCCGGCTCCAGCCCCTTCGTTTCTGCGTATCGCCAGAGCGTGTAGGAACCGAACATGATCACCGCCTTGCGGTCGCTGATCTGCGGCTCTGGATCAAGCTCGCCGACAAAGGGGACAACCTTGTGCCATGAATGGAGAATTCCGAGTCTTTCCAGGGCATGCGCCAGTTTCTGTGTGTCCTCGAAAGCTTGAAGAATCCACTGCATATTGTCTCATGCTCCATCAGGCGCTGTAGCGCGGGATACCACGTCGTCATAGCTAGGCCAATGAAGGGCAGGCAGCTTGCGACCACCTTCCAGGCATTATGCCCGCCACCCGGAGGGACCGACGGTTCGGCCCCGGACAGGATCGCGCTACGGGCGTTCAACGGGTTGCACGTCATGCCCGTCGGACTGATATCCAGTGCCGGATGCCACAAAGGGCTTGGCGCACCATAGCCTGGGCTGTAAAACCCTGCCATGGTGGCCAGACGCATCCAAATCTGCTGCGGCATTCCCTGCTGACATCCGTCGGGCGGGCCGGTCTTTTCGTTTCCAAACCAGAACGAAGTTGCTAAGCCCTTCCGGCACGCGCCGAACGGCACCGCTTGCGCAAGGGGACGGGACGATGACAACAATCAGGCTGCACAATACGAAGACGCGCCGCAAGGAAGACTTCGTGCCCATCGACCCTGCGAATGTGCGCATGTACGTCTGCGGCCCCACCGTCTGGGACCGCGCGCATCTGGGCAATGCCCGCCCGGTGGTGGTGTTCGACGTGCTGTTCCGCCTGCTGCGGCATGTCTACCGGCCGGATCATGTGACCTATGTGCGCAACATCACGGATGTGGATGACAAGATCAACGCCGAGGCGCTGCGGCGGCGGCAGGCGGGTGCCCCCGGCACGCTGGAAGAGCTGATCCACCAGCGGACCGAAGAAACCATCGCCTGGTATCATGCCGACATGGATGCGCTGGGCGCGCTGCGACCGACCTTTGAACCGCGCGCGACGGAATACATCGGCCCGATGGTGGCGATGATCGAAGCCCTGATCGCGCGCGGCCATGCCTATGCGGCCGAGGGCCATGTGCTGTTCGATGTGCGCAGTTATGCCGCCTATGGCCGCCTGTCGGGCCGGTCGGTGGATGACATGATCGCGGGCGCGCGGGTCGAGGTGGCCCCGTTCAAGCGTGACCCGATGGATTTCGTGCTGTGGAAACCGTCCGACCCCGAAACCCCCGGCTGGAACAGCCCCTGGGGCCGGGGCCGCCCCGGCTGGCATATCGAATGCAGCGCCATGAGCCATGAACTGCTTGGCCCCGCCTTCGACATCCACGGCGGCGGCATCGACCTGCAATTCCCCCACCACGAGAATGAAATCGCCCAAAGCCGCTGCGCCCACCCGGACGAAGGCTTCGCCCAGGTCTGGCTGCACAACGAGATGCTTCAGGTCGAGGGCAAGAAAATGTCCAAGTCGCTGGGCAACTTCTTCACGGTGCGGGATTTGCTGGATCAGGGCGTGCCGGGCGAGGTGATCCGGTTCGTGCTGCTGGGTACGCATTATTCCAAGCCGATGGACTGGACGGCAGAGAAGGCGAACCAGGCTGCTTCAACCCTGCGGAAGTGGTGGGAAATTGTTTCTGGTGGCGAAGCTGCGCCATACCCTTCACCCGCTGTAATCAAAGGGCTTGCCGACGACCTCAACACTGCTGGCGCAATCGCTGTGCTCCACATGTTGGCGAATGCGGGAGACGCTTCGGCGCTCCTTGCTTCTGCACGTCTGCTCGGGCTGCTGGAAGAAGGGGCGGGTGGCTGGACCGCGCCGATAACCGGGTCTGGATTCATTTCCATCGCTGGACCAGTTGTACAGGCCGTTGGAACTGTCAGCCCACCGCCATTCCAGCCCCTTATCGATGCTTTGTTGAAGCAACGCGCTGAAGCCCGCAGAACGAAGGATTTCGTAAAGGCGGACGAGATCCGGGCTAGCCTTGCTGTGATTGGCTTGCTCATCACCGACAGTTCAATTGGCCAAGAATACACATTCGCGCCCGGCTTTGACCCGGCAAAGCTTTGGACTCTGAAATGATGCGGTGTGACTCCAGTTGTGCAAGTAGGGGGGGCTGTCTGCCCCCCTCGGCCTGCGGCCTCACCCCCCGAGGATATTTCCGAACAGAAAATGGACCTTTAGAGGTTCAGTCAGGCCTGGCTGCACCATTTGGGATGGACGCGCAGCCCGGCCACTACCCCCATTTTCTGTTCGCAAGTATCCCACGGGGGTGCGGGGGTGTGAAACCCCCGCTGCGACGGCCCGGCCCAGAGCACGGCCAAAGTCTTGGCAATCCATTAAGACACTCTTGTAATGTATTGAAAAGTCGTATTTCGCCTTCTGTCCCACGGTGGGCAAACCGCAACGGACACCCCGGATGACCCGCGAACGCCTTTCCCTCTTCGACACCACCCTGCGTGACGGGCAGCAGACCCAAGGGGTGCAGTTCTCCACCGCTGAAAAGCGCCAGGTCGCGGCGGCGCTGGATGCGCTGGGGGTCGATTACATCGAAGGCGGCTGGCCGGGGGCCAATCCGACCGACAGCGAATTCTTCGCCGGGGCCCCCCGGACCCGCGCCACGATGACCGCCTTCGGCATGACCCGGCGCGTCGGCCGGTCGGCGGAAAACGACGATGTTCTGGCCGCCGTGCTGGATGCGGGTACCCCTGCCGTCTGTCTGGTGGGCAAGGCGCATGACTTTCATGTGACCACCGCGCTGGGCGTCACGCTGGACGAGAATCTGGCCGCGATCCGCACCTCTTTCGCGCATCTGCGCACAAAGGGGCGCGAAGCCATTCTGGATGCCGAGCATTTCTTCGACGGCTACCGCGCCAATCCCGCCTATGCCCTGGCCTGCCTGCGCGCGGCCCTGGACGAAGGCGCACGCTGGGTCGTGCTGTGCGACACCAATGGCGGCACCCTGCCCGCCGAAGTGGGGCGGATCACCGCCGAGGTGGTGGCGGCCGGCGTGCCGGGCGACCGGCTGGGCATCCACTGCCATGACGACACCGGCAATGCCGTGGCCAATTCGCTGGCGGCGGTGGATGCGGGCGCACGCCAGATTCAGGGCACGCTGAACGGCCTGGGCGAACGCTGCGGCAACGCGAACCTGACCACGCTGATCCCGACGCTGCTGCTGAAGGAACCCTATGCCAGCCGGTTTGACACCGGGGTCACGCCTGCGGCGCTGGCCGGTCTGACGCGCATCAGCCGGATGCTGGACGATGTGCTCAACCGGGTGCCGCAGCGGGCCGCGCCTTACGTCGGCGCTTCGGCCTTTGCGCACAAGGCGGGGCTGCATGCCTCGGCCATCCTGAAAGACCCGGCGACCTATGAACATGTTGCCCCGGACCTGGTCGGCAATGCCCGCGTGATCCCGATGAGCAATCAGGCCGGGCAATCCAACCTGCGCGCGCGCCTGCTTGCCGCCGGAATAAAGGCTGATCCGAACGACCCGCGCCTGCAACGCATCCTCGAGGTGGTCAAGGAACGCGAGGATCAGGGCTATGCCTATGACGGTGCGCAGGCCAGTTTCGAACTGGTGGCGCGGGCCGAACTGGGCCTGCTGCCGACCTTCTTCGAGGTCAAGCGCTACCGCGTGACGGTGGAACGGCGCAAGAACAAGTATGACCGCATGGTCAGCCTGTCCGAGGCGGTGGTCGTGGTGAAGATCGGCTCCGCCAAGATGCTGTCGGTCAGCGAAAGCATGGACGAGGCGGGCACCGACCGCGGGCCGGTCAACGCGCTGGCCAAGGCGCTGGCCAAGGACCTGGGGCCTTATCAGGCGGTGATCGATGATCTGAGGCTGGTCGATTTCAAGGTTCGGATTACCCAGGGCGGCACCGAGGCGGTGACACGGGTGATCATCGATTCCGAAGACAGCGCCGGGCGGCGCTGGTCCACCGTGGGGGTTTCGGCCAATATCGTGGACGCAAGCTTCGAGGCGCTGCTGGATGCGATCCAGTGGAAACTGATCCGCGACGTGGGCCGGCCGGTGGAGCAGCCCGCGTGACGGTGGCCGCCTGCGCCGCGCTGGTGGAGCGTGGCGATCCGGACCGGTTCCTTGCGGTGATGGCGGCCCCGGTGGCGGCACGGGCACCGCTTCTTGTGCTGTATGCCTTCAACCTGGAGGTGGCCCGCGCCCCCTGGGTGACGCAAGAGGCGATGATCGCCGAGATGCGGCTGCAATGGTGGCGCGACACGGTCGCGGCCATGGCAGGGCCGGGGCCTGTGCGCGAGCATGAGGTGGCAGCCCCGCTGGCCGAGGTGGTGCGCGGCCGGCGTCTGCCGCTGGCGGTCATTGACAGGCTGATCGAGGCCCGGCGCTGGGACATCTACCGCGACCCTTTCGAAGACCGGGCTGCTTTTGATGCCTATCTGGAAGACACCGGGGCGGGGTTGATGTGGCTGGCCGCATCCGCCCTTGGCGCCCCGCCGGAGGTCGAGCCTGCGGCCCGTGCGGCGGGCTGGGCGGCGGGTCTTGCCGCCTTCCTGCGCGCCGTGCCGGAACTGGAGGCCCGCGGGCGGCGGCCCCTGGTCGACACCCGGGCCGGGGCCGTGGCCGGGCTGGCCCGGGACGGTCTGGCGCGGCTGGCCGATGCCAGAAGGGTGCGGGGCCGGGTGCCGCCGGGTGCCCGGGCGGCGTTCCTGTCCGGCTGGCAGACCGAGGCGCTGTTGCGCCAGGTGCTGGCCGACCCGCGCCGGGTGGCCGAAGGCAGGCTGGGCCTATCCGAATTTGCCCGCAGGGGCGGACTGGTCTGGGCGGCGATCACCGGCCGCTGGTAGGCAGGGCCGTGGTACCGGGTCTGCACAAAGATATCAAAGGGTTACACCTGCACTGCGCGGCGGCTTGCGAACCGGGCCGCACCCGCTTGGGACCGGTCAGGAACGCACCGCGCCGGGGCATCCGTCATCCCGGAGGGTGGCCGTCCGGTCTGTTATCCGCGCCGAAGTCCGCCCTTGCGGCGGCATCCGGCCGTCCCCCGAAAACGCAAAAGCGCAGGGGCACGGCCCTGGCCCCCGGCCACCCCTTGGGACACAAGGCCCCCGGCGGCCGGGACGCAGCCACAGCCCGCCCCGGCCCGGTGCAAGGGAAGGGAAAGATGATTCGCTGCCTTCGAATCGGCAGTTTGCGGTGCGCTTCGGGCCTCCGTACGCCCCCCGGCGTCACATGTCGAGGTTGATCGCCCAAAGCCGAGGATTGTAACCCGTCCCGCCACTGGTGCAACGCCGCCACAGGGCGGCGTCTTTCGGAAATTTCGAAAGTGTTAACCATGCTTGGCGTTTGAACGCCGCGCAGGAACTGTCTAGCCGCAGAAGCAAGGCATGGTGAAACCACCTGTGCCGAGCCAGCTTCTTGCGGTGAGAAAAGTGCTCCGAAGTGCAATTCTTGTTGCGTCCGCGCTTGTCGGACTGTCAACGCCTGTGCTGTCACAGGGGTTGCCGACCCATGACTGGGTGGTGAACGTCGAAAACGAGGGGTCCAACATCCTGCCGGCGGGAAGTCTGGCGGCATACGTTGTTACAGTGGACAACGAGCCGGGCACATCCGCGCCTGCCACAGTCATCAATATCCCTGTTCCCGCCACAACGACCTTCGCCGGTGCCACCGGCACGATCACGGGCTGCGCGGTTTCGGCTGGCGTCGTAAGCTGCACCGTGCCGGCGCTGGCCCCTGCTTCGCGCGCAGACATGGTGATCCGGTTTGCGACCGTCGAAGAGGGGGTGATCGCGGTGACCCCGACCATTCCTGCACCCGACGCCGACCCGGTCAACAACACCGAGACGGTGACGACGACGATCACCAAAGGTGCCGACATCGATTTGTCAATCACCGGGCCGGACACGGCGGCGGCAGGAAGCAGGGTCAGTTATGTGATCACGGTGAAGAATCTCGGTCCCTATGATGCGGACAGCTTCGAGTTTGATTTCCCGGTTCCGACCGGCCTGGGCGCGATTGCCCCGCCGCCGGGATGCACGCTGTCGGGAAGCAGCTATTTCTGCTCCGGGCTGGCGCTGGCCCCGAATCTGTCGCGGACATTCACCTTCAGCGGGACGCTGGGCGTCGAGTCGTTATCGACCGTCACGCTGTCGGCCAGCCTTACAGAGAGCATGCCGCTTGACCCCAATTCCGGTAATGACAGTGCGGTCAAGAATACCGCCGTGACGGCGGGCAGCGACGTGAAGGTCACCAAGTCCCGCGCCCCGTCCGGAATATTGACCGTGGGGCAGACCGTGACCTTCACGCTGACCCCAAGCTACAGCGGCGACGTGCCGAACGACCTGACGATGGAAGACACGCTGCCGGAGAATTATTCGCTGGTCGCAGTCACGCCTGCGCCCGGCAGCGACTGGACCTGTGAAACGGCCGGGCAGACCGTCAGCTGCGACAAGCCGTCGGGGTCGGTGGCGGGGCTGAATGTTCCGCTGGGGGTCGTGACGCTTGAGGTCCGGGTTGTTGCGCAGGGCACCCCCGTGAACGAGGTGGTGATCGCGTCCGCCCAGCCCTTCGATCCTGATCTGACCAACAATCGGGCGACCGATGGCGGTGCCACAATCCAGCCGCCACTGATAGACTCCATAGACCTTGCCATCCGCAAGACAGGCCCGAATCCGCCGCTGGTCGTGGTGGGAAACAGCTACAACTTCCAGCTCAGCGCGCAGAATCTGGGAACCGTGGGCTTCTACGGCACAGTCCAGATCGAGGAACTTGTTCCGGCGGGCCTGACTGTGACCGCGATCAGCGGGGGCCCGACCTGGACCTGCACACCCCCCACTGCCCTTCCGCTTGCCGGACCGGCGACAATCCCCTGCCTGCGGGTCTATACGCAGGCCAATCCGCTGGCACCGAATGCCACGACGCAGCCCGGCATCACCGTGACAGCGACGGTCACGGCAAGCGGCCCCATCAGAAACGGTGCGCGGGTGACCGCCATCGGGGGCAATCTGCCGGACCTTGTTGAGGAGAATGATGAGACCCAGTTCGAAGTCGGCGGCAGCAATCCGGGGGACGCGGCCGATATCAGTATCCTCAAGACGGCGCGGAATGCGACCGTGGACGCGGGCGAGGTGCAGATCTATGACCTGCAGATCGTCAACAGCGGCCCAAGCGCCTCAACCTCGGTGACGTTGATCGATGATCTGACCAGGCTGATCAACACCAATACCTCCGGGCCGAATGCCGGCTATGTCTCGACGGTGGTCACACCGGGAGATGCCTCGGGGATGACCTGTTCTGTCGCTCCGGTCGGGCAGGCGGTACGGCAAACCTGCAACATCACCACCTTGCCGGTCTGCACGGTCAACGCCAATTGCCCCACGCTTGTAGTAACGGTCAGACCGGGGGGCAATGGCGGACCCCGGACGAACACCGCCACCGTGGACTCCGCGGTCACGGCCGACCCCAACCGGGCCAACAACGCCGCCACAGCCGGTTTCACGGTCAACCCGCGCGCGGATGTGACGGTACAAAAGACCGCCACGCCCGATCCCGTTCGGGCCGGGCAGAACCTGATCTACGTGATAACCGCCAGGAACCTGGCGAACGGGCTGAGTGCCGCCGGCAATGTCACGATCACGGACATCCTTGCAGACGATCTGACGTTCCTGTCCGCTGTTGCCTCCAAGGGAGGGCCCTGTGCCAGCACGCCGATACCCGGCAGCGTGACCAGTGCGGCCGGAAACAACAACCGCATCGAATGCAATCTGGGCACCCTGAACAACGGCACGCAGCAAACCGTGACCGTCACGCTGCGGCCGAACCAGAGTTTCAGGGGCACCAGCCTGACAAACACGGTTGACGTGACCACCTCGACCACCGAGACGGATACGCTGAATAACCGTGCTTCCGTCACGACCCGGGTGATCGACCCGCGCTTTGATCTTCTGGTCGGCAAGACCGACAGCGTGGACCCTGTGACCGTGGGTGATGACACGGTCTATGCCATTCGGGTCCGTAACCTCGGCCCGTCCGCGGCCGAGGCTGTTTTGGTCGTTGACACACTCCCGGCAGCCTTCCTCAGTTTTCAATCCCTGACGGCACCACCCGACGCGACCTGTGCGGTTGCCGCCACAAGCGATGTTGTCGGCGGAACGCTGAGCTGTTCCTTTCCCTTCCTTGCGGCGGACGAGATCCGGGATATCGAGGTGACGATGCGCGGTGTGGCGCGGGGCGTCGCTGTCAACGCTGTCGAGGTTTCTGCCGACGGGTCTGACCAGTTCGACATTCAGCCGCTTAACAACACGGCCAGTCAGAATACCACCGTCCGCAGCCGCGTGGATGTGGAGGTGACAGGCAAGGTGCCCAGCACGCCCTCCCCGGTGATCGGCGAGACCTTTGCCTTCACGATCCGCGTGACCAACCTTGAGGGGCCGGTGCTGTCCGAGGCCGACAATGTCGTGCTTGGCGATACCTTGCCTGCCGGCATGGTCATGGCGGGTGTGCCCGGTGCCACGGTGGTGAACGGGACAACCACCGCGCTGGTATGCGCCGTGACGGGGGTTAACGCCGGTTTCACCTGCAATTTCGGGACGATGTCGGCGGGTGGGATCGTGGACGTGGTGGTGCCGGTTCGGGTGCAGGCCGTCACCTCCAGCCCGCAGACCTTTGACAACACCGCTGCGGTTACGACAACATCCGGCGACCAGAACCTGGCCAACAACAGCGCTTCGGGGTCGGTCACCGTGACGCAGAACGCCCCCCCGGCGATTGCGCTGGTCAAGACCGTCAGCACTGCGGGGCTGTCAACGCCCGCGCAGGCGGGCGAGGTGCTGACCTATGCCTTCAGCGTCACCAACACCGGCGGGCTGACGCTGCGCGATGTGACGCTGACCGACGACAGCCTGCCGGGGGTGGTGATTTCGGGCGGGCCGATTGCGAGCCTGGCCCCCGGAGCGGTGGATTCCACCACCTTTACCGGGACCTATGCCCTGACCCAGGCCGATCTGGACCTGGGACGGGTCAGCAACTCGGCCGAGGTCACCGGCACCTTTACCACCCCCACCGGCGGGGCCGATACGGTAACGGACACCTCGGGAACCGCAGTGGACAATGACGACCCGACCGAGGTCGATCTGCCGTCCGCTGCGGCCATTGCCGTGGTCAAGACGGCGGACATCAGCCGGATGACCACGCCGACGCAGCCGGGCGATGTCATCATCTACCGCTTTGCCGTGACCAACACCGGCAATGTCACGCTGACCGGCGTGACGCTGGCCGATCCGCTGCCGGGCCTGACCCTGACCGGCGGGCCGATCACGGCCCTGGCCCCCGGCGTCACCGATACCACCACCTTTACCGGCACCTATGCCGTGACCCAGGCCGATCTGGAATCCGAGCAGGTGGTGAACCAGGCCACGGTCACCGGCAACCCGCCCACCGGCCCGCCGGCGACCGGCCTGTCAGGCACCAGCCTGACCAACAACAGCCCGACAGTGGTGCCGCTGACCTACACCCCGGACGTGACCGCCACCAAAACCGCCAGCACCGACCGTGTGATCATCGGCGACAGCCTGACCTACACGCTGACCTTCACCTCCAACAGCCTGGGCACGCTGCGCAACGTCACCGTGATCGACGTGCTGCCCGTGGGCCTTGTCTATACCCCCGGCACCGCCACGGTGGGCGGCGTGGCGATGGACCCGCAGGTTGCCGGGCGGACCCTGCGCTGGGCCGGCCAGACCATCGGCCCGAAACAATCCCTGACCGTCAAACTGGGCGTGCGCGTGACCGGGGCCGCGCCCTGGGGCGAACTGGAAAACCGGACCTGGCTCGAAGGCAGCAGCGGCGCGCGCTTTTCCAACATCGCCACCGCAATCATCGTGCGCGAGCCGGAAGCGGTCTTTGACTGCGCCGATATCATCGGCAAGGTCTTTGACGACCGCAACCGCAACGGCACCCAGGATGCGCCGGACGGATCAGGGGCCGGGGCGACAGAGCCGGGTCTGCCGGCGGTGCGCGTGGTGACGACGCGCGGCTATGTCATCACCACCGATGAATTCGGACGCTTCCATGTGCCCTGCGCCGAGCTGCCGCGCCAGATGGGGTCGAATTTCACCCTCAAGCTGGATACACGGTCCTTGCCCACGGGCTACCGGCTGACCACCGAAAACCCGCGCACGATCCGCGTCACGCCGGGCAAGATGGCCAAGGTGAATTTCGGCGTCAGCCTGTCGCGCGTGGTGCGGATCGATCTGGCGGCCCCCGCCTTTACCGCCGAAGGGCAGCCGACGGCGGCGCTGCAACAGGGCGTCGCGGGGCTGGTCGCACAGCTTCAGGCAGAGCCTTCGGTGCTGCGGCTGAACTACAGGCTGACCGGGGAAAGCGATGCCGTCGCGCGCAAGCGGCTGGACCGGGTCGAGGCGCTGGTGCGCAGCGCCTGGCAGGATCAGGGCACGCGGCTGCGGGTTGAACGCACGCTGCAACGCGCCGGGGACGCGCCATGACGCGCCGCCCATCCCCCGCAGGCGGGGCGGCCCGCCTTGCCGCGCTGGCCTGTTCGGCGCTGGCGCTGGCCGCAGGGCAAGCCGCCGCGCAGGACTGTGTGGCAATGTCCAACTGCGTGCTGCCGGTCGATGCCGGGGCGAATACCGAAGGCATCACCAGCCTGCCGCCCGATCCCATCGATGGCCCCGGCTTTTCGATCAGCATCGAAGGTGCGCCGCTGCAGGGCGCACCCGGCTTTGCCGACCGGCAGCGGCAGGCAGACATCGCCCTGGGCGAGGCCGATGTTGACCTGCGCTTTGACGGGCTGGGCACAAGGCCCCGTCTGGATGTGCAGACGCTGGGCGAGGGGCCCTTTGCCCCCGGCCAGACGGTGACCTTCCGCAGCCGGATGAATTACCCCGCCTTTGTCACCGGGGGCGAACTGCGCATCCTGGACCTCGACGCGCCGGGCGGGGTCAGAACGCTGTCCGTGCTGCCGCTTGCCCCGAATGCCGAGGTTGCGGTGACCCTGCCGCAGGGCCGCACCCTGGCCTATGTTTACCGTGTCATGGACCGGAACCGGCGCTTTGATGAAACGCGCCCCGTGCTGCTGGGCACCTCGCAGGACCGGGGGTTGACCGATCTGGCCACCGAAGAGCAGGGCACGGATGCGGCCGCGATCCGCCGCATCCCGGTGCGGGGCGGGGCGGTGACGGTCTTTGTGCAGAACCTGGCGCCGGGAACCAGGGTGGAAACGCTGGGCACGGCGATGACAGCCGATCCGTCCGGCAAGGCCGTGATCCAGCGCGTTCTGCCGCCGGGCGCGCAGGAGATCGACGTGCGCGTGGTGCGCCCCGACGGATCGGCGCAGACCATCCGCCGCGCCGTGACCATTCCCGGATCCGAATGGTTCTATGTCGGTGTCGCCGACCTGGCCTTTGGGCGCAGCACGAACGGCGGGGAAGACGGCGGGGGCAACAGCTATGGCACGGGTCGGCTGTCAGGCTATGCCAAGGGCACGACAGCCGCCGGGGTGACGGTCACCTTGCAGGCCGACAGCGGCGAAGACGACCTTGATGATCTGTTCCGCAACATCCTGAACAAGGACCCGAATTCGATCCTGGACCGGCTGGACCCCGATCTGTCCTACCCGACCTATGGCGACGATTCCACGCTGGTCATCGATGCGCCGACCTCGGGCGGGTTCTATCTGAAGGTCGAAAAGGACGGCAACTTCGGCCTGTGGGGCGATTTCAAATCGGTCACGCCGGGTACGGACCTTCTGCGCAACGAACGCACGCTGTACGGGGCGCAGACCGTGCTTCAGAGCGCAGGCGTGAACGACGATGGCACGCCTCGGCTGCGTTTTGAAGGCTATGCGGCCCAGCCCGACCAATTGCCGCAGCGCGATGTGCTGCGCGGCACCGGCGGGTCTGTCTATTTCCTGTCGCGCCAGGACATTCTGCTGGGGTCGGAAACCCTGACGGTGGAGCTGCGCGATGCCGACACCCAGCGGGTGATTTCGCGCACAGCACTGGTTCAGGGCGAAGATTACGACATCAACTACACGCAAGGTGTCGTCACCCTGTACAGCCCGCTGTCGGGCTATGGCACCGGGGGGGCGCTGTTGTCGTCCAATCCCAACGGCGATGACACGCTGAGCCTGATCGCGCAGTATGAATGGCGCCCCGTTCTGGGCGATATCGAGGGCTATGCCTATGGCGCGCGGCTGACCTCGGGGATCGCCGACAACCTGCAGATCGGCGCAACCGCACAAAGCGACGATTCCGGCACCTCAGACCAGATGGCCTATGGGGTGGATCTGGCCTGGACGAAAAGCGACCGCACCTTTCTGAAGGCCGAAGTCGCGCGCACCGACGGACCGGGCTTTGGCTATGTCACCTCGGTGAACGGCGGCCTGACGGGTGAGGAAACCGCCCCCCCTGACGGAATCGGCACGGCCTATTCGATAACCGGACAGGCCGCGCTGGACGAGCTCTGGGCCGGGGGTGCCGGTGTGGTTGGCGCCTATTTCCAAAGCTATGGGGCGGGGTTCTCCTCGCTCGACCGGCAGGTGACAGAACCGGAAACCATGTGGGGCTTCAGCGCGGAGTTGCCCCTGTCGGCGGCCACCGGCCTGACGCTGAGCTATGACCATTACGATCAGGACCCGGATGTGGCGCAGGACCGCGCGCAGTTTCTGCTGGAGCATCAGATCAATGACCGGGTGGCGGTTGAACTGGGCTATGGCTATTTCGACAGCACCGATCCCGCCAGCAGCGATGGCACCGGCACGCGGGATGATCTGGCGGCACGGCTGATCCTGACCCCGTCGGAGATGGTCGAATGGTATGTCTTCGGCCAGGGGTCGCTGAACGTCACCGGTGACCTTGAAAAGGCCGACCGCGCCGGGATCGGGGGCGAGGTCCTGCTTGACGGGTCCTGGTCGATCCAGGGCGAAGTGTCTGACGGGGCCACCGGCCCTGGCGGGCGCGTGCTGTTCGGGCAGGACAAGGACGAAGAAAGCCATGTCTATTTCGGCTATACGCTGGACCCCGACCGCACCGTTGATGACGTGGTGCTGACGGGGCGCGACCGGGGCCAGTTCGTGGCGGGCGGGCGGCGGCGCTACAGTGACAAGGTCACGGCCTATGCCGAAAACACCTATGATCTGTTCGGGCAGCAGCGGTCGCTGACATCGGCCTATGGCATCGAATACGCCCGGTCACAGCGGATGGTGTACAGCGGGGCCATCGAATCCGGCGTCGTCAGCGGCGACCCGAACGGGGATGTCGAACGCACCGCCCTGTCGCTGGGCCTGCGCTATGACGATGGTGAAGCGGTGAACACGCGGGCGCGCATCGAAGTCATCAACGACGACGGCCCTGAGGCCAGGGTCAACACCATCCTGCTGTCCGGCCTTCTGCGCTATGAATTCAGCGATCAGTCCCGGATCGTGGCCGACCTGGACGCGATGTTCAACGATGCCGGGTCCGAGGCGCTGCCGGAAGGTGATTACACCGATCTTGTCATCGGCTATGCGTTCCGGCCCATCCTGGATGATCAGGTGAACCTTCTGGTGCGGTATCAGTATCTGGATGACATGTTCGGCCAGGCTGTGGAGGGCGACCTCGGCGAAGGTCCGCTGCAACGCAGCCATGTCTTCAGCTTTGATGCGGAATTCGATGTCTCGCCTCGCTGGACGCTGGGGGCCAAGCTGGGGGGGCGGCTGGCCGAAAGTGCCGTGGATGCGGACAGTCCCTTCGTGTCGAATGATGCCTGGCTGGCGGTTGCCACGGCGCGCTGTCACATCGTCAATGAATGGGACATGCTGCTGGAAGTCCGGAATCTGACGGCAATTCAGGCAGATACCGCCAATTTCGGGGCCGTGGTAGGGGTTTACAGGCAGGTGGGACAAGCGGTGATGATCGGCGGGTCGTATAATTTCGGCAGCTTCTCGGATGATCTGACGGACCTTGTCGCCGACGATCAGGGGGCCGAGATCAACCTGATCGCAAGATTCTGATCCGGGTACCGGGCGGCACCGTCCGGGGTTGCGTATGCGGCCATGGTCAGCGGCGCGACGCCGGAAGATGCGGCACCCCCCCCGGCATCCCTCATCAGGGTTGCCCTGCCAGGCAGGACCGGCACGACCCACGGTGCCGCAGGGTGGCCCCGGATGCCCCTTCTGCCGGGACTGCCCTGCCGCAGAACGAAATCTCCCCGCCGGGCCGTCTTGGCAACGGGCGCAAAGAGGGTAGGGTGGGCCGACAGCACAGCGCCGCGCCGGACGGGGGATACGGCCATGGATTCGGGCAACGACGCCTACAAGCCCGCGCAGATCGCGGAGCTGATTGAAACGGTCGGTGTCGCCAAGGCGTCCCTGCCCCTGGGGCAGATGCTGGCGCTGGCGGTTCTGGCGGGGGCCTTCATCGGTTTCGGGGCCGCAGCCTATACCATGGTCATGACCGGGGCGGACCCGGGGTTCGGCCCGGCGCGCCTGTTGGGCGGGGTGGTGTTTTCGCTGGGCCTGATCCTTGTGCTGGTGGGCGGGGCAGAGCTGTTCACCGGCAATGCCCTGATGACGATGGCTTATGTTGACGGCAAGATCACCCTTGCCGCGCTGTTGCGCAACTGGGCGGCGGTCTATCTGGGCAACCTGATCGGGGCCGTTGCACTGGCTGTGGCCTTTGCCCTGTCCGGCCTGCTTGATGCGCCCTTCGGGGCGACCGCCCGGCGGATTGCCGAGGGCAAGGTCGCCCTTGGGCCGGCCGAGGCTGTGGTCCGCGGCGCGCTGTGCAATGCGCTGGTCTGTCTTGCGGTCTGGCTCAGCTTTTCCGCGCGGTCCACCACGGACCGGATCCTTGCCCTTCTCTGGCCGATTTCGGCCTTTGTGCTGCTGGGGCTGGAACACAGCGTTGCCAACATGTATCTGCTGCCCGCCGGCATTCTTGCCGGTGCCGATATCGGCGGCGCTGCGGTTGCCGGGAACCTGATCTGGGTCAGCCTTGGCAATATTGCCGGCGGGGCGGGCGGGGTGGCCCTGGCCTATCGTTACGCCTTCCTGTTCCGCCGCGCTGCCTGAAGACCCTTCGGGGCGGGGGTGCCCTTCTTGCGGCAGGTGGCGGCGCGGCGCGGGGGCGGGAAGCGGGCCGCAGCCCGGTTGGGTCGCGGCGGTAACGGCGGTTGCCGCCTGCAGGCCCGGAAGGGTGCGGCCATGCACGCCCGCGCGGATTTCGGCAGGCACCGCGACCACACACCCATCCGGGCGCGGCCCCGCCTTGCCTGCGTCAGCCGCCGTCCGGTTCGCGCCGCAGCAGATAGATGTCCATGATCCAGCCATGCCGCGCCCGCGCCGCCGCCCTGTCCTGCAGGATGCGCGGGCCGGTTTGCAGCAGCGGGCCGGTATGCAGAATCTGGTGGGGCATCCCAAGGTAGGCCGCCCAGTAGATGGTCACACCCTGCGGGCTGATGGCATCAAAGGCACCGCCGCTGTCCAGCATGACAACGACCGTCTCTGCCCCGGCAGGCCAGCCCTTTTCGCGCAGATTGCGGCCCGTGGTGATCACGGCCGGGGCACCTGGCGTGGTAAGCGGAATCGCATGAACGGCCGTCAGCAGCTGCAGGCTGGTCAGGCCGGGGATGACGGTGATGTCAAGGTCGGTGCCGCCGGATTGCACCCGCGCGGCAATGCGCAGGCTGGAATCATACAGCGACGGGTCGCCCCAGACCAGCAGTGCCGCGCGCCCGCCCTGCGGCAGGTGGTGGCGCAACAGGCCGGTCCAGAGCGTGGCAATGGCATCGTGCCAGGCGTTGACGCCGTCCAGATAGGCGGGGGTGGCGGCATCCCTGACTGGCAGATCAAACTCCACGATCTGCGTTGTGGCACCGGCATGGCGGTTGCAGACAAGCCGCCGAAGGTCTGCCAGATCGCTATTGTCCGCACCCTTGCGCGGCAGCAGCACAAGGTCGCAGGTCTGCAACACGCCGACCGCCTGCAACGTAAGATGGTCAGGATTGCCCGTGCCAATCCCGATCAGGGCAAGATCAATCATCTGGGATCAGCGCCGCAAGTCGGGCAACCCCGGCAGGGGCACGCCCGACTGTGGGTCCGTCACGGATCAGGCGTAAAGGCGGCGGCTGGCAAGCAGCGCCGCCCCCGGACGGCCGCGCAGGGCCTTGGCCCCGGCCAGAACGGCCATGTCAACCAGCGGTTCCAGCAGCAGGACCGTCATATAGGCCGCGCCAAAGGTTGCGACCGACTGCAACGTCGCCGCAGAAAGACCCTGGCCATAAAGCGTCCAGAACGCGACCCAGGCCACGATGGTCCCCTGGAATACCAGAGACAGCCTGAAGACATGCGCATAGGACAGATCGACATAGGCAAGGTTCGCCGGAACGATGCGCCTGGCCACTTCCTGCATCGCAAACAGTGCGGCCAGCAGCGTGGTCACGTTCATGCCAAGCTGGGGCAGGTCGGCGGGCGATACGAAGAACGACTGGATCATCAGGCCTGCGACAAGGCCGATCGCCGTCGGTGCCGCCCCGAAGATCAGAAACAGCGACGAGCCCAGGATCAGGTGCACCTCGGACACGCCGACGGGCATGTGCGGAAAAACCTCGAAGAAGACAAAGACCAGAACCGTGGCGATGGCACCGCGCAGGATCAGCGACGGCAGGCCATCGACGCGGACATGCTCAAAGGCCAGTTTGGCCGCAAATGCGGCACCGGTCGCGGCCGTGGCATAGGACAGAACGATCTTGGTGCTGTCGACCAATCCTGGTTCGATGTGCATGTCAGCGTCTCCTTGCACCGCATACACCCCGTGCAGCGGCATGGATGAAAGGTGGGGCAGAAGATGCCCCGGTTGCCGTTCTCGGGCCGGTCTCCGGGCTTGCGAGCGGGATGATCCCGGGCCGCCCCGCCTTCCCGCGTGCGATCACGCAGTGGCACGATGGGGGGCCTTCACTCGCCTACCGTTGCGGGGGCAGCGCCGGATTTGGTGCCCCTGGCACCGGACCGGCTTCCCGTTTCATCCCCTGGGATCAGCCACGGGACACCGTCGAACCCGTTCTTGTTAACATGCTGCGGCAAGGCGTCAATCGCGGTTCACGACATTTCGCCATCTGCCAGCGGCCCGTAGAGGATCAGCGCCGGCGCGGCCGAGGCTTGGGCGGCCAGCAGCGCGGCAAGGTTGCCGATGGTGTCGCGGCGCAGGCGCTGGTCGGGGTGGCTGACGCTTTCTGCCAGAAGACAGGGCGTCTCTGCCGCCAGGCCATGGGCGATCAGGGCCGCCGCCAGGGCCGGGAAGGTGCGCTTGGGCATGAAGACGGCAGTTGTGGCAAAGGGGTCTGCCAGTGCCGCCAGATTCAGATCGGCCGGCAGGGTGCCGGTCACGTCATGGCCGGTGACGAACTGTACCCGGCGTGCGGTCAGCCGGCGCGTCAGCGGAATCAGGGCGGCGGCGGCGGCGGCGGTGGCCGAGGTGACGCCGGGGATCACCTCGAACGCAATGGCGGCGGCGCGCAGGGCCGTCATCTCTTCCTCCAGCCGTCCGAAGATGGCCGGGTCCCCGGATTTCAGCCGCACCACACGGGCACCGGCCCCGGCATAGTCCACCAGAAGGCGGCTGACATGATCCTGCCGGGGCGAGGGGCGGCCTGCGCGCTTGCCCACCGCCACCAAATCGGCCCCGGCGCGGGCATGTTCCAGGATCGGGCCGGACGACAGATCGTCGTAAAGCACCGCATCCGCCGCCTTCAGCCGGTTCACCGCCTTCAGCGTCAGGAGTTCGGGGTCCCCCGGACCCGAGCCGACGAAAGAGACAAAGCCGGTCATGGCACCTCTGCGATCAGGTGAAAGAAGGTGCCGCTGACCTGGCCGCGATGCGATCCGGTCTCGGCCACCGCAGCGCCGTCGGCATCGGTCACGCGGGCAAGCGGGGCATCGGGCTGCTCCAGGATCGTGGAATAGTGAAACTCATGCCCGCGCAGCGCGGTGCCCGCCGCCGCACCGGGAAGCGCTGACAGCAGTTCGGCGCGCCGGTAGCCCAGATGCATCCGCCGCGTCTGGTAGCTGGTCACCAGCCCCAGAAGCCCCGCCATCCGGTGCCGCCTGCCGTCCTTGTCGATCAGCGCCTGTCCCAGCGCCATGTAGCCGCCGCATTCGCCGTGTACGGGGCGCGTTTCGGCAAAGCGGCGCAGCCCCTGGCGAAACCGGTCGGCGGCGGCAAGGGTGCCTGCGTGCAGTTCCGGGTACCCGCCCGGCAGCCAGCACAGGTCTGCCGAAGGGTCGGGGGCCTGATCTGCCAGGGGCGAGAAGGGCAGAATCCCGGCCCCGCCCGCGCGCCATCCGGCCAGCAGATGCGGATAGGTGAAGGAAAACGCGGCATCCTGCGCCAGCGCGATGCGCTGCGCGGGCGGGCGCGGCAGGGGGCCGGGCAGCAGGGGGCGCGTGGCCCCGGCACAGCCGCGCAGCGCCGCCAGATCGACATGCGTGCGCAAAAAGGCGGCATAGGCCGTGATCGCCGTTTCAAGATCGGGGTGTTCGGCGGCCTGGACCAGACCCAGGTGGCGTTCGGGCAGGGTCAGGTCGCCGCGCCGGGGCAGGGCACCCAGAACGGCAATCCCGGCCGCCTCCATCCCCAGCCGCGCCAGCCGTTCGTGCCGGGCGCTGGCGACCCGGTTCAGGATCACGCCCGCAAAGGGCAGGTCGGGCCGGTAGCGGGCAAATCCCAGCGCCACGGCGGCAGCCGATTGCGCCTGCCCGCCCACATCGATCACCAGCACCACGGGCCAGCCCATGCGGGCCGCCACTTCGGCGCTGGCCCCGGTGCCGCTGGCCCCGCGCAGGGCCACGCCATCATAAAGCCCCATCGACCCTTCGGCGATGCAGATATCCGCCCCCGCAGCCCCGCCCGCAATCGCATCCAGCAGGCCGTCACCCATCGCCCAGGTGTCCAGGTTGAAACTTGCCCGCCCGGCGGCCGCGCGGTGAAAGGCGGGGTCGATGTAATCCGGCCCGCTTTTGAACGGCTGCACGGCCAGACCATCCTCGGACAGGGCCCGCAGCAGCCCCAGCATGACCGTGGTCTTGCCCGTGCCCGAGGCCGGGGCCGAGATCATCAGGCCGGGCGGCAGATCAGCCATCGGCGCGCCCGCGTGCGCCGCCGGGACGGAACCGCCGGTCGTAGTCGGCGGAATAGAGGCGGCTGTCGCTGAAACCTTCGGCGGCAAGGGCGGGGCCGACAAGGATCAGCGCAGTGCGCTCCACCCCGTCGCCCATGGCGGCACCGATGGTGGACAGCGTGGCGCGCACGATCTGCTGATCCGGCCAGCTGGCGCGGTAAACCACCGCCACCGGGCAATCCGCGCCATAACCGGGGGTCAGGTCGGCCACCACCTGTGCCAGGTTGTGGATCGACAGATGCACAGCCAGCGTGGCCCCGGTGCGGGCGAAATTGGCCAGCGATTCGCCCGCCGGCATGGCCGAGGCGCGCCCCGGCGTGCGCGTCAGCACCACCGATTGTGCCAGTCCCGGCAGGGTGAGTTCCGTCTGCAGGGCGGCGGCGGCGGCGGCGAAAGACGGAACACCCGGCGTCACCGTAAAGGCAATGCCCAGCGCGCGCAGCCGGCGCAACTGTTCGCCCATCGCCGACCAGACCGACAGATCCCCCGAATGCAGCCGTGCCACATCCTGACCCGCCCCGTCGGCGGCCAGGATTTCAGCCATGATCGCGTCAAGGTCCATCGGGGCGGTGTTGACGATGCGGGCACCGGGCGGGCAGTGGCCCAGAACCTCTTGCGGCACCAGAGAGCCTGCATAAAGGCACACCGGGCTTTGCGCGATCAGGTCGCGCCCGCGCAGGGTCAGAAGATCCGGCGCGCCGGGGCCTGCGCCGATGAAGTGAACGGTCATGGAACGGTCCCTGTTGCAAGCGCGCAGGCAGCCATACGGTCCGCCGAGATGGCGCGCGGCCCCAGAAGCGACGCGCCCGGTCCGGCGGCGACCAGGGCTGCGGCTTCGGCCAGGCTGCCGCTGCCGTGCAGGGCGCGGACCCTGGCAGACCGGGTGGGGGTTTCGGTCACCGCCAGCGCCTCGGGCGCTATCGCATCGCCCGGCAGGCCGAGGCGGGCTGCAAGTGCCTGAAAGACGGGTGCCAGGGCCTTGTCCTCGGCGGTGGCAAGACGGGATGGCATCTGCGTGCCCCGCGCCTTGTCCAGCGCATCCAGCAGCGACTCGATTGTTGCGGCCTGACGAAAGCCGAAACCGGCGACGATCATCGCAGAACACTCCATTGCACAACCGGGTAGGACGATTTCCAGCCGCGTTTGCTGCCCAGCGGCGCGGCCTCGGCCAGTTCGATGCGCAGCAGGCTGCCACCGTGGGTTGCCTGCGCCTGCGTCAGCACTGCCGCGGATTCCAGCGTGACGGCATTGGCGACCAGGCGGCATCCGGGCGGCAGGACCGGCCACAGGGCCGAAAGCAGGGCGGCGCACAGCCCGCCGCCGATAAAGACGGCATCGGGTGCGGGAAGCCCGGCCAAAGCCTCGGGCGCGCGCCCGCGCACCAGCCCCAGCCGGTCCATGCCCAGCCGGTCGGCATTGGCGCGCAGCCGGTCGGCCCGGCCTGCGTCCGCCTCGATGGCAACGGCCTGACAGGCGGGATGGGCCAGCAGCCATTCAATGGCGACGGAACCGGACCCCGCGCCAATGTCCCACAACCGCTCGCCGGGGCGCGGGGCCAGGGCTGACAGGGTCAGGGCGCGCAGGGGCCGTTTGGTGATCTGCCCGTCATGGTCGAACAGGCTGTCGGCTTGCCCCGATGCCCGGTGCGGCACCGCTGCGGTGCCGGCCGGTTCCAGGGCGACCGCCACGGGATGGGCGATGTCCGTCAGGGCGAAGCCGTCTGCCCGCGTCACCCGGACCCGTTCGCGCGGGCCGCCCAACGCCTCCATCACCGTCATCTGCGTGGCCCCGGCGCCTTGCGCCACAAGACAGGTGGCAAGCCCCGGCACCGCCGCACCATCGCGCAAAAGGACGAGCAGGCGCATGCCGGGGTCAAGATGCGGGCGCAGCCGGGTCAGCGGGGCGGCATGCAGCCCCAGGCAAAGGGTGTCTTCCAGCGGCCAGCCCAGCCGGGCGGCGGCGCGCGAAAAGGTCGATGGTGCGGGCAGGGCACACCATTCGCCCGGTGCAAGGTGGCGCGTCACCGATGTGCCCGCGCCGAACCAGAACGGATCGCCCGAGGCCAGCATCACCACCGGTCGCCCGCGCAGTGCCAAAAGCCGGGGAAGGCCATCGGCAAAGGGCACGGGCCATTCGATGGCCTCTGCGGTCAGGCCGGGCAGCAGGGCCAGATGCCGTGCGGCCCCCATCACCACCTCTGCCGCTGCCAGCGCGGCATGGCTTGCGGGCGGCAGGCCTTCCGGTCCATCCTCGCCCAGCCCGAGGATCGTCAGCCAGGGGGGGGCTTCAGACATGCGCAACATCCTGATCCTGGGTGGCACGACCGAGGCGGGCATCCTTGCGGCCAGACTGGCCGAACGTGGCGAAACCGCCGTGCTGTCCTATGCCGGGCGGGTGGACGACCCCAAGCCGCAGCCGGTGAAAACCCGCGTCGGCGGCTTTGGCGGCGCGGCAGGGCTGGCGGACTACATCCGCGTGAACAACGTCACGCATCTTGTTGATGCAACACATCCTTTTGCCGCGCAGATCAGCGGGAACGCCGTTGTTGCGGCGCAAGACACCGGCACGCCCCTGATCGCGCTCAGCCGTGCCCCCTGGCACCCTGTGCCCGGTGACGACTGGCGGTTTGTGCCGGACATTCCGGCCGCGGTTGCCGCACTGGACGGCCCGGCCCGGCGGATTTTCCTGGCTCTGGGCCGCCTGCACCTGGCTGCTTTCGCAGCCCGGCCGCAGCACCATTACATCCTGCGTCTTGTTGATCCGCCTGCCACGGCACCGCCCCTGCCGCATCACACGGTCATCGTGGCGCGCGGCCCTTTCGATCCGGCGGGCGACACGGCGCTGCTGAAGGCGCACCGCGCCGATCTGGTGGTTGCCAGGAACGCCGGGGGCAAGGGCGCAGCGGCCAAGCTGGCCGCCGCCCGCGGGCTTGGCCTGCCGGTGCTGATGATCGACCGCCCCGTCCTGCCGCCCCGGCCCGAGGTGCAGACGGTGGCCCAGGTGATTGACTGGCTGGATCACGGCAGCACCGAACGCGGCGTGTAGATGATCGGCGCGCCGTCGCGCGCGATGATCCGCGTCCGGCTGGACCCGACAAGGACGACCGTGCGCATGTCGGCCATGTCCGGCGTCGCTTCCGTCAGCGGCACGACGCGGATCGTCTCGTCGGGCAGCGACACGTTGCGGGCAAAGATCACGGGGCGTGCATCGCCGCAGGCGTCTTTCAGCACCGCCAGCGTGCGGGCAAAGCCATCGGGCCGCGCGTGGGAGCGCGGGTTGTAGAAAGCCATGGCGAAATCCGCCTGCGCCGCCAGCCGCAGGCGGCGTTCGATCAGGCTCCAGGGTTTCAGGTTGTCGCTGAGGTTGATGGCGCAGAAGTCGTGGCCCAGGGGCGCCCCGGCCCGCGCGGCGGCGGCCAGCATGGCGGTGATGCCGGGCAGCACCCGGATATCTGTGTCGCGCCGGTCTGCGGGTTCGGCCTCCAGCGCCTCGAACAGGGCAGCGGCCATGGCGAAGACACCGGGATCGCCGGACGACACCACCACCACGCGGCCCCCGGCACGGGCGATGTCAAGCGCGTGGCGGGCGCGGTCCAGTTCCACGCGGTTGTCGCTGGAATGCAGCGTCAGCCCGGCGCGCGGGGCGACGCGGGCAACGTAGGGGCTGTATCCGACGACATCGGTCGCCTCGGCCAGGGCTGCCGTCACCTCGGGCGTGATCAGCGCGGCGGACCCCGGCCCAAGACCGGCCACCGCCACCCAGCCGCCCGGCGTCCTGGCCTGCGTCCTCGCCTGCGTCATGGCCGCCGTCCCTGGCCATGCACCAGCACGATCGAGAAATAGGGGGTGATGCGCCCCTCGACCTCGGCCAGTCGCATCACCTTCTGGCACGGCATGGTCGCGTATTCCACCAGCCAGGCCCGGTCCATCCGCCCTGCGGTTTCCAGCGCACGGCGGACCTTGTCGATGTTGCGGCCGATCTTCATGACCACCAGCGCATCGCTGTCGGCCATGTGACGGGCGAGGTCCGCCTCGGGCAGGGTGCCCGTCAGCACGGTCAGCACATCATCGCCCCAGGTGATCGGCAGGCCGGTGGCCGTCCACGCCCCTGACATGCCGGTGATCGCGGGCACGACCTGCACCGGGTGGCTGTCGCGCAGGCGGGCATGAAGATGCATGAACGATCCGTAGAAGAACGGATCGCCCTCGCACAGCACGACCACGTCGCAGCCCTGGTCCGAAAGCCCTGCCAGATGGCGGGCACAGGCGGCGTAGAACGGGCCAAGCGCGTGGTTATAGGCGGGGTCATCCAGCGGAATTTCGGTGGTGACCGGGTATTCCATGGGAAATTCGACAACACCCTCGGCCAGCATCCCCGCCACGATCTGCCGCGCCTGCCCCGGCTTGCCCGCCTTGCGGAAATAGGCGATGTGCCGGGCGTGCCGCAGCAGGCGGTCGGCGCGCACGCTCATCAGGTCCGGCTCGCCCGGCCCAAGACCAAGGCCGAAGATCGTGCCTTTGGTCATTCGATCCGGCTCGCAATCGCGTTGACGGCGGCGACCGTGATGGCACTGCCGCCCAGCCGCCCGGCGACGATGCAGGCCGGCACAGGCTGCTCCGCCCAAAGCGCATCCTTGGATTCCGCCGCGCCGACGAAGCCCACCGGGCAGCCGATGATCGCGGCAGGGCGCGGGCAGGTCGGGTCTTCCAGCATGTTCAACAAATGGAACAGCGCGGTCGGCGCATTGCCGATGGCCACCACCGCACCGGCCAGATGTGGGCGCCAAAGCTCCAGTGCCGCCGCCGAGCGGGTGTTGCCCATGGCGTGGGCAAGCCCGGGCACGGCCGGGTCGTGCAGCGTGCACAGCACGGCATTGCCCGCAGGCAGGCGGTGCCGGGTGATGCCTTCGCTGACCATGCGCGCATCGCACAGGATCGGCGCGCCCGCCTCCAGCGCGCTGCGGGCGGCCTGAACGAAACCGGGCGCGAAACGCAGATGCGCCTCCAGCCCGACCATGCCTGCGGCATGGATCATGCGCACTGCCACCTGTTCCTCATCCGTGTCGAAGCGGGCCAGATCGGCCTCGGCGCGGATCATCGCGAAGGACTGGCGATAGATCGCGGCCCCATCGGTTTCATACTGGTGCATCAGAGCGCTCCGAGAACGGCGGGCAGGTGGGCGGGCGCAACGCCGGGGACCGTCGCGGCATCCCATGCGGCACCTTCGCGCACAAGATCGAATGCGCCATCGCGCCCGGTCAGCGTGACATCGGCAGCCCCCGCACGGGCGCAGCCCTTGGCACAGCCCGAGACATGAAGGCTGCCCCTGACCAATGGCGCAAGCCGCCGGGCAAGGGCGCGGGTTTCGACCGTGGCCGAGGCGCAGAACGGTGCCCCCGGGCAGGCATCGGCGCGCAGCAGGGGGTCATCGGGTTCGGTGATGAAGCCGGTGGCGGAAACGGGCGTACCCCCTTCCAGCACGAAGCTGCGGGCGGGGGTGACCCGCAGCGCCCCCGCGCCGCTGCCGGACAGCAGCCGCGCCAGCGCGCCTGCGTCGATCCGGCCGAAGGCCGCGCCATAGACCGGGCCGGGCAAACCGTCGCCGGGGCGGGGCAGGGTGCCGGGCGCTGCGGGCGGTTCGGCGGGGCGGCAGGCCTCCGGCAGCGGGTGGGCGGCCAGATGCCGCGCCATGCGGCCCGACTCGGCCCCCCCGGTTGCGGCAAACCACCGCGCCAGCGCCAGGATCGCCCCGGCGGCGTCCTGTGCGGTCGTGGCGCAGCCCAGGTCCGATCCGTCCGCCCGCAGGATCAGGCCGCCCGACGCCCCGCGTTCCACCCGGATATCGGCGGATGCGCGGCCAAGGACCGGTGCCTGTCCGGCGTCGATGGCGAAACCGAACTTGGCGGGCAGGGGCGGCAGGTCTGCCAGCCGGGCGACAAGGGCGGTTGCAATGCGCTGCGTGTCGCCGCCCGCCTGCCAGCACGGGTCGACCAGAATGTTGCGCCGCCCTTCCAGGGCCGGATCGGCATCGAGGAGGCCCAGTGCCCAAAGATCGCTGATCAGCGCCTGATGGCTGTCCGCGCTGACGCCGCGCAGTTGCAGGTTTGCCCGGCTGGTCAGATCGATCAGGCCAGACCCATGGGCGCAGGCCGCCGCGCACAGTCCCAGCGCCTGGTCTGCCGTCAGCCGCGCCAGCAGCGGGCGCACCCGCACGATCAGCCCGTCGCCCGATGCCATCGGGCGGTAGGCGCCGGGGCACCAGCCCCGGGCGGCGGGGCGCCGGGTCATGCCGGTGCCCCCAGCGTGGCAAGGATGGAATTGCGCCGTGTCTGCCACAGACCTGCCGCGTTCAGCGCGGCAAAGCGGGCTTGCATGGCGGCCAGCGCGCCGGGATTCTCGCGGGCCAGGAAATCGCGCACCCTGTCATCGCCGAGGGTCGCGTCATGATAAAGGTCGAACAGATGCGGCTCGACCACACCGGCCAGATGGGCAAAGGCCGCAAGATGATCCAGCGTTGCCGCAATTTCCGCCGCGCCCCGGAAGCCGTGGCGCATCATGCCGGCCAGCCAGCCGGGATTGGCGGCGCGCCCGCGCACCACGCGGGCGATCTCTTCGCGCAGGGTGCGGGTGCGGGGGCGGGCGGGGTCGGTGGCGTCCAGGTGATAAAGCGCGGCCTGCCCGCCGGTCATCGCCCGGGCTGTGGCAAATCCCGCCTCATGCGCGGCATAGTCGGCGGCCAGCAGCAGGTCGGTTTCCGGCAGGTCCTGCAGATGGACAAAGCTGTCGGCGGCGGCGACGCGGGCCGCGATGCCGGCCCGGTCCTGCACCGGCTCTGCCCCGTCCAGCGCCCAGGCGCTGGCGGCCAGCCAGGCCTCGCCCGCCTTGGCGCGGCCGTCTTCGCTGTAGTCTTCTGCCGCAGCGCCCATGCCCAGACCATAGGTTCCCGGTTCCGGGCCATAGACGCGTGCCGCCGCCGCCTGCCCGGCATAGGGGTTCCAGTCGGCGGCCTCATCGCGCGCGGCCAGCGCGCGCACCGCCTGCCCGAACAGGGCGCACAGGCCGGGAAAGACATCGCGGAACAGGCCCGAGACGCGCAGCGTCACGTCAATGCGGGGGCGCGCCAGCAGGGCCACGGGCAGGATGTCCACCCCCGACACGCGGTCTGATCCATCATCCCAGACCGGTTTTGCCCCCAGAAGGTGCAGGGCCATGGCGAATTCCTCGCCCGCCGTGCGCATCGTGGCCGACCCCCAAAGGTCAACCACCAGCCCGCGCGGCCAGTCGCCCTGGTCCTGCAGATGCCGGCGCACCAGGTCTTCGGCCAGCGTCACGCCCTGGGCATGGGCGGCGCGCGACGGCACCGCGCGCGGGTCGGTGGAAAAAAGGTTGCGCCCCGTCGGCAGCACATCCGCCCGCCCGCGATAGGGCGACCCCGAGGGGCCGGGGGCAATGCGCCGCCCGGCCAGGGCATCCAGCAGGCCGGCGCGTTCGGCATGGGCGCTGGCCACGGCCTGGGGCGTGGCGCAGGGCGGCACCCGCCCGAAGATGTGCAGCCCGTCGCCGAACTGGCTTTCCTTCACATCGCAGACGAAGCGGTCGATCCGGGTAATCGCATCGGCCAGCGACGCGGCCCCGTCGAGCCCCAGATCGGCCTCGACCCCCGCCGCCGCCGCCTCGGCGCGGATATCGGCCTGCAGGCGGTCGCGGCGGCGCGGATCAAGGCCGTCGGCGTTGGAAAATTCGTCCAGCAGCCCCTCCAGCCGCGCCAGCCGTTCGGGCGTGCCGCCGGGCCGCAGCGCGGGCGGGATATGGCCCAGCGTCAGCGCCCCGATGCGGCGCTTGGCCTGCGCGGCTTCGCCCGGATCGTTGACGATGAAGGGGTAGATCACCGGCAGATCACCCGTCAGCGCCTCGGGCCAGCAGGCATCCGACAGGGCCACGGCCTTGCCCGGCAGCCATTCCAGCGTGCCATGCGCACCGATATGCACCAGCGCCTGCGCGCCGAATTCCTGCCGCAGCCACAGGTAAAAGGCGATATAGCCGTGGCGCGGGGTGCGGGAAAGGTCGTGATAAGTGCTGTCGCGCTCCGTAACCTGCCCGCGTTCGGGTTGCAGCGCCACCAGCACATTGCCGCGCCGCAGGGCGGCAAAGCGAAAGCTGTCCCCCCCCGCCACGGCGGGATCGTCTTGCGGTGCCCCCCAAACGGTCTGCACCGCCTCGCGCAGCGATGCCGGAAGGGTCTGCAGGGCGGCGTGATAACCGGCCAGCGGCCAGTCCAGTGTCTCTTGCGTCAGGGCTGCGGCCAGCGGCCTGCCCGGCATCACCCGGTACCCGGCATCCTTGAGATCGCCCAGCATCGCTTCGGCAGAGGCCAGCGCATCCAGCCCCACGGCATGGGCCATCTGATGCGCCTTGCCGGGATAGGTCGACAGCACCAGCGCCACCCGCCTGTCCGCCGCCGCCGTCGCCCCCAGCCGGACCCAGCCTGCGACCCGGTCTGCAATGGCAGACACGCGGGCCGCATCGGCCCGGTGGGCGAAGCGCGCGAATTGCAGCGCCGGGTCCGCAGTGCCGGGTTCCTTGAACGAGGCGACGCCGGCAAACAGCCGCCCGTCCACCTCGGGCAGGACGACATGCATCGCCAGGTCCGACGGCGACAGGCCGCGCGCCGCCCCGTCCCAGGCCTGCCGCGTGGCGGTGGACAGCGCCACCTGAAACACCGGAACCCCGGCCCCGTCCAGCGGCGTCTGCCCGCCGTCCCCCCGCGCCGAGAAGGCGGTGGCGTTCACTATGGCCACCGGGTGCAGCGCCTTGACCCAGCGCGCCATCCAGCGCGCCGCCCCCGGTGCCTTCAGCGACGGGGCAAACAGCGCCAGAACGTCAAATCCCCTGGCCCGCAGCGCCGTAACCAGGGCCTGAACCGGGTCCAGATCATGCGCCGTCAGCCAGGCGCGGTAGAAGATGACCAGCACGCGGGGCCGCCCGGCGGTGGCGGCAAAGGCCGCCGGGCAGGTCAGCCCGTCTTGCGGCGTCCAGCCGCCGACATCCGGCAGGGCCTTGGCACCCGGCACCGGCCCGGCATAAAGGCCCGCCGCCAGCGCCATCTGCGCCAGCGCCGCCTGGGCTGCCACCGCGCCGCCGGTATCGCAGAGCTGCGCCAGCCGCTTCAGCGTCGAGGCAGGCAGGGTCGAGACGGCCTCCAGCCGCGCATCGGCCCGCCCGTCCGCCGGCAGGACCGCCAGGGCGATGCCCCTGGCCCGTGCCAGCGCCTCGACCTGGGCCAGACCATAGGACCAATAGGGCACCCCGCCGATCAGCCGGATCAGGATGCCCTTCGCCCGCGACAGGGTGCGATCCAGATAGGTATCGACCGACAGCGGATGCTTCAGCGCCGCCAGATTGGCCAGTCGCAGGCTGGGCAGGCTGCCCCCGGCCCGGTGCCACCCCGCCGCGAAGGCGCCAAGGTCACTGTCCGAAAACGACAGCACCACCAGATCGGCCGGGCTTTGGCCCAGGTCGGTCGGGGTGGCCGTTTCGTCCAGCCCATGGCTTTCGCGGAAGATGACATGCATCCGCGATTATCCGGCAAGCGCCAGGCGGATCTGGTCCGCGTCGATGTCGTCATGTTCCGCGATGACCACAAGGCGGCCCTGGCGCGCCTCATCTGCGCCCCAGGGCCGGTCGTATTGCACCCGCACCCTTGCGCCCACGGCCTGGACCAGCAGGCGCATCGGCTTGCCTGCCACGGCGGCATAGCCCTTGACCCGCAGGATCTGCCGGTCATGGGCCAGCGCCTCGATCCGGGCGGCCAGCGCCTGCGGATCGGTCTGTTCGGCAATGTCGATGACGACCGAATCGAAATCTTCGTGGTCATGGTCTTCGCCGGTGTCGTGGTGCGACGGGCGGGCGGCAATGTCATCTTCCGCCGCCGCCCCCAGGCCCAGGATGACGCGCGGATCGACGACGCCTTCCAGCACCTCGATCACCGGCAGCGGACGCGGGGATTCGGCCGCAATCACCGCACGGGCGGCGGCGACGCCGTCGGCCCCTGCAAGGTCGGATTTGCTCAGCAGCACAAGGTCGGCACAGGCGATCTGATCCTCGAACACCTCGGACAGGGGGGTTTCGTGATCGATGCTGTCATCGGCTTCCCTCTGGGCCTGAAGCCGCGCCGGATCGGGGGCAAAGCGCCCGGCGGCCACCGCTTCGGCATCGGCCACGGCAATGACGCCGTCCACGGTGATGCGCGAGCGGATGTCGGGCCAGTCGAAAGCCTTCAGCAGCGGTTTCGGCAGGGCCAGGCCAGAGGTTTCGATCAGGATATGGTCGGGGCGCGGCACCAGCGCCATCAGCGCCCCGATCGTGGGAATGAAATCATCGGCAACCGTGCAGCAGATGCAGCCGTTGGCCAGTTCGATGATGTTTTCGGCAGGGCAGCCGGGCAGGGCGCAGGACCGCAGGATCTCGCCATCCACCCCGACATCGCCGAATTCGTTCACGATCACGGCCAGCCGCTTGCCTTGCGGGTTCTGCAACAGGTGGCGCACCAGCGTGGTCTTGCCCGCGCCCAGAAAGCCGGTGATCACGGTGACGGGGATTTTGACAAGTTCAGACATGAGAAGCCTCCAGCGGCGGAATACGGGCGATACAGTTCTTGCGCAAATGGTCGGGCCGCTCGCGCCAGGGCACCAGACCGTCCGGCGCGGCGGCAAAGCGGGCGGTCCCGTCGATCAGCGTGTCCATGTGCAGGGCGGGGTCCAGGTTTCCGTAGACATAGGTCCAGCGGCCGGGGCCGCGCAGGGCAACCGTACAGCCCCGCGTGCAGTTCGACAGACATTCCACCGGCACAAGGCGCACGGTTTGCGGCAGATCGGCCGCGCTGAGCAGGGCCAGCAGCCGCGCCCCGGCCCGCAGGGTTTCCCCGGCCCCGGACGACAGCGGCAGGTCCGCCCCGGCGCTGCGGCAGGTGGTGCAGACCAAAAGCTCGACCGGGCCGGGGCAGGGGCCGACACCGTCCATCACCACATTCTCCGAAAAACCGTCACGCTTCACGCGGTGCAGTCCTTTCTCAGGTCAACGGGGATCAGGCGAAGGGGCACTTCTGCCCATCCGTCGCCGGAACACCCCGTCCGGTTCAGTCGTCGTCCTGCTGGCAGGTCTCCCGGCTTGCGGATTTCGGGGCAAGGCCCCGTCGGCGGCCCGCCTTCCCGCGCCCCGGGCGGGGCCAGTGGCATCGGGCAACCTTTCCGGTCACGGTCGCGGGGGCGGCTGCGCTTCGGACCCTTGCCCTAGCGCATTCCCTTTTCACCTGTCATAGACAGGAACCAGCCCCCAACCCGTGCGCGAACGCAGGCGCTGAGTCAAGCGGCGCGCAAAGATCACACACCCCATCGGGCAAAAGGACCGGCCATGACCGACGAAGAAGACCGCCACCGCGCCAGGATGACCGCCATCAAGGCCGCGCGCGACCGGATGATGGAAGAAAAGACCGGCGAGAAGGGCCTGATCATCGTTCACACCGGCCCCGGAAAAGGCAAATCCTCGTCCGGGTTCGGGATGATCCTGCGCTGCATCGGGCATGGCATGCCCTGCGCGGTGGTGCAGTTCATCAAGGGGGCCTGGTCCACCGGGGAACGGACGCTGCTGGAAACCCGGTTCCGCGACGAGTGCCGCTTTGTCGTGGCCGGAGAAGGCTTCACCTGGGAAACCCGCGACCTGCAGCGCGACCGGGCGGCGGCGGCGGAAGGCTGGGCGCAGGCCAGGGCGCTGATCCGCGATCCCGCGATCCGCTTTGTGCTGCTGGATGAAATCAACATCGCGCTGCGCTATGACTATCTGGACATCGCCGAGGTTGTGGCCTTTCTGCGCGATGAAAAGCCACCGATGACCCATGTCTGCCTGACCGGCCGCAATGCAAAGCCCGAGCTGCTGGAGCTTGCCGATCTTGTCACCGAAATGGCGGCAGTGAAGCACCCGTTCAAGGCCGGGATCAAGGCCCAGGCGGGCGTGGAGTTCTAGGCATGCCCGCGCGCGCCGCCCTGGTTTCTTTTCGGCCCGAATACCCCCGCCGGAGGCGGGATTTTTCGCAGAAAAATCGTTCTCTTGCGATGGGTCAGCGATGCGCGCGGTGATGATCCAGGGAACGGGGTCCAATGTCGGCAAGTCGCTGCTGGTGGCCGGGCTGTGCCGGGCGCTGGTGCGGCGCGGGCTGGCGGTGCGCCCCTTCAAGCCGCAGAACATGTCCAACAATGCCGCCGTGACCGAAGACGGCGGCGAGATCGGCCGCGCGCAGGCCCTGCAGGCGCTGGCCTGCGGCGTGGCCCCGCAGACCGACATGAATCCCGTGCTGCTGAAGCCGGAATCAGAAACCGGGTCGCAGATCATCGTCCAGGGGCGGCGCTGGGGCAGTGCCAGGGCGCGTGACTATGCCGCGATCAAGCCGCAGCTTCTGGCACCGGTGCTGGACAGTTTCCGGCGCCTCGCCGCGCAGTGCGACATCGTGCTGGTCGAGGGGGCCGGAAGCCCGGCAGAGGTCAACCTGCGCGCCAATGACATTGCCAACATGGGCTTTGCCCGTGCGGCGGGGGTTCCCGTTGTGCTGGTGGGCGACATCGACCGGGGCGGGGTCATCGCGCAGATTGTGGGGACACTGGCGGTGCTGGACCCCGGGGATGCCGCGATGATCCGGGGCTTTGTGATCAACAGGTTCCGCGGCGACGTGCGCCTGTTCGACGACGGTTACGCGCTGATTGCGCGGCGCACGGGCTGGCGCGGGCTGGGCGTGGTGCCGTGGTTTGCGGGCGCGCACCGCCTGCCTGCGGAAGACGCGCTTGACATTGCCGACACGCGGCAGCGCAGCGGGCTGAAGATTGTCTGCCTGCAATTCCCGCGCATCGCCAATTTCGATGACCTTGATCCGCTGGCGGCTGAGCCGGGTGTTGCGCTGACCATGCTGCGCCCCGGCGAGGTGCTGCCGGGGGATGCCGGTCTGGTGATCCTGCCCGGATCAAAGGCAACCCGCGCCGACCTGGCCTTTCTGCGCGCACAGGGCTGGGACATCGACCTTCTGGCCCACCACCGGCGCGGCGGGCGCATCCTTGGGCTGTGCGGCGGCTATCAGATGCTGGGCCGCACGATTTCCGATCCCGGCGGGATCGAAGGGCCGCCCGGCACCACGCCGGGTCTGGGCCTGCTGGATATCGACACCACGATGACCGCCGACAAACGCCTGACCCGCGTGCAGGGCAGCCATGCCGCGACCGGCTGCGCCATCTCGGGCTACGAGATTCATCTGGGCCGCAGCGACGGCCCGGCCCGCGCCCGCCCCTTTGCCAGCATCGGGGGCACGCAGGAAGGCGCGGTATCGGCTGACGGGCGGGTCATGGGCACCTATCTGCACGGGCTGTTTTGCGAAGACCGCTTCCGGACCGCCTTTCTGGCGGGTCTTGGCCTTGCCCCGTCCGGGCTGGGCTATGCAGCTTCGGTGCAGGGCACGCTGGATGAACTGGCCGACCATCTGGAACAGCATGTCGATATTGATGCGGTTCTGGCGCTTTCCGCCCGCCTGTGATCCCCGCCCTGGCAGGGGACCCGCATGTGAGGACCGCAATGGCGCGACACCTGGGGAACGGAATGGCGCAGGGATACGGCGCGCCGGGCAAGGCTTTGGGTCAAGACCGCGCCGGAAACCGCAGTGCGAATGGCACGGAAAACCCGGTGAGCCTGCGAAAGCTTGCCATAAGCCGGCCTTGAGAGGCCGGACCGAACACCCCGGTCTGCCGCAGTTGCAGCCGCGCGGGATGGTCCGGCATTTTCGCAAGACAGATCGTCAGCCAGATGCGCCAGCCCCGGCCCGCCTGCTGCTGCCGCTTGCCTTGGGGGCCCGGTCGGCTAAACCGGTAGCGGACAGCGCAGAGAGGCAGCGATGAGCGAAGAGACAGGCCGTTGGCCGCTTGACCCGATCGACCGGCAGTCTGAGATGATGTTCGGCCTGCTGATGACGCTGACCTTCACCGGAACGATGAGCGTGGCGCTGGGGGCCGGTGCGACGGTGCGCGACATCCTGATGGCGGCGCTGGGCTGCAACATCGCCTGGGGCATCGTGGATGCCGCGGTCTATCTGCTGACCACGGCAACCGAACGCGCGCGGGGCCGCGCGCAGGCGCTGGCGATCCGCACCGCCCCGGACCCCGAGGCAAAGGCGCAGCTGCGTGCGCTTCTGCCCGGACATTCCGGTGTGGCGATGAGCGACGAGCAGGCGGGAACGATCCTTGCCTGGATGCGGGACAACCCGCCCGCGCGGGACGCGGGGCCGGTCCTGCGGCAAGCGGATTTCCGGGCAGCCTTTCAGGTGTTCCTGCTGGTGACGGGTGCCACCTTTCCCCCGGTCCTGCCGTTTGTTCTGGTCGAATCGGTGCCTGTGGCGATGCGGCTGTCAAACGCGGTTGCGCTGGTCATGCTGATTGTCATCGGCTGGCGGCTGGATCAGCAGATGCAGGGTGAGCGGCCCCTGATGCGCTGGCTCATTCCGTTGACGGGATCGGCGCTGGTGGCCGTGACGGTGGCGCTGGGGGGGTAGGGGCCATGGATATTCCGGTCATCGGCGCGGGGTCTGCCGGGCGGCGGCACCACGAAAACCTGTGCAGGCTGGGCGTGCGCAGCGATCTTCTGTCCTGGCGCGGATTTGATGCCGCAGCCTTCCGCGCGCGGCGGGCCGATGCCGTGGTGATCGCCACCGCCACCCCGGTCCGGCTGCAACTGGTGCAGCTGTGCCGTGATCTTGGCCTGCCGTTCTATATCGAAAAGCCGCTGTCGCAGGATGCCGCGACCGTGGACCGCATCCTGAATGTGGCCGGCCCGCTGGCATCACGATCCATGGTGGGGTTCATGATGCGCTACCATCCGGCCTTTCGCACGCTGGCGCAGTGCGATCTGTCGACCGTTTACGACGCGGCCTTCGGCATCGGTCATGACGTGCGCCAATGGCGCCGGAACTGGAGTTTCGCCGCAAGCTATGCCGCGCAGCCGCAGGGCGGCGGCGTGCTTCTGGATCTGTGCCACGAGCTGGATATGGCCTGCACGCTTCTGCCCGGCCTCAGGCTGGGCGAGGTGACCAGTCTGGGCCATGCTGCCTTTCCGGGCGTGGATTTCGCCACCCGCATCGCGCTGGCCGGGGCGGGGCAGCTTGGCACGGTGGCGATGGATTACCTGTCGCCCGTCAGCTTCCGCCGGATCGTGCTGCGCGGCACAGGGATTGCTGCGGACTTTGATCTGATCGCGGGGCGCTGCGCGCTGCACGACGGGCGGGGGGCGCAGGATCTGTCTTTCCCCTTCGGGCGCAACGAGATGTTCCTTGCCGCGATGCGCGATTTTCTGCATCTGGTTGCGGGTCGCCCTGTGTCGGATGTCGAGCATCTGCCAAGGCTTGATCTTGCGGCAGGCAATTGCCGCACCATCGCCCGCGCCTGGGGCGCGCGGCGGTTCACGGGGCAGATCGAAGGGGATTACACATGATCATCGGCCATATCGGGGCGCGCAAGGGGTCAAAAGGGGTTCCCGGCAAGAACTTCCGGCCGATCTGCGGCAAGCCGCTGATCGACTGGTCGCTGGATCAGCTGTTTGCCAGCCCGGTGATCGACGCTGTCGTTGTGTCGACCGATGACGAGGGCATCTATGCCCATGCGCTGGCGCGCGGTGCGCTGCCCATCGGGCTGCGTCCGGCGCATCTGGCCACCGACACGGCGGCCAAGTGGGGGGTCTGGCAACATGCCCTGGCGGCGGCCGGGCGGATTGCCGGCCCCGCCACCGCCTTTGTCGACCTGGACTGCACCGCGCCGCTGCGCCTGCCCGAGGATATCGAGAACGCGCTGATCCTGTTCGCCGAAGCACAGCCCGACATGGTCATGTCCTGCTGCGAAGCACGCAAGAACCCCTATTTCAACCTGGTGGAACCCGATGCCACCGGTGCCCTGCATCTGTCCAAGCCGCTGCCGGGCGGCGTTGTGGCCCGCCAGCAGGCCCCGGTGGTCTATGAACATGCGGCTTCGACCTATGTGGTGTCACCTGACTACCTGCGGCGGGCGGGCGGGCTGTGGGAGGGACGGGTGATTCCCTATCTGATGCCGCCCGAACGCTGTGTGGACATCGACAGTCCCTTCGATTTCACCCTTGTGGAGTTTCTGATGCGGCAACGGCTTGAGGAGCAGGCGCATGTCTGACCAGCTGGCGGGGCGGACCGTTTTCATCACCGGATCGGGCGGCGTTCTGGGGTCTGCCTATGTGCGGCGGATGCTGGCCGCAGGGGCGCGGGTGATTGCGTCGGATCTGGCCGGGCATCGGGCCGATGCGCTGATGGCCGCGCATGGGGCCAACCCGGACTTTCGCTTCTATAGCCTTGATGTATCAGATGAATCGCAGGTCGAGACCATCTTTTCGCGGATCATCGCCGATGGCTGGCACCCCAATGTCGTGCTGAACAATGCCGCCATTACCGGGGAATTGCTGATGGGTGCGGGCAAGCCTTTTCCCGATTTCGCCAATACCTCGGTCAGCGACTGGGAGCGGACCTTGCGCACCAACCTGACGGGGGCCTTCATGATCGCCCGCCAGATGGACCGCGACATTGTCGGGCGCTGGCCCGCCACGCTGGTCAACGTGGCCTCGATGTATGCGCTGAACGGCCCGCACCACGGGATTTATGAGGGGATGCCGTTCAGATCCTTTTCGGCCTATTCCACCACCAAGGCGGGCATCCACGGGCTGACGCTGTGGCTGGCGGGGTATTGGGCCAAAAGGCAGGCGACGGTGAACACCATCGCGCCGGGGGCGGTGTTCAACGGCCATTCCGACGAATTCCAGCGCCGGGTGGGCGCGCTGATCATGGCGGGCCGCATGGCGCAGCCCGATGAGATTGCCGATGCCATGCTGTTTCTGTGTTCCGCGCAAGCCGGGTACATGACGGGCCAACTGGTCAATGTCGATGGCGGATTCAGCGGCTGGTAAGGCGGCGGTCCAGCGCGGCAAGGGTCTTTGCCACCGCGCCGGAATGCAGGGCAAAGAAGGTGGCAATCCGGCCGGCTGGCGGGTCTGCCGGGTGATCGGGCGCAAGGGCGGCCCTGAGCGCCGCTTCGTCCTTCAGCCGGGTCAGCACGCCTGCTGCCAGCGCCTCCATCGCCGGATACTCGATGGTGTGGATGTCCGGCCCGGTCATCACCGCCTTGCCCAGCGACAGGGCCTCGGAAATGTTGTGCGATCCCTTGGGGGTAAAGCCGCCGCCCACCACCACCCGGTCGGACAGGGCCAGATAGGCGTACATTTCCCCCAGGGAATCCCCCAAAAGCACATCCAGCGGCCGGGGCGGCATCCCGACCGGGGCAAAGCCGGCATCGAACCCGTCCGAGCGGCGCAGGGTGGCCAGCCCCGCCTGTGCCAGCAGCCGCGCCACATCGCCGAAACGCTCTGGCGCGCGCGGGATGTAGACGAACAGCGGCGGCTCCTGCCCCGCCGCCGCATGGGCGGCCCGCGCCGCGCCGATGGCCGCGATGAACAGGGCATCCTCACCTTCGACAACGCTGGCCAGCGCCACCACCGGGCGGGCAGCGGCACCCAGCCAGGCCCGCGCGCACCGGCCCGCCAGAAGCTGGGCTTCGGGGATCAGCTGATCAAAGCGCAGCTCGCCCGTCACCTCGATGGCCGGCACGCCCACCCCGGCGAAGCGCGCCGCCTGCAGGTCCGATTTCACGAAAGCCCCGGCAAAACCCGTCATCAGCGCGGCCCGGATCGGCGCGCGGGCGCGGTCCCGCTCCAGGCTTTTCAGCGGATACTGGGCGTTGCACATGAACAGCGGCACGCCCCGGCGATGCGCCGAGGCGATCATGCGCGGCCAGATCTCGATTTCCATCACAAGCCCGCACACCGGGCGGAAGGCGCGGAAGAAGCGGCGGTAAACCCAGTCATATTCCAGCGGCACCCAGACCGGGCACAGCCGGCCGGCGGCGATGTCACCGGCGAAAACCGCCATCGCCTCGCGCCGGCCCGCCGGGGTGAAATGCGTGGTGACGACGCGGTCGCCCCGGTCCAGCAGCGCCCGGATCAGCGGGACGGCAGAGCGCAGCTCGCCCAGCGAGACGGCATGCACCCAGACAGCGCCCGGCAGGGGGGGGCGGGCGTAGACCCCAAAGCGTTCGCCCGGATGCTGCGCGTAAAGCCGGTCGCGCCGCCCGCGCCACCACAGATAGGCCAGCACCAGCGGCAGGGCCACCGCCCAAAGCAGCCCGTAGCCCAGCAGGAACAGCCGCACCCGGCGCGTCGGAAAGCGGCGGGTGCCGGTCATACCCGCAGCAGCGCCAGCAGACGGTCGCGCAGGTCGCAAATCCCGTGGCGTGACCGGGCCTGGACCTTTTGCGCGCGTGCCGCCATTTCCCGCAATCCGGGCGCTGTCAGCGCGGCAGTCAGGGCCCCGGCGGATGAGATGTCCTGCGCCGCTTCGGCCAGCGCCAGGGCGGCATAATCATCGCCGAAATTCGCCGTCCGTGGTCCGTGCAGAATGGCTGACCCAAGGCTGGCCGCTTCCCAGGGGTTATGCCCGCCGGTGTCGCCGAACGACCCGCCGATGACCGAGACGGGGCACAGCCGGTACCACAGGCCCATTTCGCCGTAGCTGTCGGCAATCCACACGGCATCCGCCGGGCCGGGCACATCCCCGGCGGACCGCAGAACAGACCGCAGGCCAAGCCGGGCGCAATGGGCCGAAATCCCGTCGCGCCGGTCCGGCAGGCGCGGGGCCAGAACAAGCAGCGACGCCGGGTCTTCGGCAAACCGCTGCGCCTGCGCGGCCAGCACCACCGCCTCGTCCGCCGGGTGGGTGGACGCGGCACACCACAGGCGGCGCCCGGCCAGCGCCACCGCCAGCCGCCTGCGGTCCGGCCCATCCGCCAGCGGGGCACAGGCCGCCTTGAGCGACCCCGTCACCTCGACCGCAGCCGCAGGGGCCAGCAGCCGCATGTTGCGCGCCGTTGCCGCATCCTGCGCCGCCAGCAGCGCAAAGCGCGCATAAAGATCGCCATACAAGCGCCCCGCCCTGCGGCGAGAGGCCAAGGCGCGGTCATTCATCCGCGCATTGATCATCGCCAGCGGAATGCCCCTTGCATGGCTTTCCACCACAAAGCGCGGCCACAGGTCCTGTTCCGCCCAGACCGACAGGTCCGGCCGCCAGTAATCGAGGAACCGCGTCACGAAGCGGCCCGCATCCAGCGGCAGGTATTGGTGCAGGGTGCGGGGGGGGCGGTTGCGGTCAAACACCTCGCCCGAGGCGCGGGCCGAGGAGGTGACCAGAAACCGCAGGTCCGCGCGCGCGCCCAGCAGCTCGTCAATCAGGCCGCGCAGCGCCAGCACTTCCCCCAGCCCCACGGCATGCATCCACAGCAGCGGGCCATCGGGACGGGGATGCGATGCTTCGCCCAGCTTTTCGCGCCAGCGGTCGGGGTTTTCCTTGCCCCGCGCCAGACGGTTGCGCAGGTGGCGCTCTGCCAGCGGGGCGGACCATGCCGTTGCCGCCAGATAGGCGCGCAGCACCGCGCCGGTCGGGGCACGGTCAGCCATGATCGGAAAACTGCTTTTGCAGGTCGCGCGCCCAGAAGGCGGGGTCGCGCAGCACCGCGACAAACCGGTCAGCCGCACGCCCTTCGCCAAAGGCCCTGTGGCTGTCATGTACCCGGCCCCACTGGTCGCGCAGAAAGGCGTCGATGGCCTGCCGGTCCCCGGCGGCTGCGGTGAACAGGGACGGTGCCCTGGCGCGGTTGGTCTGCCGCGTGCCGATGTCCAGCGACGGCAGGCCAAGGAAGGGGGCCTCGCGCACGCCGGCACTGGAATTGCCCACCATCACGGCGGCAGATTTCATCAGTTCCGAGAAATGCGAAAACCGCATCGACGGGATCAGGCGGAAGCGGGCCTTGGGCAGCGCCCTGATGGCGCGGAATATGGCGTCTGATCCCGGATCATTGTTCGGCGCGATCACCACGAAATTGCGCCCCGATGCGTCCAGCGCCCCGAACAGCGCCCGCGCCTGAACGCCCATCGTCCTGGCTTCCGAAGTTACCGGATGAAAGATGCAGATACCGAAATCGTCAAAGGCGATGCCGTAGCGCGCCTTCACCTCGCCGATGTTCACACCCGAGGGCTGTGAATGGAAATCCAGCTCGGGCGATCCGATGACATGGACCGACTCCTTCGGCTCGCCCAGGGCCATCACGCGGTTTGCCGCCCCGGCCGAGCTGACGAAGTGATGCGTGGCCAGCTTGGTATTGCAGTGGCGGAACACCTCGTCGATCGTGCCCGAAACCTCGCCGCCTTCGACATGGGCAGAGCGGACATAATTGGTGGCGCAGACCAGCGCGCAGGCCAGCGCCTCGATCCGGTCGCCATGCACCACCGCCAGGTCGGGGCGGTGTTCGGTCAGGAAATCGGAAAATCCCATGACGGTCTTGGCCAGGATCATGTCCTGCGGATCCCCCTCGCGCTGGTTCTGGAATTCAAAGATATCCGCACCGGCGAAGCGGCCCACCTCCAGCTTGGTGCGCCCGTAGCGGTCCATCAGGTGCATGCCGGTGACAAAGAAGGACACGGCCATGCCCGCGTCGCGGACGGCGGCCGCCAGCGGTTCAAGCTTGCCGAAATCCGCCCTTGTGCCGGTCACGAAAAGAATGCGTCTGGTCATCGGGCCTGCGTTTCATTTTGCGCACAGACTACCCTTCGCCTGCATCGTGCCGCAAGACATTGCGCAGCGGGCGGGCCGCCATTCAGGCCGTATTGCGTGCCCGGGCCGCCCCGAACTGCTGGTCATAGAGGCTGCGGAACGCCCCGCCCTGCGCCAGCAGCGCCCTGGCGCTGCCTTCTTCGGCCAGCCGGCCGGCTTCGATCACGCAGATCTTGTCGGCACCCAGAACGGTGGACAGGCGGTGCGCGATGACGACGGTCGTTCGATCCCTGGTCAGGCGCTGAAGCGCTTCCTGAACCAGGGCTTCTGACCGGCTGTCCAGCGCACTTGTGGCCTCGTCCAGCAGCAGGATCGGGGCGTCGCGCAGGATGGCGCGCGCAATCGCCAGCCGCTGTTTCTGCCCGCCCGACAGGAAGGCCCCGTTTTCGCCCACCTGGGTATGATAGCCCTGCGGCAGGTGTTCGATGAACTCATGCGCATTGGCCGCCTTGCAGGCCGCGATCACCGCGTCTTCGGACGCCGAGGGCGACCCGAAGCGGATGTTGTCCGACACGCTTGCGGAAAACAGGAAGGTATCCTGTCCGACAAAGGAAATCCGGTCGCGCAGCGTGGTGAAGCTTGCCCTGCGGATGTCCTGACCGTCGATCATCACGGTGCCCTCGCCGGGGTCATAAAGCCGCAGGATCAGGTTCAGGATCGTGGATTTTCCGCCCCCCGACGGGCCGACCAGCGCCGTCGTCTTGCCCGCTTCGAAGACAAGCGACAGATCGCTGATCACCGGCCGGCCGGTGCCATAGCCGAAATGCACCCTGTCGAACACGATCCGGCCCGGCCCCTTCGGCATGGCGACCGGATCGGGATGCTCGGCCAGCGTCTCGGGCTGGTCCAGCAGCGTGAACATCATATTGACGCCGACCATGTTGGCTTCGATGGTGATCCGCATCCGGGACAGGCGCTTGGCCGGTTCATAGGCCATCAGAAGCGCTGTCACAAAGGACATCAGCTGCCCCGGCGTGGTGCCCTGCACCCCGAAAATCTGCAGGGCGCTCAGCGCGACCACCGCCGCAATGGCAAAACCTGACAGCGTGTCCATCAGCGGGCTGGTGATCGCTTCCAGGCGCGAAATGGCATTTGACCGTTTTTCCACATCGCGCACGGCCTTTACCATTCGGCTTGACATGCGTTCTTCCAGCGCAAAGGCCTTGATGATCCGGATGCCGGTCGAGGTTTCCTGAATCACCTTGATGATCTCGGCCAGCGAGGCCATTTCCATCTCCATGATGCTGCGCACCTTGCGCAGCAGCACCCGGATACCGAAGATCGCCGCAGGACCGATCAGCAGTGATACGGCAGACAGGACCGGCTGCTGGTAGAACATCACGATCACCAGGCCGATCAGGGTCAGAAGATCGCGCACGAAGGAGGTGACGATCATGTCAATGATCGTCCGCGCGGCCTGGGCCGATTGGGTGACGCGCATCAGCAGGTCTGACGATTCCGTCAGGTTGAAGAAGGAAACCCCCTGCCGCAGCAGCTTGTCATACAGGCGGACCTGCTGGGTTGCGACAATCCGGTTGCCGGCGCGGGTCAAAGAGACGACCTGAACATAGGTGGCCAGACCCTTGATCGTGAAGATCAGCGCGACGGCCATCGCCACGATGAAGACCATGCCGCGATTGCCGGGGATGGTCATCGCATCCACGATGTAGCGCATGACCAGCGCCACCGAGGATGTCATTGCGGCAACAACGATCATCGCAACGATGGACACCGCATAAAGCTTGCGCTGCTCATGCAGGTTTTCCCGAAGCAGCCGCCAGAGCAGTTTTTCCTTCAGTGCGGGAAAGGCAGCTTCAAGTCTTGATCGGATGAACGACAGCATTCCGGATGGCAAACCTCGGCTCTTGCACTTCGGGCGGGGCAGGCGCGCGCGGCCCCGCGCGGCCCTGTGTCCGCGTCACCGGCCTACATAGTGGATTGTCCGGCAACAAACCACCCGCATTGCCGGTGCAATGCCGCGGCGATGCGGATTTGCCGCGCGGATGGCGGCCGGGCGGCAAGGCTTTTGGTGACAGCCATTGGACATTTGCGGGCACCGTCGCCATGTTACGCGGAGACGGACAGGACAGGGAGAGGGACATGGCGGACAGGCATGAGACGGCGATTCTGGCGGGCGGCTGTTTTTGGGGTATGCAGGACCTGATCCGGCGCTTGCCGGGCGTGGTGAGGACCCGCGTCGGCTACACCGGCGGCGATGTTGCCAAGGCGACCTACCGCAATCACGGCACCCATGCCGAGGGCATCGAGATCATCTTTGATCCCGCGCGCATCAGCTACCGCGACCTGCTGGAGTTCTTCTTCCAGATCCATGATCCGACCACCCTCAACAGGCAGGGCAACGACCGTGGCCTGTCCTACCGCTCTGCCATCTATTTCCTATCGCAGGATCAGAAGGCCGAAGCGGAACGGACCATTGCCGATGTCAATGCGTCGGGCCTCTGGCCGGGAAAGGTTGTCACCGAAGTTGCCCCGGCAGGCCCCTTCTGGGAGGCGGAGCCGGAACATCAGGATTATCTGGAGCGCATCCCGAACGGCTACACCTGCCATTTCCTGCGCCCGGACTGGAAACTGCCCCGGCGGGCGACAGACGCCGCCTGACCCCGTCTGAAAGGGTGATCCCATGCCGGACGGGCGATCAGAAACGGGCGGCGGACCGCGATTTGGCTTTGACCACAGCTATGCGCGCGACCTTCCCGGTTTTTCGGTGGATTGGGCGGCGGCGCGGGTGCCCGCGCCGCGCCTGTTCCGGCTGAACCGCGCGCTGGCCCATGATCTGGGTCTGGACGCCGACCTGCTGGATGGCGCGCTGGGTGCCGGGATTTTCAGCGGCAACCTTCTGCCGGCAGATGCCCGGCCGGTGGCGCAGGCCTATGCGGGGCACCAGTTCGGCGGATTTTCACCGCAGCTTGGCGATGGCCGCGCCCTGCTGCTGGGCGAGGTCACCGACCGCGCCGGCCTGCGGCGCGACATCGCGCTGAAAGGGTCCGGACCAACGCCGTTTTCCCGGCGGGGCGACGGCAAGGCGACATTGGGCCCGGTGCTGCGGGAATACCTGATCGGCGAGGCCATGCACGCGCTGGGCATCCCCACCACGCGCGCGCTTGCCGCCGTGACCACGGGCGAAACGGTGCAGCGCGAAACGGCCCTGCCGGGGGCGGTGCTTGCCCGCGTTGCCGCCAGTCACATCCGGGTCGGCACCTTCCAGTTCTTCGCGGCGCGGGGCGAGGTGGACCGTCTGCGCCTGCTTACCGGCTACACCCTGGCGCGGCACTACCCGCACCTGGCAGATGACCCGAATCCGGCGCTTGCCCTGCTGGAGGCCGTTGTCGGGGCGCAGGCCGCGCTGATTGCCGGATGGATGAGCGTGGGGTTCATTCATGGCGTGATGAACACCGACAACATGACGCTGTCCGGCGAGACCATCGATTACGGGCCCTGCGCCTTCATGGATGCCTGTGCGCCGGACACCGTGTTCAGTTCCATCGACCAGACCGGGCGGTATGCCTATGGCAACCAGCCTGCCATCGGGCAGTGGAATCTGGCGCGGCTGGCGGAAACCCTGGTGCCGCTGATCGACAGCGATGCGGACAGGGCGATTGCGGCCGCAACCGGGGTGTTGCGCAGCTACATGCCCGGGTACGAGGCGCGGTTTCATTCCATCCTGCGGGCAAAGCTTGGCCTAGTGCGGGACGACCGGGAAGATGCCCTGCTGGTGCAGCGCCTTCTGGCGCTGATGGAGGCGCAGGCGGCGGACTGGACCCTGACCTTCCGGCGGCTGTCTGATGCCCTGCGCGGCGCGCCAGAGGCGGTGCGCGCGCAGTTTGCGGAACCCGAGGCCCTTGACGGCTGGCTGGCAGACTGGCGCGCCCGCGTTGAAAGCGGGCCGGGCACGCCTGCGGAACGGGCATCTGCGATGGACCGCGTCAATCCGGCTGTCATCCCGCGCAACCACCGCGTCGAAGCCGCCCTGGACGCGGCGGTTGCCGGCGATGCGGCCCCTTTCGAGGCGCTTTTGTCCGCCCTGTCGGCCCCTTTCGCCGGGACGCCTGGGCAGGAACACCTTGCGCTGCCGCCACCCCCTGCGTTCACCGAAGGCTTCCGCACCTTCTGCGGCACATGACATCGGGCGCAGGCCAGGACGCCCCCTGACCCCGGTTCCTGCCTGGCACCAGGGCGGCCGTCTGCGGAATGGGCGAGGGGGTCATCCTTGCTTAACCAAAGCCGCACTAGTCTGCGCGCGACGCAGGCCGGCACGGCGGCTGTCCGGGGCGGGTCCGGTCCGGGGGACCCCGTGCCCCTTGCAGCCCCCCGCAGGCACAACTAAGAGTCGGGCAAGACGGCGACGGCACAGATCAGGGACGCGAGGCAGGCCAAGATGAGAGATCCGATCGACACCTACATGAACACGCTTGTCCCGATGGTGGTCGAACAGACCAGCCGGGGCGAACGCGCCTATGACATCTATTCGCGGATGCTCAAGGAACGGATCATCTTCCTGTCCGGTCCGGTGCATGATGGCATGTCGTCGCTGATCTGTGCGCAGCTTCTGTTTCTGGAATCGGAAAATCCGTCCAAGGAAATTTCGATGTACATCAACTCTCCCGGTGGCGTGGTGACCAGCGGCCTGTCGATCTACGATACCATGCAGTACATCAAGCCGAAGGTTTCCACGCTGGTGATCGGGCAGGCGGCCTCGATGGGGTCGCTTCTGCTGACGGCAGGGCATCCGGGCATGCGCTTTTCCTTGCCCAACAGCCGCGTCATGGTCCACCAGCCGTCCGGCGGCTATCAGGGACAGGCGACGGACATCATGATCCACGCCCGCGAGACGCAAAAGCTGAAGGACCGTCTGAACGAGATCTATGTGCGCCACACCGGGCAGCCGATCGAAGCCGTCGAAGCCGCGCTGGAGCGGGACAACTTCATGTCCGCCGAAGATGCCAGGGCCTGGGGCCTGATCGACAGTATCCTTGAAAGCCGCGGCAAGGCGGACGACGCCTCGAAGGGATGAAGGGTGCCCGCCCCGTCACCGGGCGGTGCATGATTTGACATTGTGAAGGCGAAGGGTCTGTCCTAAGCTTTCTGATCAGGCGCATTTGGCCCGTCGGCCCGATACGAAAGATGGCAGAGGTTACGATGGCGAACAACTCGGGCAGCGACAGCAAGAATACCCTTTACTGCTCGTTCTGCGGCAAAAGCCAGCACGAGGTGCGCAAGCTGATTGCGGGTCCGACCGTGTTCATCTGCGACGAATGCGTTGAACTTTGCATGGACATCATCCGCGAGGAAACGAAAACCTCGGGCCTGAAATCCTCGGACGGGGTGCCGACCCCGCGCGAGATCTGCAAGGTTCTGGACGATTATGTGATCGGCCAGATTCATGCCAAGCGCGTGCTGTCGGTGGCGGTACACAACCATTACAAGCGCCTGAACCATTCGTCGAAGACCGATATCGAACTGTCGAAATCCAACATCCTGCTGATCGGCCCGACCGGCTGCGGCAAGACGCTGCTTGCCCAGACGCTGGCGCGGATTCTGGATGTTCCCTTCACCATGGCAGATGCAACCACCCTGACCGAAGCCGGTTACGTGGGCGAAGATGTTGAAAACATCATCCTCAAGCTTCTGCAGGCCAGCGAATACAATGTCGAACGCGCGCAGCGCGGCATCGTCTATATTGACGAGGTCGACAAGATTACCCGCAAGTCCGACAACCCGTCGATCACCCGCGATGTGTCGGGCGAAGGCGTGCAGCAGGCGCTGTTGAAGATCATGGAAGGCACCATCGCCTCGGTGCCGCCGCAGGGCGGGCGCAAGCATCCGCAGCAGGAATTCCTGCAGGTGGATACGACCAACATCCTGTTCATCTGCGGCGGTGCCTTTGCCGGGCTGGAAAAGATCATCGCGCAGCGCAACAAGGGCTCTGGCATCGGCTTTGGTGCCGATGTGAAAGACCCCGATGCGCGCGGGGCGGGCGAGTTGTTCATGGAACTGGAACCGGAAGACCTTCTCAAATTCGGCCTTATCCCCGAATTCGTCGGCCGCCTGCCGGTGATCGCAACGCTGACCGACCTTGATGAGGCGGCATTGGTGACGATCCTGACCGAGCCGAAGAATGCCCTGGTCAAGCAGTATCAGCGCCTGTTCGAGATCGAGGGCGTGAAGCTGACCTTCGCCACCGATGCGCTCAGCGCCATTGCCAAGCGCGCCATCAAGCGCAAGACAGGCGCGCGGGGGCTGCGGTCGATCATGGAGGATATCCTGCTGGATACCATGTTCGAACTGCCCGGACGGGACGGCGTGGAAGAGGTGGTGGTGAACGAGGAAGCCGTGAAAAGCGGGGTGAAGCCGCTGATGATTTTCACCGAATCGCCGAAAAGCAAGGAAAAAGTCACGGCAAGATGATCTGTCCGGGGTCCGCCCGGTATCAGGACAGCGGCCATCTGCCGGGGGCGCGCCCATGACCGGCCCCTGGGCCGGTCTTTCGCGAAACGCAGGCAGACCGGGCCTTGCCCCGCCGCTGCCGATCATACCCACTGGACCTTGCCACCGCCTTCGGCCATATCAGGCCAAACAGCCGGAGACCGCGCCATGTCCTTCCTGAAACGCCTTGTGACCTGGTGGAACAGCCAGACGCTGGGCACCCAGATCTTCACGGCGCGGCGCGGCGTGAAGGTGGGCGAGGATGCGCAGGGCAACATCTATTACCGGACGTCTGACGACCGGAAGCGCTGGGTGATCTACAACGGTGAAATGGAAGCAAGCCGCGTCAGCGCCGACTGGCATGGCTGGCTGCACTTCACGCGGGATCAGACACCTGTCGAAGCGCCGCCGAAAAAGAAGGCCTGGGAAAAGCCGCATCAGGAGAATCTGACCGGAACGATGGCCGCCTATGCCCCCCCCGGTTCGATCCGCAGGCCCGATCCGGTGGCGCGGCGCGATTACGAGGCATGGCAACCGGAATAATGGCCGAGAATCCGTCAGAAGTCATTGCAGGTGCTGCGGTTCTGGCCGCTGCTGTCGGCTTTCTGGTTTACGCCGGGCAAAGCACCGGCTTTACCGGCAATGCCGCCACTTATCCGCTGGTCGCCAGCTTCCGGTCTGTCGATGGGGTGACGGTGGGCACCGATGTGCGTCTTGCCGGCGTCAAGGTGGGCACCGTCACGGCGCTGGAGCTTAACCCGCAAACCTTCTTCGCCGATGCGACGATTTCGCTGCGCGATGATGTCCTGCTGCCTGATGACAGCACCATTCTGGTCTCGTCCGAAGGTTTGCTGGGCGGCAGCTTTATCGAGCTTCAGCCAGGCGGGTCTCTGGAAAATCTTGGTCCGGGCGACGAGATTGAAGATACGCAAGGCGCTGTCAGCGTGATCGCCCTGCTGATGAAATTCGTCGGCGCATCGGCATCGCCAACCCCCGCACCCGCCGAATGACGCGCCTTGCCCTTTTGCTGTGCGTTCTGGCCCTGCCGGCCCTGGCGCAGACAACAGCCATTGCCCAGGCGCCGGGCGGTGTCGTGCGCTGGCTGGACAAGGTATCGGGTGATCTGGCGGATATCGATCTCGCGCGGGGGCAAAGCGTGGTCAAGGGCAGGCTGACCATCCAGCTTGATGAATGCCGCTATCCCTATGATGACCCGGCGTCGAATGCCTATGCCCATCTGACGGTGGTTGACAGCCTGAACCACAACACGCCGGTCTTTTCCGGCTGGATGATTGCCAGCAGCCCGGCGCTGAGCGCGATGGACCATCCGCGCTATGACGTGTGGATATTGCGCTGCGATACCGAAGCAGCGGTGGGCGAATAACCGGGCGGATCGAAGGTTGCCGTTTGGTGCAGTGCCGCGGCCAGCTGCGCGCGATATTCGGCGCGGCTGATCTCGACCGCGCCAAGGGATGCCAGATGCGCGGTCAGGAACTGCGTGTCAAACAGCGCAAAACCGCCCGCGCGCAACCGGTCCACCAGCCAGGCAAGGGCCACTTTCGACGCATCCCTGCGGCGCGAGAACATGCTTTCACCGAAAAACGCAGCCCCCAGCGCCACGCCGTACACGCCGCCGATCAGCGCATCCGCGTCCCAGACCTCCAGCGAATGGGCATGACCCGCCCGGTGCAGGGCAAGATACAGCGAAAAGATGTCGTCGTTGATCCAGGTCTCGTCCCGCCCGGCACAGCCCTGAACCACGCCGGAAAAGTCGCTGTCGGTCCGGATTGCATAATCCGAATGCAACAGGCGCCGCCGCAGGGACCGGGAAATGTGGAACCGGTTCAGGGGGATGATCCCGCGACGCTTCGGGTCGATCCAGTGGATCGACGGATCATCGCGGCGTTCCGCCATCGGAAAGATGCCGGCCGCATAGGCCCGCAGCAGAAGATCGGGCGTGATCGCCCCGCCCGTCATGCCAGGGGGTGGCCCGATCCGGACCGCCCGGCGATGATGCCCGTCCCGGTCAGCCGAGCTGCCTTGCCAGCCATTTTTCCAGCCAGTGGATGTTGTAATCCCCGTTCTGGATATCCGGCTCTGCCAGCAGGGCATGGAACAGCGGCACCGTGGTTTCGACCCCGTCCACGATCAGCTCGCCCAGCGCCCGGCGCAGCCGCGCCAGTGCTTCGTGGCGGTCGCGCCCGTGGACAATCAGCTTGCCGATCAGGCTGTCGTAATAGGGCGGAATCGAATAGCCGCCGTACAGCGCCGAATCCATCCGCACACCCAGGCCCCCCGGCGCATGGAACACCTTCACCTTGCCGGGGCAGGGCACGAAGTTCGGCAGCTTTTCGGCGTTGATCCGCACTTCAATGGCATGGCCGCTGATTTCCAGCTCGTCCTGGGTGAACGACATCGGCAGGCCTGCGGCGACACGGATCTGCTCGCGCACCAGATCAACGCCAAAGACCGCCTCTGTCACCGGATGCTCGACCTGAAGGCGCGTGTTCATTTCGATGAAGTAGAACTGCCCGTCCTCGAACAGGAATTCGACAGTGCCCGCCCCGGTGTAGTTGATCCGGGCGACCGCATCGGCACAGACCTTGCCGATCCGCGCGCGCATCGCATCGGTGATCGCCGGTCCCGGCGCCTCTTCGAACACCTTCTGGTGGCGGCGCTGCAGGGAACAGTCGCGTTCGCCCAGATGCACCGCCTGTCCCTTGCCGTCACCGAAGACCTGAATCTCGATGTGACGCGGGCGCTGGAGGTATTTCTCGATATAGACCTCGTCATTGCCGAAGGCCGCCTTGGCTTCGGACCGGGCGGTGCGGAAGGCAATCTCCAGCTCTGCCGCCGTCTGCGCCACCTTCATGCCGCGCCCGCCGCCGCCCGCAGTGGCCTTGATGATCACCGGATAGCCGATGGCCGCCGCAACTGCGCCGGCGCTTTCGACATCGCCAACCCCGCCGTCCGATCCCGGCACGACCGGAATGCCAAGGGCCTTGGCGGTCTCCTTGGCGGTGATCTTGTCGCCCATGATGCGGATATGTTCGGCCGAGGGCCCGATGAAGACGATGTCATGATCTTCCAGCGCCTGGGCGAAGGCCGCGTTTTCGCTGAGAAAGCCATATCCCGGATGCACCGCGTCTGCCCCGGTGATCTCGCAGGCCGAAATGATCGCGGCCTTGTTCAGATAGCTTTCTGCCGATGGGGCCGGCCCGATGCACACGCTTTCGTCCGCCATGCGCACATGCATGGCATCGGCATCGGCCGTGGAATGCACCGCGACCGAGGTGATGCCCATTTCGCGGCAGGCGCGGATGACGCGCAGCGCAATCTCGCCGCGATTGGCGATCAGGATCTTGTCGAACATCGGGGCCCTGTCCTTTGCCGCGCTCATTCGATGATCATCAGCGGCGCGCCGTATTCCACCGGGCTGCCATCTTCGACAACGATGCGGCGCACCGTTCCCGCACGCGGCGCCGGGATGTGGTTCATCGTCTTCATCGCCTCGATGATCAGAACCGTCTGGCCTTCGGTCACCTGCGCGCCGATGGCCACAAAGGGCGTCGCCCCCGGTTCGGCAGACAGATAGACCGTGCCCACCATCGGCGAGGTGACGGCACCCGGATGCTGTGCCGGATCATCGGTGCCGGCCGCAGCGGGTGCCGCCGCCGGCCCGCCGGCAGGTGGCGCGGGCGCGTGGGGCAGCGGGGCAGGGGCCGCCGCATGGGTGGTGACGATATTCGCCTGCTTGACCACCCGCACATCCAGGCTGTCATCCTCGCCATATTCGCGCTTCACCGAAAGCTCGGTCAGACCGTTCTTGTTCAGCAACTCGGCAAGCGCCTGGATAAAGGCGACGTCCGCGTCGGTGGAATGTTTGCTCATGCCGTCCTCTGAGGGGTTCTTTTGCGGGCTTTTGGTGTTTGGTCCTGCACGGTCCCCGCAGGCTGGGCGAAGCCATGGCTGGGCCGCTTATACGCGACGGTGTCCGGGGTGAAAAGCGCCAGTTGCGGGGCATTCAAAGGGGGGACTTGCCTGAATCCCGGGCAGGTCCGGACAAAAGCGGGGGCATCCCCGCCTGCGGAAAATTTACCGTTTGATAAAAAAACTTCCCTGTGGCAGCTTTTCCGGCAAAGGCCATTGCCATGGGGGGTCCACCTTGTCCAACAGCCCGCTTACGCCCGGCGTGGTGCCGGGGCGCCTGCCCGCCGCCAGCTACCGCGATCATTTCGCCGACAAGGAGCCTGCCCTTGACCGGCACGAGGCGCATGTCGCTGCGGACCGCTGTTATTTCTGCCATGATGCGCCCTGCATCACGGCCTGTCCCACCTCGATCGACATTCCCTTGTTCATCCGCCAGATTGCCACGGGCACGCCCGAGGCGGCGGCGCGCACGATCTTTGAACAGAATATCCTGGGCGGCATGTGCGCCCGCGTCTGTCCGACTGAACAGCTCTGCGAAGAGGCCTGCGTGCGCGAGGCCGCCGAAGGCAAGCCTGTGGAAATCGGCCGGTTGCAGCGCTTTGCCACCGACAGTCTGATGGCGCAGGGCGTGCATCCCTTTATCCGCAGCGCAGCGACCGGCAAGCGGGTGGCCGTTGTCGGTGCCGGCCCGGCCGGTCTTGCCGCAGCCCACCGGCTGGCCCTGCATGGCCACGAGGTCACGCTGTATGACGCCCGGCCAAAGGCGGGCGGGCTGAACGAATATGGCATCGCCGCCTACAAGGCCCCGAACGATTTTGCCCAGGCCGAGGTGAACTGGCTTTTGTCCATCGGGGGCATCCGCGTGGAAACCGGCCGCGCGCTGGGGCACGACCTGACGCTGGATGATCTGCGGTCGTCTTTCGACGCGGTGTTTCTGGGCATCGGCCTGTCTGGCGTCAACGCCCTGCGGGCCGAAGGCGAAGACCGCAGCCATGTTCAGGACGCCGTCGAATTCATCGCCACCCTGCGCCAGTGCGAAGACAAGGCCAGCCTGCCCGTCGGGCGTGACGTGGTGGTGATCGGCGGCGGCATGACGGCTGTTGATGCGGCGGTGCAGTCAAAGCTTCTGGGCGCAGAGACGGTGACGATCGTCTATCGCCGCGGGCAGGACCGGATGAGCGCGTCGGGGCATGAGCAATCCCATGCCACCTCAAAGGGCGTGCGGATCATCACCGGGGCGGCACCGCTGCGGGTGCTGGGCAATGGCGCGGTTACGGGCGTGGAGTTTGCCTATACGGCCGATGGCCCCGATGGCCTGCGCCTGACGCCTGAGACCTTTGTGCTCAAGGCAGATCAGGTGTTCAGGGCCATTGGCCAGACCCTGCGCGGCGCGCCTGCGGCGCTGCGGCTGGACGGTGGCAAGATCGCCGTCACCGGGGCCGGGCGGACATCGCTGCCCGGCGTCTGGGCGGGCGGCGACTGTGCGGCGGGCGGCAATGACCTGACCGTGACAGCCGTTGCCGAAGGCCGCGATGCGGCGGAAGATATCCATGCAGCGCTGATGGCCGCACCATGACGCGATGGGTTCTGCGGGCCGAAAAGGTCACGCTCCAGTGGAGCGTGGCCCGGTCCGTTGCCCGGAGGCGCAAGCCGCAGGGCAAGGGGGGGTGGGCCGGGGATACGGCTGGGAAATCCGGTCGCGCCTGCCTGGGCGGGCGCGGAAACGCGCCTGCCGGGGGCAGGCAGGCGCGGCCGGATTTGACGCGGGTCAAATCCGGCAAGAAAGTGAACGAATTCAAGTCAACTGAATCTCAGAACATCTCAATTCCCGACACTTCACACCCCCGGCCAAAGGCAGCACATGGACGCGCTCATCGACCGACTGATCGGGTTTCTCGAAGCCAACCGGGACTGGGCCTTCTGGATCGCCCTGGTCTTTGCGGCGGCAGAGAATACCGCCTTTCTGTCCATCGCCATTCCTTCGACCGCCATTCTGGTGGGCGTGGGGGCGCTGGTGGCCACCGGCGCGCTCAGCTTTCCCCCGATCTTCTTCGGGGCGGCGCTGGGTGCGGTGATCGGCTCCACCTTTTCGTGGTGGCTGGGAATGCGCTATGGCGACCGCATCCTGTCGCTCTGGCCGCTGCGCGATCATCCCGATCTGGTGGACCGCGGGCGGGACAGCTTTGCAAAATGGGGCCCCCTGGCCATCATCATCGGGCATTTCTTCGGCCCGCTGCGCCCCGTGGTCTTTCTGATGTGCGGCATGGCTGCGATGCCGTTCTGGTGGTTCCAGCTGTTCAACGTGACCGGGTCTGTGGCCTGGGCCTTCATCGTGCCGAAAACCGGCGAGGTTGGCGGCCTGATCATCGGCTGGATCTGGTCGCTGTTTGGCGCCTGACGTTCCCGCTTTCCCTGTCTGCATCCCCGATCCGCACCTGCGCCGCCCCCCGGCGGCGCGCGCGTCGCCTGTCATAGGAGGCTTCCATGGCCGATCTGCGTTCCGACTTCATTGGCATCAAATCCCCCAACCCCTTCTGGCTGGCCTCGGCCCCGCCGACGGACAAGGAATACAACGTCCGCCGTGCGTTCGAGGCGGGCTGGGGCGGCGTGGTGTGGAAAACGCTTGGCTCCGAAGGCCCGCCCATCGTCAACGTCAACGGCCCGCGCTATGGCGCGGTCTGGGGGGCCGACCGCCGCCTGCTGGGCCTGAACAACATCGAACTGATCACCGACCGCCCGCTGGAGGTGAACCTGCGCGAGATCAGGCAGGTCAAGCGCGACTGGCCCGACCGCGCCATGATCATCAGCCTGATGGTGCCCTGTGATGAGGAGTCGTGGAAAGACATCCTGACGCGCATCGAAGATACCGGGGCCGACGGGGTGGAGCTGAACTTTGGCTGTCCGCATGGCATGGCCGAACGCGGCATGGGGTCTGCCGTGGGGCAGGTGCCCGAATACATCGAAATGGTGACGCGCTGGGTCAAGCAATACTCCCGCATGCCCTGCATTGTGAAGCTGACGCCCAACGTCACCTCGATCCTGCCGCCGGCCATGGCGGCGCATCGCGGCGGGGCCGATGCCGTGTCGCTGATCAACACGGTGAAATCGATCACCAATGTCGATCTGGATCAATTCTCGCCCTTCCCGATGATCGACGGCAAGGGCAGCCATGGCGGCTATTGCGGCCCGGCGGTGAAGCCCATCGCGCTGAACATGGTGGCCGAAATTGCCCGGAACCGGGAAACCCGCACCCTGCCCATTTCCGGCATCGGCGGGGTCACGACCTGGCGCGACGCGGCGGAATTCCTGGCGCTGGGGGCGGGCAATGTGCAGGTCTGCACGGCGGCGATGACCTATGGCTTCAAGATCGTGCAGGAAATGATTTCCGGCCTGTCGCAGTACCTGGATGAAAAGGACATGGCCCTGTCCGACCTGATCGGGCGCGCGGTGCCGAACTTTGTCGAATGGCAGGACCTGAACCTGAACTACGTGACCAAGGCCCGGATCAACCCCGATACCTGCATCGGCTGCGGCCGCTGCTATGCCGCCTGCGAAGACACCAGCCACCAAGCCATCGCCATGAAGCCGGGCCGCGTGTTCGAGGTGATCGATGCCGAATGCGTCGCCTGCAACCTGTGCGTCAACGTCTGCCCGGTGGAGGATTGCATCACCATGGAAGAACTGCCCCAGGGGGCGCTGGACCCGCGCACGGGGCGCAGGGTGACGGGGTACGGGAACTGGACGGAACATCCGAACAATCCCGCCGCAGTGAAGGCGGCGGAGTAGGGCCTGTCCGTGGTATTCTGTGCGTGCCACTCTGCTTGTGTTGCAGACGCCTGACAGGATGCTCAAAGCGCATGTTCCCCGCCTGCCAGGCGGGAGAATCTTCCTGATCCGGGGGAAAGGGGCTTGCCGTTCCGGGCGGGCAGGGAAGCACGCCGCGTTTCCCTGCCGGTCAGGCTCCTCCGTCGCATGGGGACCGGTCCCGCCGGGCCGGGGCGGTGGCTCCGGCCAGACCGCGTGGGGCGCGCGCAGGCGGAACGGCTTCCTGCTTTCCGGGTCCGGCAGCCAGGGCACTTGGCACTTCTTGCGCAGCTTGTTAGACCCTGGGCGGCAGCGCAACAGCGGACAATCCCATGCAGGCCCCGGCCCCGTCCCGTCACGCGGTGACCTTTGTTCTGATCACCGTGCTCTTGGACATGGTGGGCTTCGGCCTGATCATGCCGGTCTTGCCCGGCCTGATCGAAGAGGTGCAGGGCGTGGGCCTGGCGGATGCCGCCTTCATCGGCGGCTGGATGCTTTTCGCCTTTTCCATCATGCAATTCGCCTTCAGCCCGCTGATGGGCAACCTGAGCGACCGGTTCGGGCGCCGGCCCCTGCTGCTGCTGTCGATTTTCGGGCTGTTCGTCGATTACCTGTTTTCCGCCTTTGCCCCGTCGGTCTTCTGGCTGTTCGTCGGGCGGGTCGTGGCGGGGCTGTGCGGGTCATCCTATGTCATTGCCAATGCCTATATCGCCGATGTGACGCCGCCCGAAGGGCGGGCAAAGGCTTACGGGCTGATGGGGGCGGCCTTTGGCGTTGGGTTCGTTCTTGGCCCGGCGATCGGCGGGCTGCTGGGCGAATTCGGCACGCGGGTGCCGTTCTTCGTCGCCGCCGGATTGGCCGCCTGCAACCTTGTCTATGGCTGGTTCGTGCTGCCGGAAACGCTTGCCCCCGAAAAGCGTCGCGCCTTTGAGTGGCGGCGCGCCAATCCCTTCGGCACGCTGGCCGTGTTCCGGCGCTATAGCGGTGTGCTGCCGCTGTGCGGGGTCCTGTTCATCTACTTCTTCGCCAGCTCGGTCTATCCGGCGATCTGGCCCTTCTGGGGCATGGCGAAATTCGACTGGAGCGTGGCCATGGTGGGGGTGTCGCTGGCGGCCTTCGGCCTGATCACCGCGTTCTTCCAGGGCGTGCTGACCGGCCCGCTGGTGGCCCGCTTTGGCGAGTATCGCGTGGCGCTGTTCGGGCTGATCATCGCGGTGGTCTCGGCGGCGGGCTACGGGCTGGTGGGCACGCTGGCCGGGGTGCTGATCCTGCTGGTGATCCACGGGCCGGAAGGCTTTGTGCATCCGATGCTGACCGCGATGCTGTCCAGGGCCGTGCCGGAAGATGCCCAAGGCGAATTGCAGGGCGGGCTGTCATCGGTCATGAACATCGCCATGCTGCTGGGGACTGTGGTGTTTTCGCAGATCTTCGGGCATTTCATGCAGCCGGATGCAATCATCCAGTCGCCTGATGTTGCGATGTATGTGGCGGCGGCGGTGCTGGTGCTGGCCTTGGGGCTGTTCGTGGCGACAGCGCGGGCGCATCCGCAGGGCCAGAGCCGGGGAGTGGATTGATGGACGTCTTCACAGGCAGCTTCACCCAGCAGGAGCCGATTTCCGACGAGGGCATTGCGGCGGCGCTGGCGGTTTTGCGCCACGGGCGGCTGCACCGCTACAACACCGCGCCGGGCGAGATTGCCGAGACGGCCTTGCTGGAAGAAGACTTCGCGCGTCTGGTGGGGGCGAAATACTGTCTGGCCGTGGCCTCGGGCGGCTATGCCATGGCAACGGCCCTGCGCGCGCTGGGTGTCGGTCACGACGATGCCGTTCTGTCGAACGGCTTTACCCTGGCCCCGGTGCCCGGTGCCATTGCCGCCGTGGGCGCGCGGCCAGTGTTTGTCGAGGTGACGGAAGACCTGACCATCGACCTGGATGATCTGGCGGCGAAGATCGCCGCCTCGGGCGCGCGGGTGCTGCTGCTGAGCCATATGCGCGGGCATATCTGCGACATGGACCGGCTGATGGCGATCTGCGATGCCGCCGCCGTGACGGTGATCGAGGATTGCGCCCATACCATGGGGGCGCGGTTCCGCAGCGTGCCATCGGGGCGGCACGGGCGCATGGGGTGCTATTCGACGCAGACCTACAAGCATGCCAATTCCGGCGAGGGCGGCTTTCTGGTGTCGGATGACCCGCAAGCGATGGCGCGGGCGATTCTGCTGTCGGGCAGCTACATGCTTTATGCCCGGCACCGGGCCGCCCCGCCGCCCGAAGCCTTTGAGTCGCTGCGCTTCGAGGTTCCGAACATCTCGGGCCGGATGGACAATCTGCGGGCCGCGATCCTGCGCCCGCAGCTGGCCACGCTGGACGACCGGGTGGGGCGGTGGGCAACCCTGTACCGCCGGCTTGAGGCGGAGCTTGCCGGAACGCCCGGTCTGACGCTGATCCCCCGGCAGGCGGACGAGCATTTCGTGGGATCATCGTTCCAGTTCCTGCTGCGCGACTGGCAACCGCTGCGAACCCGCAGCGTGATTGCGCGCTGTGCCGCGCGGGGGGTGGAGCTGAAGTGGTTCGGCGCGGCCGATCCGGTGGCCTTCACCTCGCGCTATGATCATTGGCGCTATGCAAGGCCGGCGCCGCTGCCCCGCACCGACCGGGTGCTGGCCGGGCTGATCGACCTGCGCCTGCCGCTGACCTTCACGCCGGACGACGCGGCGCTGATCGGGCGGATCGTGAAGGCCGAGGTGAGTGCGGTGTTCCAGGGGGCCGAAGAGGGGCCCGAAGCGCTGCCGCCGGGCGACTGACCGGCACGATCTGCCCTTCCGCCCGCACCCTGTTGCGCTAAACTGCCGCGCACGATGCGCAACCGGCGGCGAAGGGACGTGGCGGGCGGATGAACAGCACATGGCTTGAAGGCGGCAAGGAAAGCCTGCTGCACGCGCATCTTCCGGCGCTGGTCGAGGGGCTGACCTGGGTCGAGGCGGCGATTGACCTGTTTGCCATCACGGTGATGCTGATCGGGGTGCTGCGCTTTGTGGCGGGTTTCCTGCGGGCTGAGAGGGCCGGGGACAAACGCCTCGCGGCCATTGATGAAAGCCGGATCGAACTGGGCCGCTACATTCTGGCGGGGCTGGAGTTGTTCATCGTTTCGGACATCATCGAAACCGCGCTCAGCCTGCAATTGCTGGATCTGGTGTTTCTGGGCCTTCTGGTGGCGATCCGGTCGGCGATCAGCTATTTCCTGGAGCGCGAGGTCACCAATATCCGCACCACCCGCAGCGGGGCGGAGGACCGCGCCTGACGGTCTTTGCCGCAGGGCGATGCCGCAGCGCCGCACCGGCTGCGACACAGGGCCGCGAAACGCCGCTTTCCCGTGCAGGGTCATGACGATCCTTGCTGTTTCGGGCCTTTGCCGGGCGGCCTTCGGTTGACCCCGGCCGGGGGGCAGAGTAAAGGGATCGCAAGCCGGAAAAGCGCCGCCGGATGCGCCGCCGCCCGTCTTTTGCCAGCCGATGGAGCCCCTCGTGGACGCATCTCTCCGAGACTACCTGCCGATCCTGATCCTGCTTGCGGTTGCGGTCGGGCTGGGGCTGGTGCTGATCCTGGCGGCCGCCGTGCTGGCGGTGCGCAACCCGGACCCGGAAAAGGTCTCGGCCTATGAATGCGGCTTCAACGCCTTTGACGACGCGCGGATGAAGTTCGACGTGCGGTTCTACCTGGTGTCGATCCTGTTCATCATCTTTGACCTTGAGGTGGCCTTTCTGTTCCCCTGGGCGGTGGCGTTCCAGGATGTGTCGATGCTGGGCTTCTGGTCGATGATGGTGTTCCTGGGCATCCTGACGGTCGGGTTCGCCTATGAATGGAAGAAGGGGGCGCTTGAATGGGAGTGATGTCAGGCGCGGTTCCGCCCCCCGTGGCGGCAGAGGCGGCAACCCAGGCGCTGAACGCCGGGTTGCAGGACAAGGGGTTTCTGCTGACCTCGTCCGAAGACATCATCAACTGGGCGCGCACCGGATCGCTGCACTGGATGACCTTCGGCCTGGCCTGCTGCGCGGTCGAGATGATGCATACCTCGATGCCGCGCTATGATGCGGAACGCTTTGGCGTGGCCCCGCGCGCCAGCCCGCGCCAATCCGACGTGATGATCGTGGCCGGAACGCTGACCAACAAGATGGCCCCGGCCCTGCGCAAGGTCTACGACCAGATGCCCGAGCCGCGCTATGTGATCAGCATGGGGTCCTGCGCCAATGGCGGGGGCTATTACCATTACAGCTATTCCGTGGTGCGCGGCTGCGACCGGATCGTGCCGGTTGACATCTATGTTCCCGGCTGTCCGCCCACGGCAGAGGCGCTGCTGTATGGCATTCTGCAGTTGCAGCGCAAAATCCGCCGCACCGGCACCATCACCCGCTAGGAGAGCTGCCATGGCCGAGGCCGACCTGTCCATCGCCAGCGACCGCCGCGCCCGGTCACGTGAGGCGCTGGCCGAGCTTGCCGCGCATATCGGGGTCCGCCGCCCCGGTGCCGTGGCGCGCAGCGAGATTGCCCATGGCGAGTTGACCCTGCATGTGCCGCTGACAGGCCTGGTACAGCTTGTCGAATTCCTGAAGACCGATCAGGGCTGCCGCTTTTCCTCGCTGGTCGATATCACGGCCATCGACCATCCTGACCGCGCGGCGCGCTTCGATCTGGTCTATCATCTGCTGTCGATGTACCAGAACCACCGCATCCGGCTGAAGGTGGCGGTGCAGGACAGCGATATGGTGCCGTCAGTCACCGGCGTTCACGCATCGGCCAACTGGTTTGAGCGCGAGGTTTTCGACATGTTCGGAATCCTCTTCTCGGGGCATCCGGACCTGCGGCGCATCCTGACCGATTACGGGTTTCGCGGCCACCCGCTGCGCAAGGATTTCCCGACCACCGGCTATACCGAAGTGCGCTATGACGAGGCGCGCAAGCGCGTGGTCTACGAGCCGGTGAAGCTGGTGCAGGAATACCGGCAGTTCGATTTCATGTCGCCCTGGGAGGGTGCGCCGCATATCCTTCCCGGCGACGACAAGGCGAAGTGAGAGCATGATGGACGGAAGCTTTGACGACGCGCTGACGGGCGAGCAGAAGATCCGCAACTTCAACCTGAACTTCGGCCCGCAACACCCTGCGGCGCATGGGGTTTTGCGCCTTGTGCTGGAGCTGGACGGCGAGATTGTGGAACGCTGCGATCCGCATATCGGGCTGCTGCACCGCGGCACCGAAAAGCTGATGGAAAGCCGCACCTATCTGCAGAACCTGCCCTATTTCGACCGGCTGGATTATGTGGCCCCGATGAACCAGGAACATGCCTGGTGCCTGGCCATCGAAAAGCTGACGGGCGTGGCGGTGCCGCGCCGGGCCAGCCTGATCCGGGTGCTGTTCTGCGAAATCGGGCGGGTGCTGAACCACCTGCTGAACGTGACCACCCAGGCGATGGATGTGGGCGCGCTGACGCCGCCGCTGTGGGGGTTCGAGGAACGCGAAAAGCTGATGGTGTTCTATGAACGCGCATCCGGCGCGCGGCTGCATGCCGCCTATTTCCGCCCCGGCGGCGTGCATCAGGACCTGACGCCGAAGCTGCTGGAGGATATCGATCAGTGGGCGGTGGAATTTCCGCGCGTGCTGGACGATATCGACGGGCTGCTGACCGAAAACCGCATCTTCAAGCAGCGCAATGCCGATATCGGCGTGGTGACGGAAGAGGATATTCTGAACTGGGGCTTTTCCGGCGTCATGGTGCGCGGATCGGGCCTTGCCTGGGACCTGCGCCGCAGCCAGCCCTATGAATGCTATGACGAATTCGACTTCAGGATTCCGGTGGGCAAGAACGGCGATTGCTATGACCGCTACCTGTGCCGGATGCAGGAAATGCGCGAGTCGACCTCGATCATCCGGCAGGCGGTGGCCAAGCTGCGGGTGGAAAAGGGCGATGTGCTGGCCCGTGGCAAGATCACGCCGCCCCCGCGCGGCGAGATGAAAACCTCGATGGAGGCGCTGATCCATCACTTCAAGCTTTATACCGAAGGCTTCCACGTGCCCGCGGGCGAGGTTTATGCGGCGGTGGAGGCCCCGAAGGGCGAATTCGGCGTCTACCTTGTGGCCGACGGCACCAACCGCCCCTACCGCTGCAAGATCCGCGCGCCGGGGTTCCTGCATCTGCAGGCGATGGATTACATCTGCAAGGGGCACCAGCTGGCCGATGTGAGTGCGATCATCGGGACGATGGATGTGGTGTTCGGGGAGATTGACCGGTGAGTAAGAAGGCCTCTCCCCCATCCCCTCTCCCACGGGAGAGGGGGGTCGCGGACGGTGATGCCGCGCCCCCCTCTCCGGCACGGAGAGGGGCCGGGGGAGAGGGGTCTTTGCCGGGCGGTGTTCCAGGCCTTGAAGCACGGTCTGCGCAGGCCTCTCCCCCATCCCCTCTCCCACGGGAGAGGGGGGTCGCGGACGGTGATGCCGCGCCCCCCTCTCCGGCACGGAGAGGGGCCGGGGGAGAGGTGCAAAGCCGGTTCAACCGTGGCGCAGGGATGACTGCACGGGCGCAAAGATTGCGGCGTGATATGACCGATGCCGAACGGCTGCTTTGGTCGCGGCTGCGTGGTGATGCGCTGGGTGTGCGGTTTCGCCGACAGCTCGTGATTGACCGGCGGTTCATTGTAGATTTCTGTGCGCCCGAGATCGGATTGATTGTCGAGGTGGACGGGGGGCAGCATGCCGGTTCGGAGTCGGACGTGATCCGGGACGCCTGTCTGGCGAAGCGGGGCTATCAGGTTCTCCGGTTCTGGAACACTGAGGTTCAGCGCGAAACGCTGGCCGTGATGGAGCGGATTTTTGCGGTGGTGAGCAATCTGCTTGAGGCGAATACCTCTCCCCCGGCCCCTCTCCGAAGCGGAGAGGGGGGCGCTGCTGAACGGACAGAGCCCCATAACGGGCGGGGCGTGCGCAGCATCGCTGACAGTTGCGATCCGGAACGGGCGGAAACGCTGATACGCATTCGGCATGTTTTATTTGTTTCCACTTCCGCACTCCGCGTAACGTTTGATGACGGTGCGGTGCGTGAGGTGGATTTTGCGGACCTGATCTCGACTTCGAAGTGGTTCAAGATGCTTTCTGTGCCGACCACGTTCGAGACAGTTGAAATAGTGAACAATGGCCGCGCCCTGCAATGGGTGACAGGGGCCGACTTCTGCGCTGATGCCCTGCGCATCATGGCCGACGAACAGCTTGCAGCCAAGGGAACGACCGCCTGATGCTCCGCCGCCTTCACCCCGAACAGCCCGCCTCTTTCGCCTTCACCCCGGCCAACCTGGCCTGGGCGCAGGGGCAGATCACCAAATACCCGGCGGGCCGTCAGGCCAGTGCCATCATTCCGCTGCTGTGGCGCGCGCAGGAGCAGGAGGGCTGGCTGACCCGCCCCGCCATCGAACATGTCGCCGACATGCTGGGCATGGCCCATATCCGGGCGCTGGAGGTGGCGACCTTTTACTTCATGTTCCAGCTGGCCCCGGTGGGGTCGGTGGCGCATGTGCAGGTCTGCGGCACCACATCCTGCATGATCTGCGGCGCGGAAGAGCTGATTGCCGTCTGCCGCGAAAAAATCGCGCCCAGGGCGCACCAGCTTTCCCCCGATGGCCGCTTCAGCTGGGAAGAAGTGGAATGCATGGGGGCCTGCGCCAATGCGCCGATGGCCCAGATCGGCAAGGATTATTACGAGGACCTGACGGCAGACAGGCTGCGCGGGCTGATCGAGCGCTTTGCCGCCGGAGAGGTGCCGGTGCCGGGGCCGCAGAACGGCCGCTATGCCAGTGAACCGGTCACCGGGCTGACCAGCCTGAAGGAATTCGATTCGGGCCGCAGGCCGTACAATGCCTCGGCCCAGGCGGCGGTCGATCTGAAGGACACCGTCCGGCGGATCGACGGCACCGAAGTGCCGCTGCGCACGCCGTGGCTGGGCCAGGCCGCAGCCCCTGTCAAGACCAAAGCCCCCCGCAAGACGAAGGCGGCGGCAAAGACGACGAAGGACTGAACCGGAACCGGCCAGGGCAGGCCAAAGGGAAGGAAACGACCGATGATTGCAGAAAGCAAACAGACGCCCCTGCTTGCAGGCTGGGCGATTGCCGCAGCCGCCGGCCTTGTGGCTGCGGCGGTATCCTATGTTGTCGGGGGCCTGAGCCCCCTGCAGTGCTGCTTTATCGGCGCGCTGATCTTCGCGGTTGTCGGGCTGATCCTTGGCCTGCCGGGGCGCGTTCAAGTCGCAGCCGGCGCACCGGTGGACACCGGCATGCGCCCCGTGGATTTGCCGCCGCTGCCTGCCGGCGCAGCGCATCATGCGCCCGCGGCCGCAGCGGCGTCCGGCGCGGCCCTTGCGCCGCGTCGTCCCGCCGGGTTGACCGGCGCGCGCAGCGGGGATGCCGATGACCTGAAGCGCATCAAGGGGGTCGGGCCGAAGCTTGAACAGCTTTGCCACAGCCTGGGCTTTTATCACTTCGATCAGATCGCCGCCTGGACGGAAGACGAGATTGCCTGGGTGGACGACAACCTTGAAGGCTTCAAGGGACGGGTGACGCGCGATGACTGGGTTGCGCAGGCGCGCATTCTGGCGGCGGGCGGCACCACGGAGTTTTCCGACCGGGTCGACAAGGGCGATGTGTACTGATGGCCGGACCGCAGGACCGTCACCTGGCCGGGCAGGCGCGGCGTGTCGCGATCATCATCGCGGCAACCATGGTGCTGTGGATGGGGGCGCAGCTTTTGGGCGGCGCATTGGGCTGGCCCCCCCGGTTCGTGTTTCTGTTCGATCTTGCCGCTTTGGCCGCCTTTGTCTGGGCGCTGGTCGTGACCACCCGCATCTGGCGCGCGCGCCGGAGCAATTGAGGACCAAACGATGCTGAAGGATCAGGACCGCATCTTCACCAACCTGTACGGCATGCATGACCGCAGCCTGGCGGGGGCGAAGACGCGCGGGCACTGGAACGGAACCGCCGCGATCCTGGCGCAGGGGCGGGACCGGATCATCGATCAGGTCAAGGCCAGCGGGCTGCGCGGGCGCGGCGGGGCGGGCTTTCCCACCGGTCTGAAATGGTCCTTCATGCCGAAGGTGTCGGATGGCCGCCCGGCCTATCTGGTGGTCAATGCCGACGAATCCGAACCCGGCACCTGCAAGGACCGCGAGATCATGCGCCATGATCCGCACACCCTGATCGAGGGTTGCCTGATTGCCGGTTTCGCCATGGGGGCCAATGCCGGCTATATCTATATCCGGGGCGAATACATCCGCGAGCGCGAGGCGCTGCAGGCGGCGCTGGACGAATGCTATGACGCGGGCCTGCTGGGCCGGAATGCAGCAGGCTCGGGCTGGGATTTCGACCTGTACCTGCACCATGGGGCCGGGGCCTATATCTGCGGCGAGGAAACGGCGCTGCTGGAAAGCCTGGAAGGCAAAAAGGGCATGCCGCGCATGAAGCCGCCCTTTCCGGCGGGGTCGGGCCTGTATGGGTCGCCCACCACGGTGAACAATGTGGAATCGATTGCGGTGGTGCCGACCATCCTGCGGCGCGGGGCGGACTGGTTCGCCAGCTTCGGGCGGCCGAACAATACGGGCACGAAGATTTTCGGCATTTCGGGCCATGTCAACGCGCCCTGCGTGGTGGAAGAGGCGATGTCGATCCCGCTGCGCGAATTGCTGGACCGGCACTGCGGCGGCGTGCGCGGCGGCTGGAAGAACATCAAGGCGGTGATCCCCGGCGGGTCATCGGTGCCGCTGCTGACGCAGGCGCAATGCGATGATGCGCTGATGGATTTCGACTGGCTGCGTGAACAGCGCTCGGGCCTGGGCACGGCGGCGGTGATCGTGATGGATCAGTCCACCGATGTGATCAAGGCAATCTGGCGGCTGTCGAAGTTCTACAAGCATGAATCCTGCGGCCAGTGTACCCCCTGCCGCGAAGGTACGGGCTGGATGATGCGGGTGATGGACCGTCTGGTGCGTGGCGATGCGGAAGTGGAAGAGATCGACATGCTGATCTCGGTCACCAAGCAGGTTGAGGGGCACACGATCTGCGCCCTTGGCGATGCGGCGGCCTGGCCGATTCAGGGCCTGGTCCGGGCCTTCCGCGAGGAAATCGAGGATCGGATCAAGGCGCGGAAGACCGGGCGCATGGGCGCAATGGCGGCGGAGTGACCGGGGATGTTCTTCGAGCAATTGCTCATAAGCCTGCCGTTCCTGTCACTGGCGATCGTGCTTTCGGCCTTGTCGATGATGGCGCCGCAGCATGATCTGGCGTGGCTGTGGCGGACCGCCGGTGTGGCCGCTTCCTTGGCACCCGTAACTGTGGTTCTAGAGATCTTGACCCCGAGGTGGTCGCTCGACGGCATGATGCTGGGCGCCCTTGTGTTGTCTCTGCTCGGGTCGGCCCCCCTTGCCGCAGCCATGAGCCTGACTGTCGCCATTCGTCTGCGCAGAGCGGCATGATGGTTGCGCGGAGTTCCTGGCCATGACCGCCGTTACAACCCGGAACATCCCTTCGCCCGCGCACGAATGCGGCGGAGTGATGATGGCGCGGGCGGCGGTGATCTGTATGGGCGCAATCTTGGCCCTGTCCGCCTGCGGAAAGGGGCCCGAGGCGGCGCTGCAACCGATGGATCCGGGCCGCGAGAAGGTGATCGTGGAAGGCGTGGAGTTCCAGACCTTCATGCGCGACGGCCCGCCGGGCGAGCGGTTGACGCCGATGGGGGCGGTGCCGACGGCTGGTCTGGGTGTGATCGTGCGCCGGGCCGATGGGGCGGACCTTGCCAACAGCGAAGGGCGCATTGCCAAGGCAGCCGCCGAAAAAGGCTGCAACGCGGCGGGCGGCACCTTCAACCGGGCGGTGCTGGGCCGCTATGAAGGGGCGGGGACCTGGGTTTTTGACGGGGTTTGCACATGACAGGGCGGCATCTGGCAGAGTTGAATATCGGGCGGCTGCTGGCCCCTACCGACGATCCGCGCGTGGCAGAATTCATGGGCGCGCTGGACCGGGTGAATGGCCTCGGCAAGCGGATGCCGGGCTTCGTGTGGATGATGGAAGGCTCGGGCACGCCGGGAACGGGCAATACCGAGGCAAAGATCGGCGGCGATCCGCAGTTCGTCTCGAACCTGTCGGTATGGGAAAGCGTGGAGACGCTGGAAAGCTTCGTGTGGAACACGGTGCATCGCGTGTTCTACGAACGTGGCCGGGAGTGGTTTGAAGTGATGGGCAAGACGCATTTCGTGATGTGGTGGGTGCCGGAGGGGTACCGCCCCTCGCTGGACGAAGCGCTGGCGCGGCTTGCCTACAAAGAAGAACATGGCGACAGCGACCATGCCTTTGGCTGGTCCTGGCTGAAAGAGGCGAAGCTGTTCCGACAATACCAGTGCAACCCCTTGGCGGCGGAGTAGGGCGCATGTGCTATGGCAACCTCGACCCCAAACTGGCACTGCGAGAGACCGAGGCGCGTCTGAAAGGCGTGTCGTTTCAGGGCGAAACTACGGATACTCCTGCATCCGCACCGGCCTTTGGTCTGGTGACTTGGGTGCGTGCCGCGATGGCGCGGCTGAAGCGCAAGGATCAAGCCCATGTCTGATCTCAAGGCCATTTCCATCGACGGCATCGTGGTTCAGGTTGATCCGGCGATGACCATCATCCAGGCCGCCGAGGTTGCGGGCGTGGAAATTCCGCGCTTTTGCTATCATGAACGGCTGACGATTGCCGGGAACTGCCGGATGTGTCTGGTCGAAGTGGTGGGCGGCCCGCCGAAACCCGCCGCCTCATGCGCCATGCAGGTGCGCGATCTGCGCCCCGGACCCAATGGCGAGCCGCCGCTGGTCAAGACCAATTCGCCAATGGTCAAGAAGGCCCGCGAAGGCGTGATGGAATTCCTGCTGATCAACCATCCGCTGGATTGCCCGATCTGCGATCAGGGCGGTGAATGCGACCTGCAGGATCAGGCCATGGCTTACGGCGTGGATTTCAGCCGCTACCGCGAACCCAAACGCGCCAGCGACGATCTTGATCTGGGGCCGCTGGTGGCCACCAAGATGACGCGCTGCATTTCCTGCACCCGCTGCGTGCGCTTTACCACCGAAGTGGCAGGGATCACCCAGATGGGCCAGACCGGGCGGGGCGAGGATGCCGAGATCACCTCGTACCTGAACCAGACGCTGGAGTCGAACCTGCAGGGCAATATCATCGATCTGTGCCCGGTGGGGGCGCTGACATCGAAACCCTATGCGTTTACTGCCCGCCCGTGGGAGTTGTCCAAGACCGAGACCATCGATGTGATGGACGGTCTGGGGGCGAATATCCGCGTCGATACCAAGGGCCGCGAGGTGATGCGCATCCTGCCGCGCAACCATGACGGCGTGAACGAGGAATGGATTTCCGACAAGACCCGCTTTGTCTGGGACGGGCTGCGCCGGCAGCGGCTGGACCGGCCTTACCTGCGCGTTGCGGGCAAGCTGAAGCCGGTGACCTGGCCCGAGGCGCTGGCGGCGGCTGCCGCAGCAATGAAGGGCAAGACCCTGGCCGGGCTGGTGGGCGATCTGGTGCCGGTCGAGGCGGCCTTCGCGCTGCGGCAGCTGATCGAAGGGCTGGGCGGCAAGGTTGAGGCGCGGGTGGATGGTGCCAAACTGCCCGCAGGCAACCGGTCGGCCTATGTCGGCACGGCGCGGATTGAAGATATCGATGCGGCCAAATCCATTGTCCTGATCGGCACCAACCCGCGTCTGGAATCGCCGGTGCTGAACGCGCGCATCCGCAGGGCCTGGACCCTGGGGGCGCAGGTGACGCTGGTGGGGCCGGCGGCAGACCTGACCTATGAGGTCACCCATGCCGGGGCAGGGCGCGCGGCGCTGATGCGGCTGGTGGCAGAGGCAAAGCCGCTGGACAAGCCGGGGATCGTGATGGTCGGGCAGGGTGCCTTGACCGGGGCCGATGGCGAGGCGGTGCTGTCGCAGGCGATGGCGCTGGCCCAGGCGCAGGGCGCGGGGCTGCTGATCCTGCACACGGCGGCGGCGCGCGTGGGCGCGCTGGATGTGGGCTGCACCACCGAGGGCGGCCTGCGCGCCGCAACGGACGGGGCCGAAGTGATCTACAACCTGGGCGCGGACGAGGTTGACATCGCGGCGGGCCATTTCGTGATCTATCAGGGCAGCCATGGTGACCGGGGCGCGCACCGCGCCGACCTGATCCTGCCGGGCGCGGCCTATACAGAGGAAAACGGGCTGTTCGTGAACACCGAAGGCCGGCCGCAACTGGCCTTGCGCGCCGGATTTGCGCCGGGCGAGGCCAAGGAAAACTGGGCGATCCTGCGCGCCCTGTCGGCAGAACTTGGGGTGACCCAGCCCTGGGACAGCCTGGCGCAGCTGCGCCGGGCGCTGGTGGCCGCTGTGCCGCATCTGGGCCGGATCGACGAGGTGCCCCGGAACGACTGGCAGCCGCTGGCGCTGCGCGAACCGTCCCTCGCCGATTTCCGAATGGCGGTGACAGATTTCTACCTGACGAACCCGATTGCGCGGGCTTCCGTGCTGATGGCCGAACTTTCGGCGGGCGTTCTGGCACGGGCACAGGCCCCGCTGGCGGCGGAGTAGGCCCGTGGCGCTGATTTCGCGGCAAACTGTCGGGGATGGGTGGTGTTTCGCCCGCAGATGCGCTTTACAGCGGCGCGGCGGCGTTCGCCCTGCTTCGGCCCGTTCCGGGTGCCCCGCGCGGCGGTCTGCGACCGCGGCGGGTGTGGGACAAAGACGCTGTGACGACGCTTTGGGAAATGGGGCGCCATGAGTGAGTTCTTGCAAACCGGGCCGGGCATTGCCCTGCTGATTGCGGGGCAAAGCCTGCTGGTCGTGGGCTTTGTGATGATCTCGTTGCTGTTTCTGGTTTACGGCGACCGCAAGATCTGGGCGGCCGTCCAGATGCGGCGCGGGCCGAATGTGGTGGGGGCTTTCGGCCTGCTGCAATCGGTGGCCGATGCCCTGAAATATGTCGTCAAGGAAATTGTGGTGCCTGCCGGGGCCGACCGCCCGGTGTTCTTTCTGGCCCCGATGCTCAGCTTCGTGCTGGCGATCCTGGCCTGGGCGGTGATCCCGTTCAACGAAACCTGGGTCCTGTCGGACATCAACGTGGCGATCCTGTTCGTCTTCGCCGTGTCCTCGCTGGAAGTCTACGGCGTGATCATGGGGGGCTGGGCGTCCAACTCCAAATACCCGTTCCTTGGCTCGCTGCGGTCTGCGGCACAGATGATTTCCTATGAGGTGTCGCTGGGGCTGATCATCATCGGCATCATCATCTCGACCGGATCGATGAACTTCGGTGCCATCGTCGCCGCGCAGGACGGCAATCTGGGCCTGCTGAACTGGTACTGGCTGCCGCACCTGCCGATGGTGGTGCTGTTCTTCATCTCGGCGCTGGCCGAAACCAACCGCCCGCCCTTTGATCTGCCAGAGGCGGAATCGGAACTGGTGGCGGGGTTCATGGTGGAATATTCCTCGACCCCCTATCTTCTGTTCATGGCGGGGGAATACATCGCCATCTTCCTGATGTGCGCGCTGATCAGCCTGCTGTTCTTTGGCGGCTGGCTGTCGCCCATTCCCGGCCTGCCGGACGGCGCGCTGTGGATGGTGCTGAAAATGGCGTTCTTCTTCTTTCTGTTCGCCATGGTGAAGGCCATCGTGCCGCGCTACCGCTATGACCAGCTGATGCGGATCGGCTGGAAGGTGTTCCTGCCCCTGTCGCTGGGCTGGGTGGTGCTGGTGGCGTTCCTTGCCAAGTTCGAGGTGCTGGGCGGCTTCTGGGCGCGCTGGGCGGTGGGGGGCTGAGGATGGACCTGTACGATAAGCTCCCGCTGCGTGTCCTCAAGGGGATGCGCGATGCTGTCTTGAAGGTGCCTGCCGACGAGGCCGGGATGGTTACGAACTCGATTCCCGCACTTATGAACGGGCAGACGCAGTTTCGTATCTCGGTGAACAAGGAAGCATATCTCGCCACGGTTGAAGCAGCTATCGCCCGCAGGGGTGAAGCGGAAGCAAGGGCAGCAACATGACCCAAATCGACTGGACCCGCGCGGGCAAGTATTTTCTGCTGTTCGACTTCCTCAAGGGCTTTGGCCTGGGGATGAAGTATTTCTTCGCCCCCAAGGTCACGCTGAACTATCCGCATGAAAAGGGGCCGCTGTCGCCCCGCTTTCGCGGCGAACATGCGCTGCGCCGCTATCCCAATGGCGAGGAACGCTGCATCGCCTGCAAGCTGTGCGAGGCGATCTGCCCGGCGCAGGCCATTACCATCGATGCCGAACCGCGCGAGGATGGCAGCCGCCGCACCACGCGCTATGACATCGACATGACGAAATGCATCTATTGCGGCTTCTGTCAGGAAGCCTGCCCGGTGGATGCGATTGTCGAAGGTCCGAATTTCGAATTCTCCACCGAAACCCGCGAAGAGTTGTTCTACACCAAGGACAAGCTGCTGGATAACGGCGCGCGCTGGGAAGCCGAGATTGCCCGCAACCTTGAACTGGATGCGCCCTACAGATGACGTGGGATATCTACTACAAGAAACTGGAAGAGAAATTGTCTGCTTCGCTCGGAGCAATTGACGATCTTCAACTTCAGTTAGAAGACGCAATTGCGCGAATTGCGGACTTGGAAGAGCGGATGGGAAACGTTGTGGGAAGTTGTTCGGAAGCAGAAATGCGTTTGGACAATATTGAGGCTGAAACCTGATGACCGACGAATTCACCAGGATGTTCAAGACGATGGTGGAGCAGGGGCAGGACATGGTCCGGGCCTTCAACCCGGGCCTGGAGTCGCTTCAGGTGAAGGGCTTTGAAACCCTGTTTCCCACCATGCCGAAGGACATGATGGAACTGTGGTTCGGCAAGACCTTCAACCGCGAGGGGCTGGATGCCAGGACCCGGCTTCTGGTGACCATCGCCGCGCTGACGGTGCTGGGCGCGCAGGCGGAACCGCAGTTGCGCCTGACCATCCGCCACGCGCTGGAGGCGGGGGCGACCCAGCGCGAGATTGCCGAAGTGATCTGGCAGATGAGCCTGTTCGGCGGCCTTCCCGCCATGACCAGGGCGCTGGAGACCGCGCAGGGCGTCTTTGCCGAGACCGGGGAGACAAGCGAATGACCATCGCCGATTATGCCTTTTACGGCTTTGCCGTGGTGCTGGTCACCGCAGGGCTGCTGATGACGGTGGCGCGCAACCCGGTGCATTCGGTGCTGTGGCTGATCCTGGCCTTCCTGAATGCCGCCGGGCTGTTCGTGCTGCTGGGGGCGGAATTCGTGGCGATGCTGCTGGTCATCGTCTATGTCGGCGCGGTGGCGGTGCTGTTTTTGTTCGTTGTCATGATGCTGGACATCGACTTTGCCGAGCTGAAGGGCGAAATGGCCCGCTACATGCCGCTGGCCGGGCTGATCGGAGTGATCCTGCTGATGCAGTTTTCTCTGGCCTTCGGGGCCTGGGTGCAGGCGGACGGGGCACCTGGCCTGCGCCAGGCGGTGACGCCCGACATGGCGCAGGTGGAAAACACCCGCGCCCTGGGCCTGCTGATCTATGACAAATACATCCTGCTGTTCCAGACGGCGGGGCTGATCTTGCTGGTGGCGATGATCGGGGCCATCGTTCTGACGCTGCGCCACCGCAAGGACATCAAGCGCCAGAACGTGCTGGCCCAGATGTACCGCGACCCGGCCAAGGCGATGGAACTGGTGGATGTGAAGCCGGGGCAGGGGTTGTGATGCGACTGTCAATATTCACCATTGCAATCGTTTCTTTGTATGCGATGTCCAATGCTGCAAGCGCCTGCACTTTCGTCTGGGAAGGTGTCACGAAGTCCCAGATGGTAGCACAAAGCAAACCCGTAGCGGTCGACCGTCAGTGCAGGACCATCAATGCCGGCATATACGACGAAATTTCACTGGGTCCGGCTACTGATCTTGGAGATGGGCGTGTACAGCAAGTTCTAGAAGAAACAGAGCAGTCTCACGTCCTCCTGGCGGATTGCAATACACGCGAAGTCACCATCCTGCGGGGAGCCAAGGCCGAGTTCATAGAAACGTCCTGTGGCAGGTTTTACTCTTACGGCCCTGTCACAGGTGATAACGCACCGATGTCTTTGTCTGTTGGAGCGAACCTGCACGAACTTGTCGACCTTGCCGCCAAGCAAGGCATAACCGAGATCGACCCGAACGAGCACTTCTTCCGGTTCACGGCGGATTGGAAAGACGAGACGGTTACCCGGAAGGATCGCTTCGATCTTCTGTGCGGGTGCAAGCGCCTTTACCCCGACAGCCCCGGCGCGCAGAAATAGAGGACCCTGCCTGCGCCGGGATAACAGACGCTTCCGGCCAAGCCGGACCATGACAGAGGGCGACAGCCTTACAAGGAACCAAAGATGGCGACGGTGGGACTTGAACATTACCTGACGGTGGCGGGGGCGCTGTTTGTCATCGGGATTTTCGGCATCTTCCTGAACCGGAAGAATGTCATCGTGATCCTGATGTCGATCGAGCTGATGCTGCTGGCGGTCAACATCAACTTCGTCGCCTTCTCGTCCTTCCTGGGCGATCTGGTGGGGCAGGTCTTTACCATGTTCGTCCTGACGGTTGCCGCCGCCGAGGCTGCCATCGGCCTTGCGATCCTCGTCTGCTTCTTCCGCAACCGGGGCACCATCGACGTCGAAGACGTCAACGTGATGAAGGGGTGAAGCGGATGATCTGGTCTGTCTTCGCTAAATTGTGCTTTGCGTTTGCAGTTTTTACTGGCGGCCCTTCTTACGCATGCAGTCTTGCCAATAAACCGATTTTTTGGCGAGACAGGCCAATTGAAGTTAAGCCGGACGGGTCCTTCGATGAGGCGGGAGAGAGTTTTCACAGCAGCATATCCGGAAAAGCTCCCGTAGATATTGGAGCGGGAAAGATCGGACAAAGGATCACGCACACCGGCGGTTGTAGTTTCGTAGATTACCTTCTGGTCGTGGACTGCGTTTCCCTCGAGATGATTGTGATCGAAGGGCTTCCGGATCCTGAAGCCATTGGCTATTCATATTATGAAATTTTCAGGCTTTACCCACCTGACGGAAAAATCCGCCTAACCAAATCGGTGACCGTGGCAGAGTTGGCGGCGATCTCGGCTGCCGAAGGCTATGAGTACGAGACTGACCCGCAGAAGGCCTTTGCGGTAAAGAACAAGAAGAACACCTACAACCCCTTCACCGGCTGCAAGGTGCTTTATCCCGAAAGCCCGGGGGCAACGCAATGACCGGGCAAAACCGACACGGGCACAGGGGCTAGGCGCGCATGACCACGATCATCCTTTTCGCGCCGCTGATCGGCGCGCTGATCTGCGGGTTCGGCTGGCGCCTGATTGGCGAACAGGCGGGGCAGGTCATCGCCACGGGCCTTGTGTTTCTGGCGGCAATCCTGAGCTGGATCATCTTCCTGACCTTTGACGGCGAAACCCGGCAGGTCGTGCTGATGCGCTGGATCGATTCCGGCAGCCTGGGGGCCGAATGGGCGATCCGGCTGGACCGGCTGACGGCGATCATGCTGGTGGTGGTCAATACCGTCTCGGCACTCGTCCATCTTTACAGCTTTGGCTACATGGCGCATGACGACAACTGGAAACACGCCGAGCATTACAAGGCGCGGTTCTTTGCGTACCTGTCGTTCTTCACCTTTGCCATGCTGATGCTGGTGACGGCGGACAACCTGGTGCAGATGTTCTTCGGCTGGGAAGGGGTTGGCGTCGCCTCTTACCTGCTGATCGGGTTCTATTACCGCAAGCCCAGCGCCAATGCCGCCGCGATGAAGGCCTTCATCGTCAACCGGGTGGGCGATTTCGGTTTCGCGCTGGGCATTTTCGCGCTGTTCTTTCTGGTGGATTCGGTGCGCTTTGATGATGTGTTTGCCGCCGGTCCGGTGCTGGCGGAAACCAGTATCCGCTTTCTTTGGGCCGACTGGAACGCGGCCAACCTGATTGGCGTGCTTTTGTTCATCGGGGCGATGGGCAAATCGGCGCAGTTGTTCCTGCACACCTGGCTGCCCGACGCGATGGAAGGCCCAACCCCGGTTTCGGCGCTGATCCATGCCGCCACCATGGTGACGGCGGGCGTCTTTCTGGTCTGCCGCATGTCGCCGGTCTTTGAATATGCGCCCGATGCCAGGACGATGATCGTCGTCATCGGGGCGACCACGGCCTTCTTTGCGGCCACCGTCGGGCTGGTACAGAACGACATCAAGCGCGTGATCGCCTATTCGACCTGTTCGCAGCTGGGCTACATGTTCGTGGCCGCCGGGGTGGGCGTTTATTCCGTGGCGATGTTCCACCTGTTCACCCATGCCTTCTTCAAGGCGATGCTGTTCCTTGGTGCCGGTTCGGTCATCCATGCGATGCATCACGAGCAGGACATGCGGAACTACGGGGGCCTGCGCAAGAAGGTTCCGCTGACCTTCTGGGCGATGATGATCGGCACGCTGGCGATCACCGGGGTCGGCATTCCGCTGACGCATATCGGGTTCGCGGGCTTTCTGTCGAAGGATGCGGTGATCGAAAGCGCCTATGTGGGCAGCCGCTATGCCTTCTGGATGCTGGTGATCGCGGCCTTCATGACATCCTTCTATTCGTGGCGGCTGATGTTCATGACGTTCTTTGGTGCCCCGCGCGGGGATCACCATGCGCATGACCACGCCCATGAAAGCCCGAAGATGATGCTGATCCCGCTGGCTGTGCTGGCGCTTGGCGCGGTGTTCTCGGGCATGCTGTGGTACAAGGTGTTCTTCGGCGACGAGGCGAAGGTGCGCAGCTGGTTCGGCATGCCTGCGGGCATTGAGCATGCCGGGGGCGGGCATGGACCCACGGGCGAAGCTGCGGCCGAGGACCACGCGGCGACCACGGCGAGCGGGGGCGAAGCGGTGGCAGATGACCACGCGGCCACGACAGCGAGCGGGGGCGAGGCTGCGGCCGGAGACCACGCGGCCACGACGGCGACCGGGGCCGTTCCCGCCGCCGGGCTGGCCGGTCCTGCGCCGGTTCAGGGGGCGCTTTTCTTCGGCCCGGACAACCAGATGATCCACAAGGCGCATGGCGTGCCCGACTGGGTCAAGGTCAGCCCCTTTGCCGCGATGATCCTGGGGCTGGCGCTGGCGTTCCAGTTCTACATCCGCCGCCCCGATCTGCCGGGCAGGCTGGCTGCAAACCAGCGCCCGCTGTACCTTTTCCTGCTGAACAAATGGTACTTCGACGAGGTCTATGAGTTCCTTTTCGTGCGCTCGGCAAAATGGCTGGGCGGGTTCCTGTGGAAGCGGGGCGATGGCGCGGTGATCGACGGGACGATCAATGGCGTGGCCCTGGGCATCGTGCCCTTCTTCACCCGTCTCGCCGGGCGGGCGCAGACCGGCTACGTCTTTACCTATGCCTTCGCCATGGTTCTTGGAATTGTGGTCCTTGTCACCTGGATGACGCTGTCGGGCGGCGCAGAGTAGGGGGCGAAAGGCACCATGGAAAACCTTCTGTCGATCATCACCTTCCTTCCGCTTGTGGCGGCAGCGATCCTTGCGCTGTTCCTGCGCGGCGATGACGGGGCCGCGCGGCGCAATGCCAAGTGGCTGGCGCTGCTGGCCACCTCGGCCACCTTCCTGATCTCGCTGTTCCTGCTGACGGGGTTCGATCCTGCCGACACCGGCTTTCAGTTTGTCGAAGAGTATGACTGGATTCTGGGCCTGAAGTACAAGATGGGCGTGGACGGCATTTCGGTGCTGTTCGTGCTGCTGACCACCTTCCTGATGCCCGTCACCATCGCCGCCTGCTGGGATGTCGAGGTGCGCGTCAAGGACTACATGATCGCCTTTCTGGTGCTGGAAACGCTGATGCTGGGCGTGTTCTGCGCGCTGGATCTGGTGCTGTTCTACCTGTTCTTCGAGGCGGGCCTGATCCCGATGTTCCTGATCATCGGCATCTGGGGCGGCAAGGAACGCATCTATGCCGCGTTCAAGTTCTTTCTGTACACCTTTCTGGGATCGGTGCTGATGCTGGTGGCGATGATCGCCATGTATCTTGATGCCGGCACCACCGACATCACGCAACTTCTGCGGCACAGCTTCGCCTCCGAGACGCTGAACATCGCCGGGTTCCAGATACTGGGCGGGTTGCAGACGCTGCTGTTTGTCGCCTTCTTCGCCAGCTTTGCGGTGAAGATGCCGATGTGGCCGGTACACACCTGGCTGCCCGATGCCCATGTGCAGGCCCCGACCGCCGGATCGGTGGTGCTGGCCGCGATCCTGCTGAAGATGGGGGGCTACGGCTTTCTGCGCTTCAGCCTGCCGATGTTCCCGGTGGCCTCTGACATGCTGGCACCGCTGGTGTTCTGGCTGAGTGCGATTGCCATCGTTTACACCAGCCTGGTGGCACTGGCGCAGAACGACATGAAAAAGCTGATCGCCTATTCGTCGGTGGCGCATATGGGCTATGTGACCATGGGCATTTTCGCGGCCAATCAGCAGGGGGTCGAGGGTGCGATTTTCCAGATGCTGTCGCATGGTTTCATCTCTGGCGCGCTGTTCCTGTGCGTCGGCGTCATTTATGACCGGCTGCACACGCGCGAGATCGATGCCTATGGCGGTCTGGTCAACCGGATGCCGGCCTATGCGCTGGTGTTCATGTTCTTCACCATGGCCAATGTCGGCCTGCCCGGCACGTCGGGCTTCATCGGCGAATTCCTGACGCTGGCGGGCATCTTCCAGGTCAACACCTGGGTTGCCGCCGTTGCGACCTCGGGCGTGATCCTGTCGGCGGCCTATGCGCTGTGGCTGTACCGCCGCGTCGTCTTTGGCGACCTGATCAAGGAAAGCCTGCGCTCGATCACCGACATGACCGCCCGCGAGAAAGCCATTTTCGCGCCGCTGATTGCGATGACCCTTCTGCTTGGCATCTATCCAAGCCTTGTCACCGATATCACCGGCCCGTCAGTGGCCAGCCTTGTCTCCGGCTATCAGGCTGCGCTGCCCGCCACGGCGGCGACGCAGATTGCCTTGCAGTAAGGGACGCGCCATGACTTCCGATTTCCAGATCGTCCTGCCCGAGGTCATCATCGCCGTCTGTGCGATGGCGACCCTGATGTTTGGCGTCACCACCGGCAAGGACAAGACGGCATCCCTGCTGGTGTGGATGACATCCGGCCTGTTCGTTCTGATGGCGGTATGGATCGGGGCGGGGGGCGATGGTGCGCGGTCCGCCTTTGGCGGCATGTTCATTGACGACCCCTTCGCGCGCTTTGCCAAGGTCACGATCCTGCTGTCGGCGGCGGCCGTTCTGGCGATGGGCCGCGATTACATGCAGCGCCGCGATCTGCTGCGCTTTGAATATCCCGTGCTGGTGGCGCTGGCGGTCGTGGGCATGATGCTGATGGTCTCTGCCGGCGATCTCATGACGCTGTACATGGGGCTGGAACTGCAATCGCTGGCGCTTTACGTCATTGCCGCGCTGCGCCGTGACAGCGTGAAATCCACCGAAGCGGGCCTGAAGTACTTCATGCTGGGGGCGCTGTCTTCGGGGATGCTGCTGTACGGGGCGTCGCTGGTCTACGGCTTTGCCGGAACCACGCTGTTTTCCGGCATCCTGTCGACGCTGTCGGGCGAGGTTCCCCTTGGCCTGCTGTTCGGGCTTGTCTTCGTGCTGTCGGGGCTGGCGTTCAAGATCTCTGCCGCGCCTTTCCACATGTGGACCCCGGATGTCTACGAAGGGGCCCCCACGCCCGTCACCGCCTTTCTGGCGACCGCGCCGAAGGTGGCGGCGATGGCCCTGTTCGGGCGCGTTGTGCATGACGCCTTCGGCGCGATCCCGGGCGACTGGGGGCAGGTCGTGGCGGCCCTTGCGGTTGCCTCGATGTTTCTGGGTGCCGTGGCCGCGATAGGGCAGCGCGACATCAAGCGTCTGATGGCCTATTCCTCGATCTCGCACATGGGCTTTGCGCTGATGGGCCTGGCCTCGGGCACGGCCGGGGGTGTGCAGGCGATGCTGATCTACATGGCAATCTATGTCACCATGAACATCGGCACCTTCGCCTTCATCCTGTCGATGGAAAAGGACGGCCGTCCCGTCACCTCGATCGACAGTCTGAACATGTATTCCCGGCGCGAGCCGCTGCGGGCGCTGGCGCTGCTGGTGCTGATGTTCAGCCTGGCCGGTGTGCCGCCGACCGTGGGGTTTTTCGGAAAGCTGTATGTGCTGAAAGCCGCCGTCGAGGGCGGAATGGCCTGGCTTGCGGTTCTGGGCGTGGTCGCATCGGTGATCGGCGCGTTCTATTATCTGCGCATCGTCTTTTACATGTATTTCGGCAAGGACGGTGACAGGCTCGATGGGCCGATGCCCGCCGTGCAGTGGGTTCTGCTTGTCGGGTCCGCCGCCGTGATGCTGATCGGGATCGTCAATCTTTTCGGCATCGAGGCGACCGCAGCGGTTGCGGCCCAGACGCTTGTCCGCTGACCGCTGGCCCGATGGCGTCCGGCGCATGGTGCTTGGCAGTGTCGACAGCACCAATGCCGAAGCCGCCCGGCGGGCGGCCGGGGGCACGTCGCCCCTTTGGATCATGGCCGAAGAACAGACCGGGGGCCGGGGCCGCCGGGGCAGGCCCTGGTCCAGCCCGCGCGGCAATTTCCATGCGACCCTGCTGTCGCATCCCGCCGGGCCGCCCGGCGTGGTGGCGTTGCGGTCCTTTGTGGCGGCGCTGGCGCTGCGCGATGCCTGCGTGGCGCTGACCGGCCTGCCACAGGCCTTTACCCTGAAATGGCCGAATGACCTTCTGCTGAATGGCGGAAAGCTGGCGGGCATCCTGCTGGAAGGGGCCGGGCAGGGCAGCGGCCTGTCGCATCTGGCCATCGGCTTTGGTGTGAACCTGATCGCGGCCCCGGACCCCGGAATGATGGAACCCGGCGCGCTGCGCCCCGTCAGCCTGCTGGCGGAAACCGGGCTCCGCGTTGCGCCGGAGCAGTTTCTGGCGGCTTTGGCCCCGGCCTATGCGCGGCGGGAAAGCACCTTCTGCGCGCAGGGATTTGCCCCGCTGCGTCAGGACTGGCTGGCCCATGCCGCCCGTCTTGGCCAGCCCGTCGTGGCCCGCACTGGCGTTGCGACACAGGACGGGATTTTCGAGACGATTGATGCCACCGGCGCGCTGGTGCTGCGCACGCCGACCGCCAGGCTTGCCATTCCGGCAGCCGAAGTTTTCTTCTGAACCGGAATCAGAACCGAAGGGGCGCTGTTCCATGCTTCTTGCCATCGATTGCGGCAATACCAACACGGTGTTTTCGATCTGGGATGGAACCCGGTTTCTGGCCACCTGGCGGATCGCGACCGATCACAGGCGCACGGCGGATGAATATTTTGTCTGGCTGTCATCGCTGATGATGCTGACGAAAACCGAAGCGACCGTGTCGCAGGCTGTCATCTCTTCCACCGTGCCGCGGGTGGTCTTCAACCTGCGCGTCCTGTGCAGCCGCTATTTCGACTGCCGCCCGCTGGTGGTGGGCAAGCCCGAGTGCCGCCTGCCGGTGCCGCCGCGCGTTGACCGGGGCACCACGGTGGGCCCGGACCGGCTGGTGAACAGCGTGGCGGGGTTTGACCGGCACGGCGGAAACCTGATCATCGTGGATTTCGGCACCGCCACGACCTTTGACGTTGTGGATACGGATGGCGCGTATATCGGGGGGGTGATCGCACCGGGCGTCAACCTGTCACTGGAGGCACTGGCCATGGCTGCCGCCGCATTGCCGCATATCGACGTTGCCCGCCCGGCCAGGGCGATCGGCACGAATACGGTGGCCTGCATGCAGTCGGGCGTGTATTGGGGCTACATCGGCCTGGTTGAGGGCATCGTGCGACAGATCAGGCTGGAGCGGGACAGCCCGATGAAGGTCATCGCGACGGGCGGCCTGGCCAGCCTGTTCGCCCAGGGTTTTGATCTATTTGATGCGGTCGAGGACGATCTGACCATGCATGGTCTTGTCCTGATCAGCCGCCACAACAGGGAACTGGAAACGGAATGACTGTGAACCGCCTGATCTATCTTCCCCTTGGCGGCGCGGGGGAGATCGGGATGAACTGCTATGTCTACGGCTATGGGCCGGAAGACAGGGAACGGCTGATCGTGGTTGATCTGGGTGTGACCTTTCCGGATATGGAGTCGACCCCGGGGGTTGATCTGATCATGGCCGATATCAGCTGGCTGGAGGAACGCCGCGACCGGATCGATGCAATCTTCATCACCCATGCCCACGAAGATCATATCGGCGCACTTGGCCTGTTGTGGCCGCGCCTGAAGGTGCCGGTCTATGCGCGCCGCTTCACCGCGCTGCTTGGCAAGCTGAAGCTTGAGGAGAACGGCCATCCGGGCAATACGGTCACCGTGGTCCGCCCGCGTCCCGAGACGGTCGAGGCAGGCCCGTTCCGCGTTCAGTTCGTGCCTGTCGCCCATTCGATTCCGGAAAGTGCCGCGCTGATCATCGATACGCCCGCGGCGCGGATCCTGCATTCGGGCGACTTCAAGCTGGATGAAACGCCGCTGGTCGGCGAAGGCTGGAACCCCGATCTTTTCCGGGAAATTGCCGCCGAACGCCCGGTGAAGGCGCTGATGTGTGATTCCACCAATGTCTTTTCGCTGCATCCCGGCCGGTCGGAAAGCACGCTGCGCGAGCCGATCCGCGCGCTGATCGCAGGGGCATCGGGCATGGTCGTGGCCACCACCTTTGCCTCGAACGTGGCGCGGCTGCGCACGCTTGCCGAAGCGGCGCAGGCGGCGGGCCGGTCGATCTGCCTGCTGGGCCGGGCGATGAAGAAGATGGTCGCGGCCGCGCAGGAAGCGGGTGTGCTGACCGATTTCCCCAAGACCCTGTCCGTCGAAGAGGCGCTGGAGGTGCCGCGCAACAACCTGATGCTGATCGTCACCGGCAGCCAGGGCGAACGGCGCGCAGCCTCGGCGCAGCTGTCCCGCGGCAAGTACCTGGGGGTACAGATGAAGGAAGGGGATATGTTCCTGTTCTCGTCCAAGACCATTCCCGGCAACGAACGCGATGTGCTGCGCATCATGAACGCGCTGTCCGAAATGGGCGTGGATGTGGTTGACGACACGAACGGCCTTTACCATGTGTCGGGCCACGCCAACCGGCCCGATCTGGAAACGGTGCATGAGATTCTGAAGCCCTCCTTCCTGATTCCGATGCATGGCGAGCACCGGCATCTGCGCGCCCATGCCAGGCTGGCAGAGGCGCGCGGCATCAAGGCAGAGATTGCGACCAACGGCATGATGATCGACCTTGGCGGCAATGCGCCCGAAGTGGCCGAATACATCGAGACGGGGCGGCTTTACCTGGACGGATCGGTCATGGTCCCGGCGCTGGGGGGCGTGGTGCGCGACCGGATCCGCATGGCGCTGAACGGCCATGTCATGGTCACGCTGCTGCTGGATGAAAACGACGAGCCGCTGGGCGAGGCCTGGGCCGAGCTGATGGGCCTGCCCGAGGCCGGCAAGACCGGGGCCGCGCTGTCAGACACCATCGAGACCGAGCTGAACGACTTCCTGTCGCGCATCGAAGACAGGGTGCGGCGCGATGACGACAAGCTGGACGAGGCGATCCGCCGGATCGTGCGCCAGGTCAGCATGGAAGAGATCGGCAAGAAGCCGGAAGTGACCGTGGTCGTCAGCCGGCTTCAGGCCGAATAGGGGCGGCAGTGACGCCGGGACGACGGTTTCCGGTTTGTTGCTGACCGGGAAAGGGCTGGTCCCCGATGCGTGCGGCCCGGCGGCCGTCCGCCCTGCGGACCTGACAGCATTGCGCGGCACCTGACACAGGTTACAGGACGGCAGGTCCCCCGCAGGCCTGCCGGCACCGCAAGACACAGGCGACGACCCTGGGGAAGATCATGCTTGTGCTTGTCGTCTTGTCGGGGACGGCGGCGCTGCAACGCAGTTGCCCGGTGCCCGGCGCAAGGTTGCCATGCGCCGGGCGGCCGAAGGCCGAAATGGCGGTGCAGGACGGCAGGCGGACCAATCCGGTTCTGCGGCCTTCTGCGGCGGGCAGGCTACCGGGGCAAAATTGCACTGGCACAGGGCCATTGCGCAGATCATAGTCGCCGCAGGGGAGATGACCGATGCCGCGCGCCGACCATGACAGCATTCCCGAAACCGCCCTTGCCTGGCACCGGGCCGGGCGCGGCGCGGCCCTGGCCACGGTGGTGGAAACCTGGGGTTCCGCCCCGCGCCCGGTGGGCAGCCAGCTTGTGATTGCCGGCGACGGGGACATGATGGGGTCGGTCTCGGGCGGCTGTGTTGAAGGTGCGGTCGTGGCCGAGGCGATCGATGCCCTGGCAGACGGGCACCCGCGTCTGCTGACCTATGGCGTCAGCGACGAGGCCGCCTTTGCCGTGGGACTGGCCTGCGGCGGGACCATCCGCGTCATGGTGGTGCCGGTGGGGGCGCAGCTGAGCGAAGCGATGCTGGCGGACCTCGCGGCGGCGCGCGCCACCCGCCTGCCTGCCGCCCTGCTGACGGATACCGCGACATGGGCGCACCGGCTTTCCGATGGCACCGGGGACCCTGCGGTGCAGGCCCGGTTCCGCTCTGACCGGTCCGGGATGGAAGAGGGCGGCCTTTTCATCGCCGTCCACAACCCGCCCTTGCGGATGATCGTCGTCGGGGCCGTCCACATTGCCCAGCCGCTGTTGCAGATGGCGCGCGCCTGCGGCTATGATCCGGTGCTGATCGATCCGCGCGATGCCTTCGGGTCTGCCGCGCGCTTTCCGGGCGAAACCATCATCGCCGACTGGCCGGACGAGGCGATGGCGGCCCTTGCCCCCGATGCGCGCACCGCCGTCGTGACGCTGACGCATGACCCCAAGCTGGATGATCCGGCGATCCGCGTGGCGCTGAACGCGCCGGTCTTTTACCTGGGCTGTCTCGGCTCTGCCCGCACCCATGCGAAAAGGGTTGAACGGCTGCGCGCCGACGGGTTCGGCGAAGACCGGATCGCCCGCATCCACGCGCCTGTCGGGCTGAACATCGGTGCGAAAAGCCCGGCGGAGATTGCCGTGTCGATCCTGGCCCAGATCACCCAGGTTCTGAGGCAGGGATGATGCAGTTCGGCCCGGTCGCCACAGATCAGGCGGACGGGGCGATTCTGGCGCATTCGGTCATGCTGAACGGCCACCGCCTGCGCAAGGGGCTGGTGCTGGGCCCGGCCGATATCGCAAGCCTGCGCGCCGCCGGGATCGCCCAGGTGGTCGCCGCCCGGCCCGGTCCGGACGATGTGCCCGAGGATGCCGCAGCGGCGCGGCTGGCGGCGGCCCTTGTGCCTGATCCGGCGGCGGCGGGGCTGGTGCTGACCGATCCCTTCACGGGACGGGTCAATCTGAATGCGGTTGCCCCCGGTATTGTCCTGCTTGACCCGGAGGCGATCCATGCGCTTAACCGGATCGATCCGGCGATCACCCTTGCCACGCTGGCCCCCTTTGCCCGCGTCTCGGCCGGAACGCTGGTCGGCACGGTCAAGATCATCAACTATGCCGTGCCGCAGGCGGCGCTTGCGCAGGCCGAGGCGCTGGCGCAGCGGGCGATCCGGGTACAGCCGGTTGTCCGGCGCAGTGCCGGCCTGCTGATGACGGATGTGCCGGGCCAGCAAGACAGGCTGATCGCCAAGGGGCGCCGGGCGGTAGAGGCGCGGCTGCGCGCGCTGGGCATGACCCTCGCCGGCGTTGTCACTGTCCCGCACGAAACCGATGCCATGGCCAGGGCACTGGCAAACCTGCCGGGCGAGATGCTGCTGATCCTGACCGGGTCGGCCACCTCCGATCCTTGTGATACCGCGCCGCAGGCGGTGCGGGCGGCGGGCGGGACGGTCCTGCGCTTTGGCATGCCGGTTGATCCGGGCAACCTGCTGTTTCACGGCCACCTTGGCAGCCGCCCGGTGATCGGCCTGCCCGGATGTGCCCGCTCTCCGGCGCTCAACGGGGCGGACTGGGTGCTGGAACGGCTGGCCTGCGGGCTGACCCTGACGGACGATGACATTGCGGCGATGGGCGTGGGCGGCCTGCTCAAGGAAACTCCGGTTCGCCCCCAGCCGCGCGAAGCGCAACAGGGGCGTCCGACGCATGGTTGATCTTGTTCTCTACGGACATCCGGACTCCGGTCACGCCTGCAAGGTTGCGCTGGCCCTGTCGCTTGCCGGTCTGCCATACCGGGCGGTGTGGATCGACATCTGGGCTGATCCGGCCTCCAGACCTGCAGATTTTCGCCGCCTAAGCCCCTTTGCCGAGGTTCCGGTGCTCACAATTGACGGGGACCCCCATGTGCAGTCCGGTGCGATCCTGCTGGAAATTGCCTGCCGGTTTCGCTGCCTGGGCGGGGAATCGCCTGCCGGGATCCGGCGGGGGCGCGAGATCCTGATGTGGGAAGCCAACCGCATCGGCATGTGCCTGCCGCAGTTGAAAGAGGCGCGCCGAACCCGGGGAAAGGGCTTTCCGCTTGGCGCGGTGGACTGGCTGCGGATGCGTTTTGAGGCTGATTGCCGCCGCTTCGGGCTGCTGCTGGGCGATGCGGCCTTCCTGCATGGCGAAACACCCGGAATCGGGGATTGCGCCGTCTGGGGCTATGCGCAGTGGCTTGCCGAGGCCGGGGTTGAACCAACGCCGGTGCTGCAGTCATGGCTGGGCAGGATGCGCAATCTTCCTGCGATGAAAAGCGGCACCTGCTTCTTTCCGGTCCACCCCGATGCGGGGCAGGCCTGAAGCCCGGTCCAGGCTGCAAGGAACCACTGTGCGCGGTTGTGCGCCCGGCCCGTTTCCTGATTGAATTTTCTGTTCACAAATATCCCACGGGGGTCCGGGGGTGTGAAACCCCCGGTCAGACCGCCGTCATTTGGGGCCGATCATCATGACCATCTGGCGCCCCTCAAGGCGCGGCATGCTTTCGACCTTGCCGGCGTCGCCGACATCACCGGCCACCCGGTTCAGCAATTCAAGGCCAAGGTCCTGGTGGGCCATCTCGCGTCCGCGAAAGCGCAAGGTGACCTTCACCTTGTCGCCCTCATCGAGGAACTTCAGCACCGAGCGCATCTTGACATCATAGTCATGGGTATCGGTCCCGGGGCGGAACTTGATTTCCTTGATCTCGATGATCTTCTGCTTCTTGCGGGCTTCGGCCTCGCGCTTTTGCTGTTCATATTTGAACTTGCCGAAGTCCATGATCTTGCAGACCGGCGGTTCGGCATTCGGAGAGATTTCCACCAGATCCAGCCCGGCATCGGCGGCCATGGCCATGGCGCGGGCGGGCGTCACGATGCCAATGTTTTCGCCTTCGGCACCAATCAGACGGATTTCGGCAGAGCGGATGCGGTCATTCACACGGGGGCCCGTTTCGCGTTGCGGCGGGGCGTTGTGGGGTCTGCGAGCTATGGTGTCGTTCCTTTGATCATGTCCGTTCAGCGGCGGGCACAATAGACCCCGCAGGCCCGGCTTTCAACTGGCTTTTCGGGCCTTTGCGGCACCGCGTTGCGGTCTTTCACAGTTCCGCTGCAAGTGCCATATGCGCAGCAGGGAACAATCCCTGGGAAATGGGGGAAACCACATGAAAAAAGTCTGGCTTGTCGTCATTGCCGCCGCCGTCGCGATCGGTGCCTATTATCAGTTCAGCTATGTTCCGGCCCAGCGCGCCGCACAGGAAGCCGCAGCAGCCGCCGAAGCCGCCGCCAAGGCCGCCGGGGAAAAAGCGGCCGCTGAGGCCGCTGCCGCCGCCAAGGCGGCAGAAGAGGCCGCCGCTGCCGCCGCCAGGGCCGCCGAAGACGCCGCCGCCACCGCAACCGGGGCTGCCAAGAAGGCCGCAGATGCGGTGACCGATGCGGCCACAGGGGCCGCCGATGCCGTGACCGGGGCCGCAACAGATGCCGGTGCCGCTGTGGGCGAAGCCGCAACCTGGGTCTGGGATGCAACCAAGCTCAGCGCCGAAGAGATCACCGCGCGCATTGCCGCAGCCCCCGTCAGCCAGTCGGTCAAGGACACGCTGACGGCGACCTACAATTCGGTCAAGGACAGCCCCGCTGCCGTTCAGGGCGTGCTGGACCAGCTCAGGCAGGCCATGGGTCTTTGATCCGCCCCGGCCCCGGTGGCGGTCAGCGCTGCCGGGGCCGGGCATCCGCAACGGGCCTGCCGTAAGGGTTCGCCCGGCCCGTTTCGCGCGGGGGTGCGCTGCCGGTTCCGCGGCCTGTCCGGCCCGCCGGACGGCAGCCGCCCGCAGGGTCAGATTCCGTCGCCGACGAAGGCCTTTTCAACGACATAGTCCAGCGGTTCGGAATTGGCGCCTTCGCGCAGACCGAACCCTTCCAGCACCGCCTTGACATCAAGGTTGAACGCCAGGGATCCGCAGACCATCGCGCGGTCCTGCGCCGGGTCCATCGGCGGCAGACCCAGGTCGGCAAAGACCTTGCCATTGGTCAGGGTGTCGGTGATCCGGCCCATCTGCGCAGACGGCTCGCGCGTGGTGGTGGGGTAGTACAGAAGCTTGCCCTCCACCAGTTCGCTGATCAGCGGATCGTCCTTCAGCCCGTCGACCAGCGTGCGGCCATAGGCCAGTTCTGCCGTTTCGCGGCAGGTGTGCATCATGATGACCTGATCGTAACGCTCATAGGTTTCCGGGTCGCGCATCAGGCTGGCAAAGGGTGCAATGCCGGTTCCGGTGGCCAGAAACCACAGCCGCTTGCCCGGCAGCAGCGCATCCAGCACCAGCGTGCCCACCGCCTTGGGGCGCAGGATGATCTCGTCGCCCGGCCGGATATGTTGCAGCTTCGAAGTGAGCGGGCCGTCGGGCACCTTGATCGAATAGAACTCCAGCTCCTCATCCCAGGCGGGCGAGGCGATGGAATAGGCGCGCAGCACGGGTTTGCCGGTGTCACCCATCAGCCCGATCATCACGAATTCCCCGGACCGGAAGCGCAGGCTTGGCGGCCGCGTCACGCGGAAGGAAAAAAGGCGATCCGTCCAGTGCTGCACCGCCGTCACGGTCTGGGCATCGGGCAGACGGGCCTTGAGGGCTGCGGGCTGGGTCACTTCGGCAACTTCGGTCATGTCATCCGGCCTTTGCAATACGCGAGGTGGGCCTGCAGGGGAACCCCGTTTTCAGGCCCGCAGCCGCGTCTGATAGTCATGGGCGCGCCAGTTGGCGCGGAACAGCCATTGATCCCGGGGCTGGCGCGCGGCCAGGTCTGCGGAAATCTCGACCTCGTCAAAGCCGCAGCGGCGGGCCATGGCATATTGGTCGGCAATGACATGGCCCTGTGCGCGCAGACGCCCGGCAAAGCCCATCTCGCGCAGCCGCCGGGCCAGGGTAAAGCCGCGCCCGTCCGAGAAGACCGGAAAGGCTATGCGGATCATCGCAATCTCCGCCAGGCGGTTGGACAGCCGCGCCGGATCATCGGTATTGGCCAGATCAATGCCCCTGCCGTCGCTGACGGCGCTGTCGGCCAGCGGCACGAATCCGCACAGCCAGTCATCGGCGGCAAAACCGGTGTCGGTGACGATGACGGGCGCGGTCATGTGGCGGTTCCCTGCGCAAGCGGGCCGCGCACCGCGCGCCCGTCGATGAAATGAATGCCGCATTCGGTCTTGGCGCTGCCGCGCCAGCGACCTGCACGCGGGTCTTCGCCGGGGGCGACCGGGCTGGTACAGGGCGCACAGCCGATGGACGGATAGCCCCTGGCCACCAGCGGGTGACGCGGCAGGCGGTTGTTGATCATGTAATCCTGCAGGTCCTCGCGGCCCCAATGCGCCAGCGGATTGACCTTGATCCGCAGATCGCCCTCGGCCTCAAAGAACTCCACCGTCGCCCGTGTGCTGCCCTGAAACCGCTTGCGCCCCGTAATCCAGGCATCATAGCACTGCAGCGCCCGTTCCAGCGGTTCGGTCTTGCGCAGGGCGCAGCAGGCATCGGTGCTGAACTGATGCAGCGTGTTGTCGGGGTCTTCAAAGGCCAGCCGCGCCGGGTCTGCCCGGACCGTGACGATATTGGTCAGACCCAGCTTTTCGGCCACCTCCTGCTGATAGGCCAGGGTTTCGGCAAACAGCATCGCGGTGTCGATGAACAGCACCGGCGTGGTGCGCGCAATCACCGCGATCATGTGCAAAAGCACCACCGATTCCGCCCCGAAGGATGACACCAGCGCGGTGCGACCCACGTCGGGGTCCCCCAGGGCATGTTCAAGAACCGACACCGCCGCATGGTGCCTGTAGCGGTCGTTCAGCTGGGCAACCCTGTCGGACAGGCTTGAGAAGACCGGATCAAGCGGCATCCTGCGCCCCCTCGTCGGGGTAAAGGGCTGCCTTGAACGGACCCATGCCGGTACGGCGGAAGGTTTCAAGGAAGGTCTCATGCGGCGACTGGCGGATTGCCAGATAGGCGGTGATGATCCGTTCGATCGCGGGCAGGATCTGATCACAGGCAAAGCCCGGCCCGGCCCGTTCGCCGATCACGGCGGTTTCGCTGCCATCGCCGCCCAGGGTGATCTGGTAGCTTTCCACCCCGGCCCGGTCCAGCCCGAGAATCCCGATATGCCCGACATGGTGATGCCCGCAGGCATTGATGCAGCCGCTGATCTTGATCTTCAGCGGGCCGATGTCATGTTCCAGCTTCAGCGCGTCGAAATGCCGGGCGATGTCCTGGGCCACCGGAATCGACCGTGCCGTCGCCAGCGCGCAGTAATCCATGCCGGGGCAGGCGATGATGTCCGAGATCAGCCCGACATTGGCCGTACCCAGCCCGGCCTGCGCCAGCGCCGCATGGAGCGCGGGCAGGTCGGATTTGTGGACATGCGGCAGGATCACGTTCTGCTCGTGGCTGATGCGCAGCTCGGAATGACCATAACGTTCGGCGAGATCGGCCAGAAGCCGCATCTGGTCGCCCGTGGCATCGCCGGGGGTTTCGCCATGGGCCTTCAGGCTGACCGTGACGATCGCGTATTGCGGGTTGCGGTGCAGCGCCAGGTTGGTATCGGCCCAGGCGCGGAACACCGGATCGGCAGCGCGGAAGGCATCACAGGCCCCGGTGGGCGCGTCGCGGAACGCGGGCGGCGCAAAGGCGGCTTCGATTTCGGCCAGAAGCGCCTGATCATGGCCGCCGAATTGGGGGCGGATCTGCGCGAAGCGGTCTTCGATCAGCCGGGTCATCTCTTCGACCCCGGTTTCATGCACCGTGATCTTGATGCGCGCCTTGTACTTGTTGTCACGCCGGCCCAGCATGTTGTACACGCTCAGGATCGCCTCGACATAAGGCAGAAGGTCGGCCTTTGGCAGGAACTCGCGCACCTTGTGGCCGATCATCGGCGTGCGGCCCAGCCCGCCGCCGACGATCACCTCGAACCCCGGTTCCCCGGCGGCATCGCGCACCATGCGCAGGCCGATGTCATGGGCGCGCGTCACCGCCCGGTCATTCGGGCTGCCGGTGATGGCGATCTTGAACTTGCGCGGCAGGAACTGGAATTCCGGATGGTCGGTGGACCATTGCCGCAGCAGTTCGGCCACCGGGCGCGGGTCTTCGATTTCATCCGCAGCGGCCCCGGCAAAATGATCTGCCGTCACGTTGCGCACGCAGTTGCCGCTGGTCTGGATGGCATGCATCCCGACATCGGCCAGCGCCGAAAGGATCGCGGGCACATCTTCCAGCTTTGGCCAGTTGAACTGGATGTTCTGGCGCGTGGTGAAATGCCCGTATCCCTTGTCCCAGCGGTCAGCGATCAGCCCCAGCTGGCGCATCTGGCGCGGGTTCAGCGTGCCATAGGGAATGGCCACGCGCAGCATATAGGCATGCAGTTGCAGATAAAGGCCGTTCATCAGCCGCAGCGGGCGGAATTCCTCTTCGGTGAGCGATCCGTCAAGCCGCCGCGCGACCTGTCCGGCGAACTGCGCCACCCGTGTCCGCACGAAGGCATCATCGAAGTCTGAATAATCATACATGGCGGCTGGCCTTCGGACCAAGGGGGCTTGCAAAGGGGTGATCAGACAGGGCGCATCAGGTCAGGTCGGCCTGCTTGCCGTGCGGATAGTTCGATGGACCGCGCGCGCGGAAGGCCTCGCGGAAATGCACCGGCTCGGGGCCGTGGGGCCCGGCTTTCGCATCGGCCAGACAAACCCCGACCACAGTCAGCTTCTGTGCGGCGGCAAAATGCAGACGCCGCTGCGCCTCCGCCTCGTCGGCGATCAGCTCTGCCTCGCGGTGCAGGCGCGACCAGCGGTCATCGGCCGTCAGATAGACAACATCGCCCAGGCGCAGGTCATTTGCGGTGACGACCTTTGGCGTGAACCGGCCCTTCATGACCGGGCCTCCTTCAACCGGGACAGGGCTGCGGCGGCACGGCGCGGTGCCAGGCCGTAAAGCAGGACGGCAGGCCCCGAAATGTCGCCCAGCGCCTCGGGCAGAGCGGCCAGTGATGTGGCCAGGATGCGTTCGTCGGCGCGCGACGCATTTTCCACGATGGTGACGGGCGTATCGGCCGCCGCCCCGTGCATCATCAGGCGGCCCTGCACGAAACGGGCCGATTTCTTGCCCATGTAGATCGCCGCAACCTCGCCCCGGCGGGCCATGCCGCGCCAGTCCTGTTCGGCGAATCCCGCCATGTCATGCCCGGTCACGATCCGGACGGATGCATTGCGCCCCCGGCGCGTCAGGCTTTGTCCGATCGCCGCCGCCGCCGCAACGGCCGCCGTCAGGCCCGGCACGATCGACCAGCCAAGGCCGGCGCGGTCCAGTGCCGCAATCTCTTCATCCAGCCGGCCGAAAATGCCGCAATCGCCGCCCTTCAGGCGCACCACGCGCCGTCCCCGCTGTGCCTCGGCCACGATCAGCGCATCGATGTCTTCCTGGGCTGTCGACGGCCCGAACCCGGTCTTGCCCACGTCCACCAGCACCGCCGCCGGGTTGGCCAGCGCCAGCACACCCGCGCCCACCAGCCGGTCATGAATGATCACCTCGGCCTCCTGAAGCGCCCGCAGCGCCTTCAGCGTCAGATGATCCGGGTCGCCCGGACCGGCCCCGACAAAGGTGACATGTCCGGGCGCGGCGGCGCAAACGGCAGAGGCGGCAAGATCGAACATCGGGGCGGGTCCGGCTGCAGGGGCAATTGCTGCGTCAGTTTAGGACATTTTCCCTGATCTGCGCCAGCAGCCCTTGCAGATAAGGACGTTTGTTCCCATTCTGGGCATGTTTGGAACGCAGTTCCACAAACAGGGGAAATCGGCGAATGGCAGCCCGGCTGGACGAGATGGACAGGAAAATTCTTGCGGAACTGCAGGCAGATGCAGCCCGGTCGCTGGATGAAATTGCCCGCAGGGTCGGCTCGTCCAAGACCCCGGTCTGGAACCGCATCCGCCGGATGAAGGAGGCCGGGGTGATCCTGCGCCAGACCGTGCTGCTGGATGCCGAGGCGCTGGGTCTGGAGGCCTGCTTTTTTGTGCTGATCCGCACCAGCGAACACGAGGCTGACTGGCAGCGCCGCTTTCTGCAGGTGCTGCGCGACCGCCCCGAGGTGCTGGAGGCGCACCGGCTGGCCGGTGACATCGACTATATCCTGAAGGTTCGCGTCGCCAATGCCAGGGCCTATGACACCTTTTATCAGGCGCTGATTGCCGAAGTGCGCATCTACAATGTCACGGCCCTGCTCAGCATGGAAGAAATCAAGGCAACCACGATGTTGCCCCTGTGACGCCGCCCGGGGCGCTGCCCCGGACCCCGGGGTATTTGGGCCGAAAAGAAACGCCAAGCGGTCAGTCGGCGCGGACCGTCAGACGCTCCAGCCCGTGGAAATGGAACAGATCCGCATAGCGTGGCGGCCCGGCCAGCCGCAGCTTTGGCAGGCGGGCGAACAGGCGGGGCAGGGCGATCTGCAGTTCCAGCCGGGCCAGCGGCGCGCCGACGCAGAAATGCAGGCCGCCCCCGAAGGCGACATTCACCTTTTCGGGGCGCGCGGGATCAAAGCGCTGCGGCTGGTCCCAGACGCGCGGGTCGCGGTTGGCGGCCGCCAGCAGCAGGCCAACCTCGTCGCCCCGGTCAAAGCCGTGGCCCAGCACCTCGACCGGCGCATAGGCGTGCCGGGTGAACAGGTGCAGCGGCGGATCAAAGCGCAGCAGTTCCTCGACCGTGCCCGCGATCCGGTCCGGGGCAAGGGCCGTGGGCGGGGTGCGGGTTTCCAGCAGGGTCTTCACCCCGTTGCCCAGGCTGTGCACGGTGGCCTCGTGGCCCGCGTTCAGCAGCAGGATGCAGGTAGAGATCATCTCGTCCGTGGTCAGACGCTCGCCGCCGGATCCGGCGGCGATCAGATGGGTGATCAGATCGTCGGCGGGTCGGGCGCGGCGGTCACGCACGTAATCGCGCAGGAAGGCCACAAAGCTTTCGGTGGCGGCCACCGCGCGGTCTTCCGTCTCACGCGTGCGGCGGGCCATATACATGCCCACCATGGCGTTGGACCAGCGCAGCAGGTCATCCGACATCGCCTCTGGCACGCCCAGCAGCCGGGCGATGACAATGACCGGCAGCTTCTGCCCGAAGTGGCGCAGCAGGTCGAACGGCCCCTGCGGCAGCGCCGTGATCAGATCGTCGCAAAGCGCGGCAATCTCCGGCTCCAGCGCCGCGATCCGGCGCGAGGTGAAGGCGCGCAGCACCAGGCTGCGCAGGCGGGTGCGGCGCGGTGGTTCCAGTTCCAGCATCGAATGGGCTTCAACCGCGTAGAAGGGGGCAAGATGCGCAGGCACCGGCGCGCGCTTTTCCGGCGGCACCTCGCGCCCGAAGCGGCGGTCGCGCAGGATGGCATTGACCCCGGTCGCAGAGGTGCAGCAGACCAGACCGTAATCTTCCCAGAAAAAGAACGGCCCCGCCGCCCGCGCGCGGTCATAGAAAGGGTAGGGGTTCTGCACAAACCCCGGATCGGTGGGCGACTGGTGCAGGCGGTCCATGATCAGGCCCGCCGCCGGGTCAGGACCCCCTGGGCCACGGCCACACCCAGCACCACGATGGCTGCCCCTGCCGCCTGCGCCCAGTTCCAGCTGCCGCCCAGCGCGAAGGTGATCAGCATGACATAGAAGGGCACCGCGTTCATGTGCAGGCTGGCAATGCCGATACCCAAGAGGCCGACCGAGACGATCCACAGCGTCTGGCTGACGGCGATCGACCCGATCGAAGCGGCGATCAGCGCGCCCACTTCCGGCAGGCCGATGCTGTCCCATCGTACGGCGGCCCCGCCGGCCGAGGCCCAGGCCAGCGCCAGCGCCGACATGCTGATGCCTGCGCCGGCCACGGTGATGGCCGTGCGGCCCAGCGGGGTCAGGTCCGCAAAGGCGGTGACAGTGGCGCGCGACCCCCAGGTAAAGGCAAAGACCGACCCGAAAGCGGCCAGCGCCCCCAGACCAAGGCCCGGCGTGGCCGCCCCAAGGTCCAGCGCCACCATCCCGCCTGCCAGCGACAGGACCAGCCCCAGCACCAGCGCCACCGTCAGCCGCCGGCCGTCCAGCAGGCATTCCAGCGATATCCCGATCACCGGCATCATCGCGGTGATGATGGCAACCGTCACCGGATCGGTCCGCTCCAGCGCCACCGCCACCAGAACGGCCCCCACGCCCATCACGACGAAGCCCACCCCGATGCCGCGCATCCACGGCGCGCGCAGCACCGGGCCTGTGCCTTCCCGCAGCATCCAGACGATCACCAGGACAAGACCGGCCAGTCCCACGCGAAAGGCTGTCAACGTCATCGGTGGAATGACCTGCACCAGATGGCCCAGCGCGGGCAGACCTGCCGCCCAGGTGATCATCGACAGAAGGCACAGCGCATTGGCTGTCAGCGCCGAAGGTGAAGGCGAAGCGGCAACGGTCATCAGATCAATCCACGGGTGGGGCCAGTCTTGCGGTGCGCGGCGGGTGGCTGACCGTCCGCCAGCGACACGCGCCGGTCCTCAGGCGGCGTCCAGGGCGGCAATGATCGCGCCGAAATCGGCGGCCTTCAGGCTGGCCCCGCCCACCAGGGCACCATCGACATCGGGCAGCGCAAAGATCGCGGCGGCGTTCGACGGTTTCACCGACCCGCCGTAAAGCAGGCGGAACCCGGAAGCCGCCGCCCCGAAGCGGGCCGTCAGGCGGGCGCGGATATCGCCATGAACTTCGGCAATCTCGGGCAGGGTCGGGGTGCGGCCCGTGCCGATGGCCCAGACCGGCTCATAGGCGATGACGGTGGTCTGCGGAGAGGCGGCATCCGGAACAGAACCGGCAAGCTGGCCTGCAATCACGGCCAGGGTTTCGCCCGCGTTGCGCTGCGCTTCGGTTTCCCCGACGCAGATGATCGCCACCAGGCCGGCTTTTGCCGCCGCCCCGGCCTTGGCGCGCACCAGCGCGTCGGTTTCGCCATGGTCGGCGCGGCGTTCGGAATGGCCCAGGATGACAAAGCCGGCCCCCGCATCGGCCAGCATCGCGGCCGAGATGTCGCCTGTATGGGCACCGGAGGAATTCGGGTGGCAGTCCTGCCCGCCCAGCGCGATCCTTCCCGCAGCCGCCTGCGCCATCGGGGCCAGCAGCGTGGCAGGCGGGCACAGCAACACCTCGGATCGGGGCTGCGGATGGGCGGCGATCAGCGCGGCCACCTCGGCAAGCTGGGCCGACAGCCCGTTCATCTTCCAGTTTCCGGCAGCAAGTTTGCGCATCACGGTTTCCCCCAGGACTCGGCTGGGGGCCAGACTTACGCGATGCCGCGCGCCAAGGAAACCGGGGTCAGGCGCGGGCGGCGTCCGGGGCGGGCTGATCCCTGAACTTGATCGATTCGCCGCAGCCGCAGGACTCGGACACGTTGGGGTTGTTGAACTTGAACCCGGCCTCCAGAAGCGAGGTTTCATAGTCGATCTCGGTGCCGAACAGAAACATCTGTGCCATCGGCGCGATCATCACCCGGGCACCGTCCTGTTCGACGACCTCATCCAGCGGATTCACCGAACTGACGTATTCCATGGTGTATTCCATGCCCGCGCAGCCGCCCTTTTTGACGCCGATCCGCAGCCCCTGCGAACCGTTGCGATCCATCAGCCGCGCAATCTGGCTGCGTGCGGCGGGGGTCATGGTGACAGCGGCCTTGCCGGGAATGCCGAACATGTGCGGGCTCCTTTGACCGCCAATCTAGGGCGTAACGGGCAGGATTCCAAGCGGCGGCAGCGCGGTCAGGCCGGAAAGCGTGCCATAGGCCACCACGATTGCCCAGGAGAAAGAGGCAAGCGTGCCGATGATCACATATTCCGACAGCGCGCGGTCATCCTTCACGGCGCCAAAGCGCAGGATGGACTTTGCCGCGATCAGAAGCCCGACGCCGGCAGGTTGCCCCAGCAGGATCAGGGCGAAGATCAGGCCGCGTTCCAGAAGCCCGATGACGCGCCCCGCACCAGGCAGGCTTTCGGCGGTGACGTTGGCGGGCAGGTGATTGGCGAAAGGCTCCGTCAGGTGGCCAACCGCAAAGCCGCCCGCGCGGGTGGCAAGGATGGCACCGGCGGCAAGGAGCATGAGGCCGGGCAGGGCGGCCTGGCCGGCCCAAAGGCCGTCGGACCAGATCATCGGCCGCCACATTGCAAGGGCGGCAAGGGTTGCAAGATGGCCTGCCTGATCGAGAAGGAAGGCAGCAAGCCCCGGTCGCGCCCGCGCCTTGATGGCGTCGATGGCGACATGCAGGGCCGTGAGCCAAAGCAGGCCAAGATCGACCGCCCCTGTCGCCGCGACGGCGGTTGCCAGCACGACCAGCCCGTGCAGCGCAAGACCCCCCGGCCGCTGTTTGTTCGCCACCATCCGGTTGGTCTGAAACACGAAATCAGCAAGGACGTGGGCGAAAAGAAGGGCGGCGAGGGTTTCTGTCACTTGGTGGTGCCCCATCCTTCCTGAACCTTCAGACCTTCCCACCGCCGAAGCACGGATGCAATCGTGGCACCACCAGCCCCGCGAACGCGGTCGTTGACGGCTTGTGGGCTGATGTTCAGCTCTTTGCCGATTTCGAACAAGGTCGTGATCTTGAGGGGCGATGCCAATTGCATTGCGGCAGCCTCCGCCTGTGCCGCAGTCCAGCGCCCCATCCGCTCACCCAGCAGATCTGCAATCAGTTGGTCTTCCGGACGGATCCCGTCCTTGTCGATCCCGATCCTCCCTGCATCACCCATGCTGTCCAGACCTTGGCCCGATCTCACGAAGGCCTCACCGGAAGCATCGGCAAGTGTGCCGCTTCCCAGACTGTCGGATGTGCCGATCCCGGCGAATATGCGGCTCTCCATGCCCAGCGCGATCATTTTGCCCTGGATCACGACAGCAGCACGAAGTGCATACTGGGGTTCGGCAATGACCATCTGCCAGCCGTCGCCCCTGTAGCGGGTAAAGCGGGTATCCCGGGCCGGAGAATGCCACGTCGAGAATTTTGCAGCAGCGGCTTCGATGGCCCGCATCGCCAAAGCTATCTGATCCGCAGATCGTTTTGTCGAGGCGACGAGGTCGCCAGTGAGAACGGCTATCGCTGCGGCGGACATAAGGCCCGTTTCCTTGATCCTGTCGCAATAAAGTCATAGAGCTTTAAAGCGAAAGAATCAAGTCCATAGACTTATTTCAGTTGAACAGACCGCCGCTACATGAAGCCAAGCTCCAGCTTCGCCTCGTCCGACATCATTTCCATCCCCCAGGGGGGGTCGAAGGTCATCTGGACATTGACCTGCCTGACGCCGGGCAGCGGTTCCACGGCATCGGCCACCCAGCCCGGCATCTCGCCCGCCACGGGGCAGCCCGGCGCGGTCAGGGTCATCATGATCTCTACCGCGTTTTCCGGCGTGATTTCAATGGTGTAAACCAGCCCCAGATCATAGATGTTCACCGGAATCTCCGGGTCGAAGACGGTGCGGCAGGCCCCGACCACATCGTCGTACAGCGGGTGGTCCGTGGTGGAAGGGCGGATCAGCGGCGCGCCTTCGATGCGGTCCGGGCTTTGGCTGGTCATGGGCGCCTCGCGGTTACTTGACCGTTTATATAAGGAAATGGCGCGCCGGGGTCCAGTGGGGCCGCAGCCGTGCCGCAGGCGCGACTTTGCGCAAGCGCAGGCCGGGCCGCAGGGCCTTGGCACCGCCGCCAGAAGGCCTATGAAGCGGAACGGATCAGCGAGGCGATCATGACGGCGTTTTCCTTTCATCTGTCCGCCACCGACGGGGCCGCGCGCACCGGCACCATCAAGACCCCGCGCGGCGAAATCCGCACGCCCGCCTTCATGCCGGTGGGCACGGCGGCCACGGTCAAGGCGATGCTGCCGGGGTCGGTGCGCGAAACCGGGGCCGACATCCTGCTGGGCAACACCTATCATCTGATGCTGCGCCCGACCGCCGAGCGGATCGACCGGCTGGGCGGGCTGCACCGCTTCATGAACTGGCAGCGGCCCATCCTGACCGATTCGGGCGGGTTTCAGGTGATGAGCCTGTCGGGCCTGCGCAGGCTGACCGAAGAGGGTGTCCGTTTCAAAAGCCATGTCGACGGGTCGGAACACTGGCTGACGCCGGAGCGCAGCATGGAAATCCAGCGCCTCCTGGGCAGCGACATCGTGATGTGTTTCGATGAATGCCCCGCCCTTCCCGCGACAGAGGCCGAGGTGGCCGTGTCGATGCGCCTGTCGATGCGCTGGGCGCAGCGGTCCCGCGATGCCTTTGGCGACCGGCCGGGCCACGCGCTGTTCGGCATCCAGCAGGGCGGCGTCACGCAGGATTTGCGCGCGGAAAGTGCGGCGGCGCTGTGCCGGATCGGCTTTGACGGCTATGCGGTGGGCGGGCTGGCCGTGGGCGAGGGGCAGGAGGCGATGTTCGGCGTGCTGGATTATGCTCCGGGGCTGCTGCCCGCTGACCGACCGCGCTATCTGATGGGGGTGGGAAAGCCGGATGACATTGTAGGGGCGGTTGAACGCGGCATCGACATGATGGATTGCGTGTTGCCGTCGCGGTCAGGGCGCACAGGCCAGGCCTTTACCCGGCGCGGTCCGGTGAACATCAGGAACGCCCGCCACATGGACGATCCGCGCCCGCTGGATGACACCTGCCCCTGTCCTGCCTGCGCCGGGTATTCCCGCGCCTATCTGCACCATGTCTTCCGGTCAGGCGAGATCATCGCCTCGATGCTGCTGACCTGGCATAACCTGCATTATTATCAGGACCTGATGGCGGGGCTGCGCCGGGCGATTGCCGATCAGCGGCTGGCGGCGTTCACGGCAGGGTTTCATGCCCTGCGCGCCGAAGGCGATATCGAGCCGCTGTGACCGCAGGCCCGGCGCGCCGCCCCATGAACGGCGCGGCAGGAAGAACTGCCCTTGCCCCCGGCCCGCGCTGGCGTCATCCTTGTCGGGCACCTGTGGTGCGGGTTGTGACAGCCGAGTTGAAACTATGCCGTCCCGCACCCAAGTGAATGACCATGACAGGGGAAGGCCGGGGCTGCCGATGACCGGGGCACGGCTTTTCTGCCAGACGAAGGAAACAGTATGACGAAATCCCTTTCCCCCAGCTATCCGGTGCTGCCGCTGCGCGACATCGTTGTGTTTCCCCACATGATCGTGCCGCTGTTCGTGGGGCGCGAAAAGTCCGTGCGGGCCCTGGAAGACGTGATGGCCGATGACAAGCAGATCCTGCTGTCCAGCCAGATCGACCCGTCGGTGGATGATCCCGCCGCTGACGGCATCTACAAGACGGGCGTTCTTGCCAATGTCCTGCAGCTGCTGAAGCTGCCCGATGGCACCGTGAAGGTGCTGGTTGAAGGCAAGATGCGCGTCCGGATCACCGGATTTGTCGCCAATGACCGCTTTTTCGAGGCGCGCGCAGAGGAACTGTTCGAGACACCCGGCGATCCGACCGCCGTCGAGGCCCTGATCCGCTCGGTCTCCGAAGAGTTCGAACGCTACGCCAAGATCAAGAAGAACATCCCCGAAGAAGCATTGTCTGCCGTGTCCGAGACCCGCGAGCCGCAAAAGCTGGCCGACCTTGTTGCGGGCCATCTCGGCATCGAGGTGGGCCAGAAGCAGGGTCTGCTGGAGACGCTGGACGTGGCCGAGCGGCTGGAGAAGGTCTATGGCCTGATGCAGGGCGAGATGAGCGTTCTTCAGGTGGAAAAGAAGATCAAGTCGCGCGTGAAGACGCAGATGGAACGCACGCAGCGCGAATACTACCTGAACGAGCAGATGAAGGCGATCCAGAAGGAACTCGGCGATGGCGAAGACGGCCAGAACGAGGTGGCCGAACTGGAAGAGCGCATCCGCAAGACCCGCTTTTCCAGGGAAGCGCGCGACAAGGCGGAAGCCGAGCTGAAAAAGCTGAAAACCATGTCGCCGATGAGCGCCGAGGCCACGGTGGTGCGCAACTATCTGGACTGGCTGCTGGGCGTGCCCTGGGACGTGAAAAGCCGTGTCAAGAAAGACCTGACCAAGGCGCAGGCGGTGCTCGATGCCGACCATTACGGTCTGGACAAGGTCAAGGAACGCATCGTCGAATATCTGGCGGTGCAGGCCCGCAGCGCCAAGCTGAAGGGGCCGATCCTGTGCCTTGTCGGCCCCCCCGGCGTTGGCAAAACCTCGCTCGGACGGTCGGTCGCCAAGGCGACGGGGCGCGAGTTCATCCGCATCTCGCTGGGCGGGGTGCGCGACGAATCCGAAATCCGCGGCCACCGGCGCACCTATATCGGCTCCATGCCCGGCAAGATCATCCAGGCGCTGAAGAAGGCAAAAACCAGCAATCCGCTGATACTTCTGGATGAAATCGACAAGATGGGCCAGGATTTCCGCGGTGATCCGGCATCGGCGCTTCTTGAGGTGCTGGACCCCGAACAGAACAACACCTTCATCGACCACTATCTGGAGGTGGAGTATGACCTGTCGAACGTGATGTTCATCACCACGGCGAACTCCTACAACATGCCGGGGCCGCTGCTGGACCGGATGGAGATCATTCCGCTGGCGGGCTACACCGAGGATGAAAAGCGCGAGATTGCCAAGGGTCACCTCTTGGACAAGCAGATCAGGAACCACGGCCTGAAAAAGGGCGAATTCGGTATCACCGATGACGCGCTGACCGAGATCATCCGCACCTATACGCGGGAAGCGGGCGTGCGGAACCTGGAACGGGAAATCGCAAAGCTGGCCCGCAAGGCCGTGACCCAGATCGTTCAGGCCAAGGGACGCAAGATCGTGGTGACACCCGAGACGCTGGAAGGCTATCTGGGGGTCAAGCGCTTCCGCTACGGTCTGGCCGAAGCCGAGGATCAGGTGGGGGTCGTCACCGGCCTTGCCTGGACCAGTGTCGGAGGCGAGCTTCTGTCGATCGAGGCGCTGCGCCTGCCGGGCAAGGGCCGGATGAAGACCACCGGCAAGCTGGGCGATGTGATGAAGGAATCCATCGAAGCCGCCAGCAGCTTCGTGCGCTCGATCAGCCCCGAGCTTGGCATCAAGCCGCCGAAGTTCGAATCGGTCGACATCCATGTGCATGTGCCGGAAGGGGCAACGCCCAAGGACGGCCCAAGCGCGGGGATTGCGATGGTCACATCCATCGTGTCGGTGCTGACGGGCATTCCGGTGCGCAAGGACATCGCCATGACCGGTGAGGTGACCCTGCGCGGCAATGTCCTGCCCATCGGCGGGTTGAAGGAAAAGCTGCTTGCGGCCCTGCGCGGCGGCATCAAGACCGTGATGATCCCGGCCGAGAATGAAAAGGACCTGACCGAGATCCCCGACAACGTGAAGCAGGGACTGACCATCATCCCGGTCAGCAATGTGCGCGAGGTGCTGAAACACGCGCTGGTCCGCGCGCCCGAGCCGGTGGAATGGGACGAGGCTGCAGAAGAAGCGGCGGCAGCGGCCCGGCTGGTCAAGGCGGAAACGCCCGCCGCACCCGTGGCCCACTGACAGGGTGCTGAAGACGTGCCGGGCGCAGGGGCTGGCTGACGGCAAGGCGGGAAGCCGCCGCGCCCGCACGCGCCTTGCGCATCCTGGCAGGGGCCATCGCCCCTGTCCCAGCGCCGGGCTGCCCCTTGGCCAGCCGGGGGCCAAAGCCCCCGGCCAGCGCCCGACCCGCCCCCGGCGGGCGCTTCCCGCGCGACGGGCCGGGCGCTGGCCTTTCTTGATGCCTGGACCTGCCGGTTTGCGGGGCACCGTCGCGCGCGGGCGCGGAAACGCGGGTCGCGTTTCCTGTTCCCGTCCGGAGGGGCGTTCTCCGGGATGCCCGGTCTCTTTGGCAGGGGCCATCGCCCCTGCCACAGCGCCGCGCTGCCCCTTGGCCAGCCGGGGGCCAAAGCCCCCGGCCAGCGCCCGACCCGGCGGGCGCTTCTCGCCCGCCGGGTCGGGCGCTGGCCTTTTGTGGTGCCTGGACCGACCGATCTACAGGGAACCGTCCCGCGCGGGCGGGGGAAACGCCGTGCGTTTCCTGATCCCGCCCGGAGAGGAGTTCTCCGGGATGCCTGGTCTCTCTGGCAGGGGCCATCGCCCCTGCCACGACGCTGCGCTGGCATCATGACCGGCCGGGGGCCAAAGCCCCCGGCCAGCGCCCGACCCGCCCCCGGCGGGCGCTTCGCCCCCGCCGGGTCGGGCGCTGGCCTGC
>JADCEL010000017.1 GCA_020250125.1 Rhodobacter sp.
ACTCAATGCTACCTCTACCGAGTGGAAGCGCTCAGTCCGCGAATGGCACGCCGTCAAAAGCCAGCTCGCCATCATGTTCGAAGAACGCTTCCCAATGGCGTAACAAAATGCGCCAGGGCACAAAATTCCGCACAGTCTCTCGCGAGGGCGTCCATCAACGACGACTTGCCGACGTCGTTGCGACCGACCAATGCTGTAAGGTTGTCAAAACGAACGGAGATAGGTGTCACGTAGCACCGAAAGTTCTCTACTGATAGACCGACAAGCCGCATGAAACACCTTTCCCGACTACACACTTAAGTTGAGGCAGCCTGAAGCGGCTAGTCAATGAAATTACACCACTCGCCTCTCACGTCTTCTCGCGGTGTGTGCCCGCAGCCGGACGCCGCGGATGAGATCGTCAGCTTTGTGCTGATCTCCGCCCCTTCGCCGCGCCACGAACGAAGAGCAGCTAAGTGCCGTTCTCGAACAAACCGCCAGCCAGACTCGGCCTTCTCCTCTTTGAAGCACTGCCACCCAAAACGAAAACACCCAGCACGGTCCATCATCCCCTCTTCCCCCCACACCATTCGTTAGCAAATCGTTAACGCCGCCACCCAACCCCTTGAAATCATTACACCCACCCCCCTGCCCACTGTGGGACGCGCCCATTCCCCCGCCAATCCCCCGGCTTGAGGTCTGCCCCCCGATCCTGTATCGCGGGACCAATCCAAGGAAAGCCCGCAGCCATGAAGTTTCTTGACCTTGCCAAGGTCCATATCCGCTCCGGCGGCGGCGGCGGTGGCTGCGTCAGTTTCCGGCGCGAGAAGTTCATCGAATTCGGCGGCCCGGATGGCGGTGACGGCGGCAACGGCGGCTCGGTCTGGGCCGAGGCGGTGGAGGGGCTGAACACCCTGATCGATTTCCGCTACCGGCAGCATTTCTTTGCCCAGAACGGCCAGCCCGGCATGGGCAGCCAGCGCACCGGCAAGACCGGCGACGATATCGTTCTGAAGGTCCCGGTGGGAACCGAGATTCTGGACGGGGACGAGGAAACCGTGATCGCCGATCTGACCGCTGTCGGCCAGCGCGTGCTGCTGGCCAGGGGCGGCAATGGCGGCTGGGGCAACATGCAGTTCAAATCCCCGACCAACCGCGCTCCGGCCCGCGCCAATCCGGGGCAGGAGGGGGTGGAGCGCACCCTTTGGCTGCGGCTGAAGCTGATCGCGGATGCCGGTCTGGTGGGCCTGCCCAATGCGGGCAAGTCCACCTTTCTGGCCGCCACCTCCAACGCCCGGCCCAGGATCGCTGATTATCCCTTTACCACGCTGGTGCCCAATCTTGGGGTCGTGGGGATCGACGGGCATGAATTCGTGATGGCCGACATCCCCGGCCTGATTGAAGGGGCCAGCGAGGGGCGCGGCCTGGGGGATCGGTTTCTGGCCCATGTCGAACGCTGCGCGGTGCTGCTGCATCTGGTGGATGGCACCTCGTCCACCATCACCAGGGATTACCGCACCATCCTGACCGAGCTGGAGGCCTATGCCGTGGAACTGCGCGACAAGCCGCGCATCACGGCGCTGAACAAGGCCGATGCGCTGGATGCCCGGACGCTGTCCAGCCGCCGCAAGGCGCTGGAAAAGGCCTCGGGCGGGCCGGTCCATGTCATCTCCGGCGTGTCGGGCCAGGGTCTGACCGAGGTGCTGCGCGCCCTTTATGCCGAAATCACCGGCGCGCGGGCGCAGGTTCCGGAGGACACGCCTTGGCAGCCCTGACCCCGATGGCCGCCCCCGATATCCTGTCGGCCAGGCGGCTGGTGGTAAAGATCGGCTCGGCCCTGCTGGTGGATCGCCAGACGGGGCTGCGGGTGGGCTGGCTGGGCGCACTGGCGCAGGACGTGGCCGCGCTGAAGGCGCGGGGCGCGGATGTGATCCTGGTCTCCTCGGGGTCCATCGCGCTGGGGCGCGGCGTGCTGGGGCTGGCCGCCGGGCCGCTGGCGCTGGAACAGGCGCAGGCTGCGGCTGCGGTCGGCCAGATCCGGCTGGCGCGGGCCTATGAAGAGGTGCTGGCCCCGCATGGCATCACCACCGGGCAGGTGCTGGTCACGCTGGAAGACACCGAAGACCGGCGGCGCTATCTGAACAGCCGGGCCACGATGGAAACCCTGCTGGGCCTTGGCGTGGTGCCCATCGTCAATGAGAATGACACAGTCGCCACGGATGAGATCCGCTATGGCGACAATGACCGGCTGGCAGCGCAGATCGCGGTGACGGTAGGGGCGGATCAGCTGGTGCTTTTGTCGGATGTGGACGGGTTCTATTCGGCCAATCCCAAGGAAGACCCCAGCGCGCAGCGCTTTGACCTGATCAGAGAGATCACCCCCCGGATCGAGGCGATGGCGGGCGATGCCATTTCCGGCGTCTCGAAGGGCGGGATGAAGACCAAGCTGATGGCAGCCAGGATCGCCGTCGCGGGCGGCTGCGCCATGGCGATCATGGAAGGGTCGGTCCTGCGCCCGCTGACGGCGCTGGCGGAAGGCGCGCCCCGGACCTGGTTTCTGGCCCAGGGCGACCCGCAGGCGGCGCGCAAGCGCTGGATCAACGCGATGAAGCCGCGCGGCGAACTGCGGGTCGATGCCGGGGCCGTGGTGGCCTTGCGGGCGGGCAAGTCGCTGCTGCCCGCCGGCGTGTCGGGCGTGACGGGCAGTTTCGGGCGGGGGGATCCGGTGGCGATACTGGACCCCTCGGGCGACACTCTGGGCAAGGGACTGGTGCGCTACACTGCCGCCGAGACCAGGGCGATTGCCGGGCACCGGTCGGGCGAGATCGAGGCGATCCTGGGCTATGCCGGACGGGCCGCGCTGATTCACCGCGACGATATGGTGGTATGAGGCGCCGCCGCTATGGCGCATCCATGGGGGGCCTTTTGACCGGGACCGGGCCTGATAGGGGCAAGACAGGGCTGCACCAAGGCGGGCAGGGCGATTCTTCTGCGAAGAATCACAGCAGCTCCTGAGGCGGATTTTTCGCAGAAAAATCGTTGTGGCAGGGGTGTTGAGGGTGCGCCGCATGCGGTTTCTTTACCGCTGCGCGGCCTTGCGATAGGAGTGACCCTGGGGAACGCGGCAAAGGTGGGGCTGATGGACGGGGCGGCGGACAACGGCCTGATGGAACAGATCGGGCAGGCGGCGCGGGCGGCGGCGGCAGAGCTGGCCTGTGCCAGCGCCGGGCGCAGGCAGGCGGCGCTGATCGGCGCGGCAGAGGCCGTCTGGGCGCGGCGCGGGGCGATCATCGCGGCCAATGCCGAAGACCTGGCCTATGCCACGGCCAGGGGCCTGAGCGCTGCCATGATGGACCGCCTGCGGCTGGACGAGGGCCGGGTGCGCGGCATTGCCGACAGTCTGCGGGCGGTGGCGGCGCAGAAGGACCCGGTGGGCGAGGTCATGGCCGAATGGGACATGCCCAGCGGGTTGCACATCCGCCGGGTGCGCACGCCGCTGGGGGTGATCGGGGTGATCTATGAAAGCCGCCCCAACGTGACTGCGGATGCCGGGGCGCTGTGCCTGAAGGCGGGCAATGCGGTGATCCTGCGCGGCGGGTCGGAAAGCTTTCAGTCCTCGACCGCGATTCATGCCTGCATGGCGGACGGTCTGCGGCAGGCCGGGCTGCCCGACGCCGCGATCCAGCTGGTGCCGACCCGTGATCGCGGGATGGTCAGCGCGATGCTGCGCGCGGTGGAGTATATCGATGTCATTGTGCCGCGCGGCGGCAAGGGCCTGGTCGGGCTGGTGCAGCGCGAGGCGCGGGTGCCGGTGTTCGCCCATCTGGAAGGCATCTGCCATGTCTATGCCGACGGGGATGCGGACCTGGAAAAGGCGCGTCGCGTGGTGCTCAATGCCAAGACCCGCCGCACCGGCATCTGCGGGGCGGCGGAATGCCTGCTGATCGACCGGGCGTTCCATGCCCGCCACGGGGCGGTGCTGATCGAAGACCTTGTCAGGGCCGGGGTCGAGGTGCGCACGGAAGGCGAATTGCTGGCGGTGCCCGGAACCGTACAGGCGGCGGCGGACGATTTCGGGCGAGAGTTTCTGGACATGATCATTGCGGCCAGGCTGGTGGATGGCGTGGACGGGGCGATTGCGCATATCCGCCGCTATGGCAGCCAGCATACCGAGGCGATCCTGACCGAAAACGACGCTGCGGCAGAGCAGTTCTTCCAGCGGCTCGATTCCGCGATTCTGCTGCGCAATGCCTCGACCCAGTTTGCCGATGGCGGCGAATTCGGCATGGGGGCCGAAATCGGGATCGCAACCGGAAAGCTGCATGCGCGCGGGCCGGTCGGGGCGGAACAGTTGACCAGTTTCAAGTATCTGGTCACAGGGGACGGGACCGTGCGGGCCTGAGCACGTCCTGCACGATCCGGGCCGGTTGCGGGCGGGGCTGACGCCGCAGGAACCGGACGGCCGGGGTCCCGCCGTTGCAGGATCAGAAATGCAGCCGGATTTCGGTCTCGGTCCGTTCCATTTCCAGATGACGCCCAAGCTCAGCAACGCCAAGGGGAAGCAGGGCGAACTGGACATGGGCAGGCGCGACATCCGTCTGCGCTCCGGCGTGGGCCAGACGGGCCCAAAGATCCTCGTCCACCCTGAAGCGGCTGGATCGCCCGGTGATCTGCCACCCGTCAGCGCCCTGCACCACCGCAAGGGTTCCGCCATAGGGCATGACGGTTTCGAAGCACTGGATTGCCAGAAAGGCCAGGCGCACGTCGCGCCGGGCCAGATCGGCGGCACTGGTCCATTCGATGCTTATCCTTGCGCCTTGCGTCATGTCCGACAGGATGGAAAGAACCTCGCCGCGCGCGATGCGCCGGTCGCTGCCCGATCCGAAGGCGATGCGGAAGAACCGGATGCGCGCGTTGGCGTTGGCGACACTTTCCTCGATCAGGGCAAGTTCCGGGCTCCTTGCGGCACCGCCCATTATCATGAGTTCGATGCCATTGCCGATGGCGCTGATCGGGTTGACAAGGTCGTGGCAGATGCGCGAGCCGATCAGCGCACTGAAGTCTGGACTTTCGGTCATTTTCCCTCGTAAGGACTGTCAGTTATGAACGCGGTACTGGAACCCGGAATGCTGGTGCGACACCCCGGTTGCCCCGAATGGGGCGTGGGGCAGGTCCAATCCAACATCGGCGGGCGCATAACGGTGAATTTTGAACATCAGGGCAAGGTTGTCATCGACGGCTCACGCGTGGACCTGCTGGCGGTATGGGACGGCCCGCATCAGGCTATCCGGCTGCACCCCCCTTCAGCAAGGGTGCATTCGGACAGGGTCGGCGGCTCTGAATGTTCCGGGACCGCCGTTCAAACCCCGGACAGCGCGTGACAGGGCGCGCACCCTGCCGCATGGCCCGAGCGGGCACAAGGACCGGGTCGTGCCGCGATGATCGCCGATGATCCGTACCTTGTGCTGCGCCTTGCAGCGGATGCGCGCGACCTGAGGGCGGCGCAACGCCTGCGCTACGAGGTTTTTGTGGAAGAACTGGGCGGCGATGGCCCGCTGGTGGACCATGCCGCGCGGCTGGAGGCAGATGCCTTCGACCCCGTGTTCGACCATCTTCTTCTGGTTGACACGCGGCGCGATCCGGCGGCCCTGCGGGATGTCGTCGGGGTGTACCGCCTGCTGCCGGGTGACCGGCTGGCATCCGGGGGCCGCTTCTATTCGGAGACGGAATATGACCTGACGGTGCTGCGCCGCTCGGGGCGGCGGCTGCTGGAACTGGGCCGGTCCTGTGTGCATCGGGATTATCGCGGCGGAATGGCGATGTTCCATCTGTGGAACGGATTGGCCGATTACGTTCTGGACCGGGGGATCGAGGTGCTCTTCGGTTCGGCCAGTTTCCATGGAACCGACGTGGCGGCATTGGCGATGCCGCTGTCCTATCTGCACCATGCCTGCCTTGCGCCGCCGGAGTTGCGGGTGCGCGCGCAGCCGGGGCACTTCCAGCGCATGGACCTGATTGCGCCGCAGGCGATCGACCGGCGCGCGGCGATGGTGGCAACGCCGTCGCTGATCAAGGCCTATCTGCGGCTGGGCGGTTTTGTCGGCGAGGGTGCCTGGATTGACCGTGCCTTCAACACCACGGATGTCTGCCTGGTGATGGATACCGCGAAAATGTCGGAAAAGCACCGCGCCTTCTACCTCCGGAAACACGGAGCCAGCCGATGAGCACCTGGGCGGAGTCCGAACAGGTTCTGGACCCGCCGGGGTTGGCGGGCTGGCTGCGGGCGGGGCCGCGCGGCCTGGCGCTGGCGCTGCTTGTCTTCGGCGGGCTGGGGCTGCTGGGGCTGCTGCGGCTGGCCGAGCGCCCGCTGTTTGGCATGGCGCGGCCGGTGACACCCTTTTTGACCCAGGGCGTCTGCCGTCTGGCCCTGATCCTTCTCGGGCTGCGGCTGGTCGTGCGGGGCCGGCCCATGGCGGGTCGCGGCGCGGTGGTGGCCAATCATGCATCCTGGCTGGACATCTTTGCGCTGAACGCGGCGGACCGGGTGTATTTCGTCTCGAAGGCCGAGGTGGCGGGCTGGGCCGGGATCGGCTGGCTGGCGCGGGCGACCGGCACGGTCTTCATCACGCGCAAGGGCAGCGAGGCGAGGCAGCAGCAAGAGCTGTTCGAGGCGCGGCTGCGGGCGGGGCACCGGCTGTTGTTCTTTCCGGAAGGGACAAGCACCGACAGCCGCCGCATCCTGCCTTTCAAATCAACGCTGTTTGCGGCGTTCTTCACCCATGGCATGGATCACGTCATGCAAATCCAGCCGGCCACGGTGATTTACCACGCGCCCAAAGGGCGCGACGCGCGGTTCTACGGCTGGTGGGGCAGCACCGGCTTTGCGCCGCATCTGCTGGCGGTCCTGGCAGAGCGTCACCGCGGGCGGGTGGAGGTGGTGCTGCATCCGGCATTTGAGGTGGATGATTTTGCCGGGCGCAAGGCGCTGGCAGAGGCCTGCGAAGCAGCGGTGCGATCGGCGCATCCCGCAGGCCGGGCCCCGTTACCCCAGGGGGGCTAGCAGCCGCTTCAGCGCATCCAGCGGATCATCGCTGCGCCAGATCTCGTCACCGACCCCGAAGAAATCGGTGACCGGGCCGAATTCTGCGATCAGCGCCTCGCTCAGCGCCCCTTCGGCGACCACCGGCACTTCGATGGCCTCTGACCAGAACGCGAACAGGTCGAACTCCACCACCGCGCCATCGCCCAGCGGCGTTTGCCCCAGCGGGCCGAAGGCGACGTAATCGGCCCCCGCCTCGGCTGCGGTCATGCCGTCATGACGCGAGGTGCGGCAGAAGGCACCGACGATGGCATCCCCGCCCAATTCCTTGCGGGCATGACGCACGGTGCGGGCACCATCCGTCAGGTGGACCCCGTCCAGCCCGTGACGTGCGACCAGAAGCAGGTGGCTTTCGATGACGATGGCCACGTCGCGTGCATGGGCCACCTGGCGCAGCGCATCGGCGGCGCGCGCGATGCGGTCTTCGTCGCGGGTGGCCAGGGCAAGGCGCACACAGGCCACATCGATGCCGTCTAGCACTGCCGCAAGCTGGTCAGGAAACACCTCCAGATCGAACTCGGGCGGGGAAATGAGGTAGATCTGCGGGCGTTCGGTCTGTGACATCGGGCGGTCCTGTGCGGCAACAGACCCGTCCTAGCGCAGATCGGCAGGCTTGGCTACGGCGCGCGGCGTGTGTCTGCGGCCCGTTCAGCCCCAAAGATTGCCGGGCACATGCGGGCGGGCATTCGGGGGGGGCAGGGGGGGCCGCTGGTTTGTTGTCAGGCGGCGCACCTTGGCGTATCAGGCGCAACGCCTTGCTGGTTCAGGAAACGCCATGATCCCGCCCGCCTTCATTCTTGTGCGCCCGCAGATGGGCGAGAACATCGGTGCCGCCGCGCGGGCGATGCTGAATTTCGGGCTGGATCGGCTGCGCGTGGTCGACCCGCGCGATGGCTGGCCGAATTCGCGCGCCGTGGCGATGGCCAGCGGGGCAGGGCGGCTGCTGGAAACGGCGGGGCCCTATGCGGATGTGCAGGCTGCGATTGCCGATTGCGATTTCGTCTTTGCCACCACGGCGCGGGGGCGCGACCTGACCAAGCCCGTCATGACGCCAGAGCGCGCGATGGAGCACGCCCGCGCGCTGGCGGCGGCGGGCAAGCGGGTGGGCGTGCTGTTCGGCCCGGAACGGGCCGGGCTGGAGAACGGGGATGTGGCGCTGGCCGGTGCCCTTGTCACCGTGCCGGTCAACCCGGGCTTTCCATCGCTGAACCTTGCCCAATGCGTGCTGCTGATGGGCTATGAATGGCGGCGGCAGACCGGAGCGGTCGCCCCCGAGGTCTGGCAGATGGCGCGGATCGATTTCGCCAGCGGCATCGAGGTGGAAAAGCTGGGCGACCATTTCGAAGAGCGGCTGGAGGCGGCCGGTTTCTTCTTTCCGCCCGACAAGGCCGCCGGAATGAAGCTGGCGCTGCGCAACATGTGGGCCCGGCTGCATCTGACGCGGGCTGACGTGCAGACCTTTCACGGCATGCTGCGGCAGATCGCGCGCCGCCTGCCCTGAGCAGGGGCGGTGTTGCGCAACCCTGCGCGTGCAGGATCAACAACGTGAATCCATGCGGCAAGACGGGGTGCATGGGCAAGCCGGCACCCACCCGCCAGCGCATTGCGACCTGGTCCGGCCGTGCTGCCCGGCTGCGCAGGCGCGGCGCGCCGCTGATCTGGCTGGACAAGGACAGAACCTGGCTCGCCGCCTGATGGCAGGCCCGGTCACGCTGCGGTGTTTTCGGATGGCGCGATCCGGTTCTGCCTGACGGTCAGGGTTCTGTTCAGGCTGCCTTTGCGGCAAACCAGCGCGAAGGCGGCCGCCTTGCTGAAGTTGGCCGACCGCGACCCGGCCGTGCCGGACGGTACGACCCCGTGCCGGAGGCAGACAACACTTGCTGTCCGGATCCCCTGCCAGCGCGATCCTTTCCCTGCGGGCTTTCAGTTGCAGCGCCGGCACTCTCGGACTTGCCCCCGCAGGCCTTGATGTTCCGGGAGAAGATGACCGGGTCGCGCCAGCAGCAGTCGTCCTGAAAGACCGGCGTTGCGCGGGCAATGCCGCCCGCTGCCGGTGCCTGTCCGAAACCGGACAGAAGATGCGCAACCTTGGCATCTTTGGGGGTGTCGGGCATGGAATCCTTGCCCCTGGCGGGGATTGCCTGCGGCCTTCGGTCAGCCCGGCCTGCGCATCCGGCTTCCGATCAGGCGTTCAACCTCAAAGGACACTTCCGCAAGGCTTGATATGAGCGCATCGGGTTTGAGTTCGGCCAGCGGGCGGCGGGCATAGCCCCAGGTGGCGGCGATCACCGGAACACCGGCCGCTCGCGCACAGGACACATCCACTTCGGAATCGCCGACCAGAACCGCCTGTCCGCGTGCGGCCGCCCCTTCGGGAAGACAGCGCAGAAGATGGGCCGGATCAGGTTTGGCGACGCCAAAGGTATCGGGACCGGCGACCAGGGCGAAGGCCCGCAACAACCCGAGATCGTCAAGCAGGCCACGGGCGCTGGCCTCAAGCTTGTTGGTGCAGACAACCAGCCGCCATCCGGCAAGATGCAGCCGGGTCAGTGTTTCGGCGGCGCCCGGATAAGGCTTGCTCTTGCGCGACAGACGCGTGGTGTAGAGTTTCAGGAACCGCTTGACGGCGACCGCAAGCTCGTCCGGCGGCAGCACCTCTCCGCGCTGGTCCAGCCCGGCCCGAACCAGCTCCGCAATACCGTGACCGATCAGCCGCCGCGCCCCGTCCGGCCCCACCGGTGCCAGACCGCGTTCGGCCAGAAGCGCGTCCAGCGCATCTGCCAGGTCAGGCGCACTGTCCACCAGCGTTCCGTCCAGGTCGAAAACCACCGTTCCGCGTGTGGCATCAGGCATGGATCGCCCCTTCGCCCGCCGCAAGCACGGCTTCATGCAGCGCTTCGGACAGCGTCGGATGGGGAAAGATCACGCCCGCCAGTTGCGTCCGGGTGGCACCCAGCGTCAGGGCGACGGTCAGGCCGTGGATCAGTTCGCTGGCCTCGGTGCCGATGACCTGCGCGCCAAGCAGTTGGCCCGTGGCTGCGTCGAACACGGTCTTCACCAGGCCATCGGGCTCGCCCAGCACCAGCGCCTTGCCGTTGCCCCGCAGCGGGAACCGCCCCACGCTGACCTGATGTCCCGCAGCAATCGCCGCCGCCTCCGTCAGGCCGACAGAGGAGATCTGCGGCGCAGCATAGATGCAGGACGGGACCGGGCCACGCACACCGGAGCTTCGCCCTGCAATGGCCTCGGCGCAGCGGATGCCGTCATGTGCGGCCTTGTGCGCCAGCATGGGCGCACCGGCCACATCGCCGATGGCCCAGAGGCCGGGCAGGGCGGTCCGCCCGGCCCCGTCGGTTTTTACCGCGCCGCGCGCAAGCGCGACGCCGAATGGCTCAAGGCCAAGCCCTTCGACATTCGGAACCACCCCTGCCGCGCTGAGGAGCCGGTCGGCAGTGACTGCCGTGCCATCGGAAAGGTGGGCGGTAAGCTGTTCGTCCCTTCGGTCCAGCCGCGCCACGGTGACCCCCGTGTGCAGGCCGATCCCGCGTCGGCCAAGCGCCTTGGCCATGAACCCGGAAATCTCTTCGTCTTCCTGCGGAAGCAGCCGCGCTTCGCGTTCGACGATGGTGACCTTGCTGCCCATGGCCGCATAGATGCTGGCAAATTCCACCCCGACCGCCCCGGAACCCACCACCAGAAGGGCAGCCGGTATCGCAGCCGGCCGCAGCGCATGACACCAGGTCCAGATCAGCCGCCCGTCGGGTTCCAGACCCGGCAGGCTTCGCGGGCGCGCCCCGGTGGCCAGGATGATGTTGTCCGCAGCGTAAAGCCCCGGCCCCAGGGCACCGCGCGGGGCAGGCGTGCCCGAGGCCGCAACTTCGACCCCGCCCGGCGCGGTCAGCCGCGCCGTGCCCCAGATCAGATCGACGCCGTTCTTCTTCAGCAGGAAGCCAACCCCGGCGGAAAGCTGCCCCGCCACCTCGCCCGCGCGTGCGACCAGCCGGTCAGGCGCGACGACGGGGGACAGCGGCTGAAGCCCGAACCGGTCGGCATTCTGCGCCTGATGCAGCAGGTCGACGCCCCTGAGCATGGCCTTGGTCGGGATGCAGCCCCAGTTCAGGCAGATGCCGCCCAGATGCGCGCGTTCGATCAGACCAACCGTCAGGCCGAGTTGCCGTGCGCGGATGGCGGCCACATAACCGCCTGGCCCGGCCCCGATGATGAGAAGATCGTGCGTTTTCATGCCCGGCCTGAAAGCTGCGCGCGTGCCCGGCCGGCCGCAGTCCCGGGCGCGATGCCGAAAGGGCGGCACACCGCTGCGGCAGGGGCCGGGGTGCCAAAGCCTTCGATCCCGACAAAGCCGCCGGGTTCACCCGGACTCCCGCCCCGGCCAGGGCGCAGTGCCGCTTTCACCCCCGCGCGCGCTCCATCCCGCGGGCCGGGCACCGCGTCGGGCACGCCATTCGCCATGCCGACGGCGGCGGTCAGGCCCTGCCCCAAGGGTCCGGGTGTGGTTTCCATCCCGGCACCATGCCGGCAGTCCGGGTGCCGGGCTGGGGCCGAACCAGGCTGCCGCAAGGATTTCAGGCTGTCGGTGTCGCGGCCGGGACAGCCTGTCAGGTGCAGGAGCGCATCAGGCAGCACCGGCCCGTGGCCTGCGGAAAGCACGAACCGGTCGCGGTCCGGCCGCGAGGCATCGTCTGTCCGGGCCCTGGTGAACAGAACCGTCGCCACATCTGCCATGCCCATCGGCTTGCGGGGGTGGCCCGTGCCCGCAGGTTCTGCCGCATCTGCGGCCGGAACGCGGATGGCATCAGCCAACCGGGCATGGGTGACCTTGGGCGAGTGGAGCATCAGCGGCGCTTCCCGTAAGGGCCAGGTCCATGCCGGACCGGCCAGTGCCAGAACAAGGCCCGCGCCGCACCGGTGCGGCGCGGGTTCGGTCCACATTCACCCGGCAGAACGGATGGAGCGCGCGATCAGCGCCTGGACAAGGCGCGGGGCCTCGACCTGCGGCAGGTGGCCGACCTGAGCCAGCCGGTGCAAGGCCACGTTGCCGGGCAACGACGCTTCGATGTCGCGCAGGCTGACGATGGCATCGTCGCGCCCTGCGATCACGGTGCAGGGGCCCTGGAAGCGGCGCAGCGCCTCTGCCACCGAAAAGAGCTGCGTCGACCCTTCGAACAGGGCATTGGCCGTCCGTTCCTGGGCGGGAACCAGACCGGAATCGGCACGCGCGGCCAGCGTGGCGCGCACCAGCACCGGCGCAAGGCTTGCCGGATCGCAGACCAGCCGCCGCATCCAGGCGGTCAGCGCCGGTTCTGACCGCGCCCCGAGGAACCCTTTCACGAAGTCGCCGTTGACCGAAGGTCCCAGCCCGGCCGGGGCGATCAGCGTCAGCGACCGCACGTCAAGACCGGCACCTTCTGTCAGCGCCACAGCCACGGCGGCACCAAGCGAGTGGCCGACCAGATGCACCCCCGCAGCCATCCGTTGCAGGCTTTGCCCAACGGCGGCAACGATTTCGTCAAAGCCCGCCGCGTGATGCCCGCGCGACGATCCGTGGCCCGGCAGGTCAAGCGCCATCAGCGGCAGGCCCAGACCCAGATCCGCAAGCAGGGGCCGCCACGCCGACAAATCGGCCCCGAAGCCATGCAGGAAGACCACGGGCGTCCCCTGACCTGACTGGAGCGTCCGGATTTCAAGCGTGTCGCCGCCCGCGCCTGCTGAAGACGCCAGCGCGAGCACATCCTTCAGCACAACCGCGCCGCGCGGGCCGCTGCCCGCAATGTCGGCAACGTCAAGGCCGCGCGCCGCCGCCTGAAGCCTGGCCACCGGCGAGGCACGGCGGGCGGCATTGACCGCACCGCCATTGCCACCGGCCCGAAGGGGGGCCATGGCAAGTGCCACAGCCGCCGGACCCGTGTCAGCCGGACTTGCGGCGGGGGCCGCCGCCGGAACAACGGTGGCGTCGAGGGCAATTTCTTCGCCTGCCGCGCCAAGATGCATCAGCGGCTCCAGCACCGGGGCCACATCCCCCACCGCAAAGGGCAGGCTGATGACGATGCCCTCGGCGAAGGCCTCGACCTCGAAGCTGGCCTTCTCGGATTCCACCACGGCCACCAGATCACCCTTTTTCACGGTGTCGCCCAGCTTCACGAACAGTTCGACGATCTTTGCCTCGGTCAGGTCCTGCCCGACCTGGGGCACCAGAATGGGCTGTGCCATGTCATTCCTCCTCAAGCGGCGCGCGACCGGGCGCCTTCCAGCGCGCGGGCGGCGCAATCCACGGTTGTCCGGGCGGCTGCGGCAAACCCGCCGGCTGTCGCGGCAAAGGCGCCGAAGCTGCTGCCGTCCTGCGGCTTCATCCCGCTGAAGTCACGGGCTTGCCGGAAGCGGGGAAGTTGCCGCAGCCTGGCGATGACCCCGGCTGGCGGTGCCCCGGCGATGGCGCACGGGCCGAATGCCGGCAGGCGGTCGCCGACCTGCATCAGCGGCGCGGTGCAGCCGGGCGGGCGGGTGCAGACCAGATTGCCTGCGATCTTTTCGGTGTGCCCTGACGATGCCGTGCCGCCTTTGCCCTGATCGATGGACACCGGCCGGATCAGCGCCGCGCTGCGACGCACGACATCGAGGCAGGTTTTCCGGCAGATGCCCTGAACATCGTCGCCGGGGTTTTCTGCGGCCATGCGGCAAATCTCGGCCATCCAGAAGCACGGATCGTTCCGGATCGCCTGCAAAGACAGCGGCGGGTTCGTGGGCACGCCGCCGAACCCCATGCGGCCTTCACCGGCCGCCTGAAAGTTGAACAGACGGGTCAGCCTGGCATCCCACCCGGCCCGTTTGGCGTCGGGCGCGGCGGCAAGGACCGTCTTCTTCCGGGTCTCGGACACCAGTGGTGAACTGTCCCGCCCGTTCTCGCGGTTCGGGTTGGTTGCGGCACGCTTTTCAGGGATATGCGGCGGCATGTCGGCCTTCTTACCCGGCAGCCCGGGCAACCGGGGACTCATGCAGCGCCCGGCGCACGGCCGCGATGATGTCGTCCTTCTGGGGCACCGATGCCTTCTCCAGCGCCAGGTTGAAGGGGACGGGAATGTCAAGCCCGGCCACGATCTCGACCGGGGCGTCCAGTTCCCAGAACGCTTCCGCCAGGATGATCGAGCAGATGTCCGAGGCGACGCCGCCGCGGCGGTTGGCCTCCTGCACGATCACGCAGCGCCGTGTCCGGGACACCGAGGCCAGGATCATCGCGCGGTCGAGCGGCACCAGGGTGCGCGGGTCGATCACCTCGACCGAGATGCCCTGCAGCGACAGCTCTTCGGCGGCCTCAAGGGTGCGCGGCACCATGTTCGACCAGGCGATGACGGTCACGTCCGTGCCCGCCCGCTTGATGTCGCCCTTGCCGAATTCGATGATATGCTCGCCGTCCGGCACCATGCCCCTGGTCATGTAAAGGTGCTTGTGCTCAAGGAACATCACCGGGTCGGGCTGGCGCAGCGCGTATTTCAGCAGACCCTTCGCATCGGACGGAGTCGAGGGCATGACAACCCGAAGACCGGGAATGTGGTAGAACAGCGCCTCAAGCGACTGGCTGTGCTGCGCCGCCACACCGCCGCCGGTGCCGCCCTGGGTGCGCATGACAAAGGGCACCCGCCCCTCGCCCCCTGTCATCAGGCGGAACTTCGCGGCCTGGTTGACGATCATGTCCATACCCAGCATCGCGAAATCGACATACAGGATCTCGACAATGGGCCGCGCGCCGGCGATTGCCGCCCCCACACCGACGCCGATCATCCCGGCCTCGGCAATCGGCGTGTCGCGCACCCGGCCCGGCCCGTATTTGGCCAGGAGTCCTTCGGTCACCTTGTAGGACCCGCCACGTTCGGCGATGCCTTCGCCGATGATGAACACCGTCGGGTCGCGGGCCATCTCTTCGTCGATCGCCTCGCGAAGCGCCTCGCGGTACATAAGCTCGCGCTCTGCCATGATGTCGTCCTCCCAGTGATGCGGTCAGTAACCCTGCGCGAAGGCCGCAAAGGACTCCGCCGTGACTTCCGGGCTTCTGACCGAGAACTCGACCGCATCGGCGAATTCGGCGGCTGCTTCGGCCTCGATGGCCCCGATTTCGGCATCGCTGAAACCCGCCATTTCCTTCAGCGCGGCACGCGCGCGGTCGACGGGGTCGCGGGCCTTGTAATGGGCCAGCTCTTCCTCGGGCATGTACTTGCCGGGGTCGTTCACGTGATGGCCCATGTGGCGGTAGGTCTTGGCCTCGATCAGCACCGGACCCTTGCCTGCACGGCATGTCTTGACCGCCTGCATCGTCACGCGATGCACCTCGAGAGGATCGTTGCCATCGACCTGATGGCTTTCCACCCCGATGGCGATGCCGCGCTTGTACAGATCGGTGTCGCGGGTGGATTCGTCGATCCGGGTCGAGACGGCATAGCCGTTGTTCTCGATCACCAGAATGAAATTCAGGTTCCAGATTGCCGCGAGGTTCAGGCTTTCCAGGAAGGTGCCGTTGTTGGAGGCACCGTCGGTCGAGAAGGTGACCGTCACCGCATCGGACCCGCGCACCTGGCTGGCCAGCGCAGCGCCCACGCCAAGGGGCGTGCCTGCGCCCACAATGCCGTTGGCACCGAGGTTCCCCGAAGAGATGTCAGCGATGTGCATCGAGCCGCCGTAGCCCTTGCAATAGCCGGTCTCCTTTTGCAGCAGCTCCGCAACCATCTTCCGGATGCTGGCGCCCCAGGCGATGCAATGGCCATGGCCACGGTGCGTCGATGCAATGAAATCGCCTTCCCTCAACGCCGCGCATACGCCGGCGGCGATGCCTTCCTGCCCGAGATAAGGGTGAAAATATCCCCGGATCAGCCCTTGCCGGTACAGCTTGATCCCTTCTGTCTCGAAAACGCGGATCTTGTAGGCTGTGCGGAAAATTTTCTCCAGAATCTCGCGCGAAGGTGCATTCTGGATTGGCTTTCCTTCGTTCATCTTTCCTCCCTGCCGCCGACGGAATCGGCTTAGGCCTCAAGTTTCATTGCAATAATTTAGGCCGGGCGGCATGGAGTTGTCGAGGAAATTTTTTGCAAGACGGCTGACGAACCACCCGATTCTGAAAAAACCTTTCTTCCGCGACCCTGCCGCGTCGCCGTCCCGGGGAATACCAGCCGGTTGCTGACCCCTGGCTGCGGCAAAGGCCCGCCCATGATGGGCCAAGGCGTGAAAAATACTTCCTCACTGACCCTGGCGACGCTAACTATCATCAAAACCACGGAGACCGAGATGCCAGATCCGACAGCCGCGCCCCCCACCGGGGGCGATCTTGTCCAGCGGGTACAGGATCGCTACGCGACCCTGCGGAAGTCCGAACGCATCGTTGCCGACTATCTGCGCAACCACGCCGGAACCCGGATGAAACTGTCGATCACCGAACTGGCACAAGTGCTTGGCCTGTCCGAGGCCACGATCAGCCGGGTCAGCCGCGCGCTTGGGTATTCCGGTTTTTCCGACCTCAAGATGTCGCTGGCCGAAGGGGCTGTCACCCGGTCGGGTTATGTCAACATCCCCGCCGACTTCGAGCAGACCGATACGGTCATCATGGCGTCGACCAAACTGGCGAACCTGCTGTCGGCCAGCATCCAGGGAACGCAGCGGATGCTGGACACGGCACGGGTCGACCGATGCGTTTCGACCATCCGGCGCGCGCGCAAGGTCGTGCTGGTTGGCGTCGGGGGTGCTGCTGCGATCTGCGACGAGGCGGCGCACCTGTTCATCAAGGCCGGTCTTGATGCCCTCTCGTGCAGTGACCACTACACGCAGGTTGTTCTGGCGGCCAATATGGGGCCGGAGGATGTGATGGTCGGCATCTCGCATACCGGGATGACGCAGGGGATCGCCAACGCCCTGACGCTGGCGCGCGAAAAGGGCGCACAGACCATCGCGGTCACGTCGGATCCGGCATCTCCCGTGGCGCGCGCGGCGAACGAGACCCTGATCACCTGGAATTCCGACACGCCTTCGGTCCCCCTTTACGGAGATTTCCTGGAAGGCAGGATCAGCCAGCTTTATCTGGTCGATCTGCTTTACATCAGCTTGCTGTTCGAAGAGGGCAACAGCCGCGAGGCCAATCTGCGCAACACCGCCTCGGCGCTGGAACGGTATTACCAGAATGGCCGCGCAGAGGGCTGAGACGGCTTATCCGAGATATTCCATCACCGACAGGCCCGCGTTGAAATCGGTGACATAGACAAGGCCGTTGCGGTCTGCATGGACATCGGCCGAATGCAGCACCGCGGCGCGGTTCGGGCGCGGGTCCATCATCCGGCGGGGCGGGGGCGGCACGCAGGCCCCCACCTCCACCGGCCGGAACGGATCACGGATGTCATGCACGCGCACACCGGCATTCTGCCAGGTTGAAAAGATCAGCTCCTCGCTCTGGAATGATCCGGGGCGGTTCTCGTGGATGTTGTGGGGCCCGAAATGACCGCCCACCGCCCTGTAGTCGCGGTCCGCCGGAGGCGGGAAGGTTGAAATGCTGATCGGCTTGCCGGTGATCCGGTTGTCAAAGACCCAGATCGGCTTCACCCCGTCCTCGCCATGGTCCAGCACGGTTTCGTCGGCCACAACCAGAAGGCCACGGCCCGGCAAGGGCAGCGCATTGTGCGTGCCGCCGCCGAAAGGGGGCGACCAGACAAGATGCTGCATCAGCCGGGGTGCCGTACGGTCGGAGACATCGACGATCACAAGGCAGGCATCGCGCCAGCTGCAATAGGCAATGTCGCCCTGCACGATCGGGTGATGCAGCCCGAATCGGCCATGCGGCAAAGGCCAGTCGGGCACTTCGCCCGCCGCCGCGTTCATCCCCGGCAGCCAGAACTTGCCCGCCATCACCGGACGGGACGGATCGGCCAGGTCGATGGTGATCAGGATGTAGTCGGTGAACCCTTCGGGCAGGGCCGAGGCATAGGCCCATCGTCCGCCAGTATACCAGATGCGGTGCAGCCCCATCCCTTCCACGGGCATGAACCCGATCTGCCGGGGCACCCCGGGTATCGAAATGTCATAGACCGCCATGCCCGCCGACCAGTCGCGCGCCACGCCGGCATGATGGCTGACCCCGCCCTTGTAGTACGCCTTTTCGTCAGCCATATCAGCTTGGGCGAACATGTCCTTGTTGTGGATCACCAGCAGCAGGTCGTCATGCGTCTGAAGATGCAGGCACCAGGTGTTCGGCGGCGCGGCGACGTAGGCCGCAGGAAGCGGCCGCACCGGATCGCGCAGGTCGATAACGCTGAATCCTTTCGAAAAGATGTGGCCAACATAGCCATAGCCGCGATGCACCATGATCTGCACCCCGTCGGGCCGCCCGCCCTGATCGCTGTGGGCAAGAAGCCGCATGTTGCTGGCGTGGACGGGGTGCAGGTCGGGCATCGCGGTCAGCGCGACTGTTCGAAGACGAACACGCGCGGGGCCAGACCTGCCGGGGGCAGCATGTCGGCGGTCAGTTCCAGTTCGGGCCCGCCCACATGCGTGACGCGATCTGCGGGCATCCGGGCAAGGAAGCTTTCCACCGGCTCGATCTTCAGAACGCCCCTGGGGCTGTAGTAGTGCATCGGGATCACCGCGCGCGGCCCTATCACCCCGATTGCAGCATCAAGGTCAGGCAGCGCAATTGTTGCATGATCGCCGGTCAGCGCCAGCAGCACATCGACCTTGCCCCTGAGCGCCTGAAGGTGGCCATCCGGCACCGCCGTGCCGATGTCGCCCATGTGCAGGAACCTCAGGCCCCCGAGCGTGAAATGGTACAGGGCGTTGGCATCCGGGTCGCGGCCGTATTCGGTCTGATAGTCGAAGGTCAGACTTTCCGTCGCCGGATAGGACGTCACGGCAATGCCCTTGACCACCCTTCCGCCCGGCGGCAGCGCCAGCGTGTTCACCACCTCGGGGTTGCCAAGGACGTGGGATGGATCGGAATGGAAATCATCGGTGTCCGACGACATCAGCACAATGTCGGCGGGTTCGTTGATCGGGTCGAAATGCGATCTTTCGCAGTTGTACGGATCGGTCACGATGGCCAGACCGTCGCCTTCCAGACGGAAGCTTGCATGGGCATAGAACTTGATCTTCATCGGCTCAGACCTTTTCGCCGGTAAACAGCGTCCAGCTTTCGCACAGATCATCCTGCCGGGCTGCGAATGCTTTCAGGTGCGGGGCATTCATGTGGTCGTCCCAAAGCGGCCGGGTTTCCCATTCCTCGGTGAACATGAAAAGGCCAGGCTCATCAGCCGACTTGTGCATGTCGTAAATGATGCAGCCCTGTTCAGCGCGGGTCGGGGCGAGAAGGCCCTTCAGCGTGGTGTACAGCACGTCTTCCTTGCCCTTCTTCGCCTTCAGGGTGGCAATCACGGTCAACGGCATGTCAGTCCTCCTGTCTGGTCAGGGCCCGGCAAAGGTCCAGGTCGATACCCTGGTCAAGATCGTCCACGATCCGGTCGGCCCCGGTGAAATCCTCGTCGTGGGTGTAGGTGGACCGGGTCACGATGCAGCGCATCCCCGCAGCCCTGGCGGCGCTGAGCCCGATGTTGCTGTCTTCGATCACCACGCAGGCGGCGGGCGTCAGGCCAAGCGTCGTGGCGGCAAGCGTATAGATCGCCGGGTCGGGCTTTTTCCTGGCAACGGCGTCGCCTGCGAAGATGGTGATCCGCGCCGCCCGGTCTTTCCCCAGCATCACGCGGACCACCGTGGCCACCGCACGCTCGTTCGAGGTCGAGCAGACAGCAACCTTCAGCCCGGCGGCCAACGCCGCATCGACCATGCGCGCCACGCCGGGGCGAAGGGGCAGCGCACCCTGTTCGATCAGCTGCATGAAGAGGTCGGTCTTGGCCAGATGCAGGCGCAGGATCAGGGCATCGCGATCCGGTTCGGCAACCGGCCAGCCGGTTTCGTCATAGTGCCGCCGCATCCGTTCCTTGCCGCCGCCGGTGGTCAGCAGGTCGCCATAGCGGTCTTCCGGCCAGTCGGTCGCCAGTCCTTCGGCCCGAAAGGCCGCATTGAAGGCGGCGCGGTGGCCGTCGCGTTCGGTATCCACCAGCACGCCGTCGCAATCGAAGATCAGCGCCTGCATCTCATGCGGCATGGGCGGCCTCCGCCGCGCGCCCGGCCGAACCGAAGGTGCGGATGCAGGTCATCACATCGGCCTTCATCGCCGCATGCTGGGCAGAGATGAAGGGCAACGGTTCTTCCAGCCTGGGCCGTTCCGCCTTGAGGTTGACGAAGCCGTCGATGAACAGCCGCTTGTGCATGGTCGATATGTTGACCTTGCCGCACCCTGCGGCGATGCAGCGGTGGAACTGGTCATCCGTCAGCCCGGTCCCGCCATGCAGGGCGATGGGCGTGGCTATGGCGGCGGTGATCCGGTCCAGCAGACCATAGGCGATCCTGGCTTCGCCTTTGTAGAAGCCGTGGGCGGTGCCGATGGCCGGCGCAAAGACCGCCAGGTTCGGCATCTCCGCCACGAATTTCACGCATTCGTCGAAATCGGCAAGGCGTGAGGCATCGTCGTTCACCACCTTGTCGTCTTCGACCCCGCCAATGGCACCGATCTCGGCCTCAAGCCCAACTCCGGCCGCCTCGGTCAGGCCATAAACCTCGACCGATTTCGCCAGGTTCTCTTCAAAGGGCAGCGCCGAGCCGTCGAACATCACGCTGGTCCAGCCTGCGTCGATGCAGCGGCGGATCACGTCAATGTCGGTGCAATGGTCCAGATGCAGGGCAACGGGCGTCGGCGCAGCATTGGCCAGCATCCGCACCCAGGTGGCGATATGTGCATAACCCCAGTGCTTTACCGTCTTGACGCTGACCTGGACGATCACCGGAGCGTCAAGATCGGCCGCGCCGTCGATGATGGCACGGGCCGAATTGAAATCGATCATGTTGTAGGCGGCGATGCCGAAGCGGTTGGCACGGGCCTGGCGCAGCATCGGGGCCATCGAGACAAGTGGCATGGCAGCCTCATTCGGTGGGGCACCCGCCTGACCGGCCGGCGGGTGCGACGTTTGGGTCAGATCAGCGTTTCGGCGGGGCGCGAGGGGTCGAACAGGCGGCGGCGGCCGGCTGCCTTGGCCTCGTTGTCGAAAGTGGTGCCCTTGGGGGCAGACACGACCTCGAGCTGCAAGCCCCAGGGCGCAAGGAAATAGCACCAGGTCAGGCCCAGGTTCGGCCCGTCGGTGTAGCTTGTGGGTTCACCCAGCACACGCACGCCATTGTCTTTCAGGAACCGGATCGCCGCCGCCATGTCATCGACATAAAAGGCCATGTGGTGCCCGCCGATGTCGCTGTTCTTCAGCGGTCCTTCGGTTTTCTGGTCGGGCGCGGAATACTGGAAGACCTCAAGGTTCGTGCCGTTGCCGAGGCGGACATAGCGGAACTCCTTGATTTCGGACCGGGGATGCACGTTCAGATGCTCGTGCATCCAGTCGCCCTCGCCGCGAAAGCCGGTCGCTGCGGTGAACAGCACCTCGGCCCCAAGGATGCGGGTGAAGAAATCACAGGCCTCGTTGATGTCGGGCACGGTGATGCCCACGTGTTCCATTCCGCGGATACCAGGTATCGGCATGATGTTTCTCCCTTCGGATCATTGGTACTTTTGCGAAAAATCGGACAGCGCGGCATACTGGCCCGATTTCGCGATGGCCTCGTAGATGCCACGGTAAATGCTGTGCTGTTCGGCGTAGAGGCCGCCAAGGTTGCCGTTCGGCTCGAAGGTGCCCTCCACCTGGACCATCGCGCCAACTGCCTCGTCAATGCTGGCGAAGGCGCCTGCACCATAGGCCCCAAGGATTGCCGCCCCAAGTGCCGTGCATTCCCGTTCCCTGGTGACAGTCGAAGGCAGGCCGATGATGTCGGTCATGATCTGCACGAAACCGTCCGATTTCGTGCCGCCCCCGGTCAGGCGGAAATCGGTGATGCCGCCTTCGATGTCGGACTGGAAGCTGTCCACGACCATTTTCATCTCATGCGCGCAGCCTTCCAGCAGCGCGCGGATCAGGTCGTGGCGTTCGTGGTAAAGGCCCAGCCCCAGGAAGCCGCCGCGCGCCACGGCATCGTAATAGGGCGTGACCTGGCTGGCCATGAAGCTGTGGAAAAGCGCGCCGTTGGCCCCGGGCTTCGACCGTTCGGCCTGATCGACCATCACGGTATAGACGCTGCACCGGCGTTGGCGGCTTTCGTCCAGTTCGTCCCGGCCCAGCTTGTCGCGCCACCACCGCAACGACGCACCGAGCGAGAAGGCACCACCCTCGATGTCCCAGGCGCCGGGCACGCCATGACCGCCCCACCACAGCCTGTTGCCCTTGATGCGCGCAACACTGTCCAGATGCGCCACCATCACGCCTGATGTGCCAACGGTGAATTCGGCCATGCCCTGCCGGATCACCCCCGCCCCGATGGCCGCACATTGCTGGTCGCCCGCACCCCGGCACAGGACCACGCCTTCGGGCAGACCGGTTTCATGCGCGGCGGCCCTGGACAGGCGGCCCGCCATGGTGGCAGGCGTGCCCACCGGCGGCAACCGGTCGCGCCCGACACCGCAGATCCCGAGAATGCGGTCCGACCAGTCGAGCCTGGCAATGTCCATCATCCCGTTCAGCGTCAGCGACGCAGGATCGGTGGCCCAGTCATCGGCCCCCATGCGCCACAGGAAGTACTCCTGCCCGTTCACGAACCAGCGGGTGGCATCGAACAGGTCTGGCCTGTTCTCGCGGAGCCAGATGATCTTTGCCGCCGACCACAGCGGGCTGATCTGCATGCCCGTATGGGTCTGATGCTCCTCAGGGCTGAATTCGGCGGCAATCGCCGCGACGCTTTTCAGCGCGCGCCCGCAGTTCCAGACCAGCGAATTCTCAAGCGGCCGGCGGTTCTGGTCCAGCAGGCCGAAGGTGCCCCGCTGGCTGGACAGCCCGACAGACTGATAGGCGTCCGGCGGCAGGTCTGCTTTTGCCACGGCCTGTTTGGTCGCGGAACAGATTCCGCGCCAGACATCATCAAGGCTTTGCTCGATCCACCCCGGCTGGGGCGAGGTGCAGTCGTATTCCTGGTAGCCGTGGCCGACCGGATTGCCGGCCCCGTCAAAGATGATGACCGTGCATCCCGTGGTGCCCGCGTCGATCCCGACAAATACCCGTTTCGCCCTGGACAAGATATTCCCCCCCGCCGTCAGAGTCCCGCATTGTCAGGCAGGGCAAGGCCTGCCATCCAGCCTGACAGAAGCGCCAGGAATTCCTTGCGGCGGAGTGTCACCTTCTCTGACAGACCGCCCAGAAGCCTTGCCTTGGTGCCAAGCACATCGTCATCGCGCGACCGCACGGTGACCCGCGCGATGGCCTGTTGCGTGTCGCCTTGCCCCGCCCAGTCAAGGTCTGCCGCGAACCCCCAGATGGCCAGCCCGCGGGGCCATGTCGCGTCAAGCCGCTGGCCGTCATCGCCCTGCGGCAGCCAGACCCGGCAATGAAAATCGGTCACGCCGCCTTCGCGGATCATGTCACCAAGCGCCGGGGGCATCGAGGGGTGCAGCGGCACGGCGGTTGAGAAATCGCCTTCGATGATCTCGACCTCGGCCCGCAGCCCCATCCGGCGCAGCAGGTCGCGAAGGACAAGGTGCTTGGCCGTGCAGGCTCCGCGCCCGTCGCGCAGCGCGGCGACGGGCGTCCGGTCCGGCCCCGAGAAATAGGGCATCGCCTGCACGGCGCGATAGGCCTGGACGATGCCAGATGTCCCGTCCTGCGGAACATGTGCCGCCCGGAAGGCGTCCAGCGCGGCGTCATAGGCCGCGTTTCCGCGCGTCGTCCCGGCCCCGGCGTCAGAAATATGCATGTCCGTCGCCCGCGTCGAAGACATGCCACTTGTCCCTGTTCACCGTCAGATAGCAGGTTTCGCCGGGCTTGCCTTCAAACTCCGGTGTCGTCTTTACCCGGATGCGGCTGTCGGCAAGCTGCACCTCGACCAGCATGTCGCCGCCCAGCAGTTCGTTGACGAAGATCTCGCCCTCGATCGCGGCTTCGGAAGGTCTCGTCATCGAGACCGTCATCGCATCGGGCCGCACCCCCATCCGGGCGACTCCGGCCTGTGCCGCGCCGTTCAGTTGCCGCACCTGGCCCGGCAGCAGCGGAATGTCGAAGTTGCGGTGCGACAGGACAACGTCGTCGCCCCGGCGCTTGAGGTCGCAGGTCAGGAAGTTCATCGCAGGCTCGCCCACAAAACCTGCGACCCAGGCATTGACCGGCTTGTTGAATATCTCTGACGGCGTGCCCCATTGCTGCAGCTCGCCATCATGCATGACCGCGATGAAGTCGGCCATCGACAGGGCTTCCAGCTGGTCATGGGTGACGTAGATCATCGTCGTTCCCAGATTGCGCTGCAGGTGCTTGATCTCGCCCCGCATATGGGCGCGCAGCTTGGCGTCGAGGTGGGCAATGGGTTCGTCGAACAGGAACAGCTTCGGCTCGCGCACAATGGCGCGACCGATGGCGACGCGCTGCTTCTGGCCGCCCGAAAGTTCATGGGGACGCCGTTCCAGCAGATGGGCGATCTCCAGCAGCCTGGCGGCCCCCGTCACCCGTTCCTTGATGGTCGCGTCCGACGTGCCGCGCAGGCGCAGCGGGTTTGCGATGTTCTCGAACACCGTCTTGTGGGGGTAAAGCGCATAGTTCTCGAACACCATCGCCACGTCGCGGTCCTTCGGCGCAAGGTCGTTGATGCGCTGGCTGTCGAAAAGGATGTCGCCCGCGCTGATGTGTTCAAGCCCCGCGATCATCCGCATCGTCGAAGACTTGCCGCACCCCGAAGGACCAAGGATCGACACGAAACTGCCATCGGGGCAGGTGACATTCAGGTCCTTCACGGCCGGGGTTTGGCCATAGTACTTCCAGACATTCCTGATCGTGACGGTTGCCATGATCTTCTCCCTTATCGCGTGAGGCACGGCCCGCAAGCGGACCGGCGCAGGTCATTCCTTGACGGCGCCCATCGTCAGGCCCGTCACAAGGTATTTGCGGATCACAAGGCCCAGCAGCATCATCGGGGCCGTCGTCACCACGCCCGCCGCCATGATTGCGCCCCACTGGATGTTCTGCGGCTGAACCAGTTCGCGGGTTGCCACCGGCAGGGTCTTGGCCCCGCCCGAGCCGATGATTGCCGCAAACAGGAAGTCGTTCCAGGCAAACAGGATGCACAGCACGATGAAGGCCCCGATCCCGGGGGCGACCAGCGGCAGGATCGACCGGAACGCCTGGAACCGCGTTGCGCCATCCACCATCTGCGCCTCTTCTATGCCGTAGGGCACGTTGTCGAAGAACCCCTTCAGAATCCAGATCGCGAAGGGCAGGTTGAATGTCGTATAGGCCAGGATCAGTCCGGGCAGCGTGCCGACCAGATCGAGCGAGCGGAAGATGGCGAACAGCGGCACCATGACGGCAACGACCGGGGCCATCCGGGTCGAGATGATCCAGAAGAAAAGGTCAGACTTGCCGCGGAAATCAACCCGGCTCAGCGAATAGGCCGCCAGCGATCCGAAGATCACCGATATCACGGCCGACCCGCCCGCCGCGATCAGGCTGTTAAGCATGTAGCGGCTGAAGTTGTTCTCCGAGAACAGTGTCTGATAGTGCTTCAGGGTGGGAGTGAACTCGAAGAAAACGCCAACCCCGGCCCAGTCGCCGACAGCAGGCAGCTTGAACGCCTCGAGCAGGTCCTTGAACGAGGACACGAACATGATCACGAACGGCAGCAGCGTCCAGATCAGGTAGAAGATCACGAACACAACCGACAGGACACTCAGGACGCGCTGAAGCGGTGTGTTGTAGTGGACGACATCACGCGAAGCCATGGTTCAGCGCCCTCCCGCAGTGGGCCGGTCGAAGACGCCGACCAAAATCTTGCCCAGGATGATGGTGACGACAAGCAGCACCAGCGCGATCGCGGCGCCCCGGCCAAGGTCGAAGAACTTGAACGCCACTTCGAACAGATAGACCGGAAGGATCTTGGTCGCATTGGCCGGCCCGCCGCCTGTCAGGACAAGGATGTGGTCGATGAAACGGAAGTTGTCCATGAAACGCAGCAGGACAGCGATCAGCAGGACAGGGTACAGGTTCGGCAACACGATCGCGAAAAAGTTGCGGAACGGCGATGCGCCGTCCACCATGTTCGCCTCTATCTGGTCGCGCGGGACCCGCTTCAACCCTGCAAGCGCGATCAGGGTGATCAGCGGCGTCCACTGCCAGACGTCGACCAGCACGATCGCATACATCGCCGTCTTCGCGCTGGACAGGATCGAGCCGGACCCAAGCAGTCCAAGGCTGTGGAAAATCCAGTGATACCAGCCGAATGTTCCGTTGTAGAGGAACAACCACAACAGGCCCGCCACGGCAGGCGCCATCATCATCGGCATCAGCAGCGCCGTGACGAGGAACCTCTCGTACCGCGAGCCGTTGACCACCACCGCCAGCAGCACCCCGATCGAGACCTGCAGGAACAGGCACATCGTACTGTACCTGAACAGCAGCACCCACCCCGACAGAAAGCGGTCATCACTGGCCAGGTCCGTGAAATTCTTGAATCCGACCCATTCGACCGCCCCCATGTCGCCCTTCTGGAAGGCCATGACGATCAGCCAGAAGAACGGATAGAGCGAGATGAAGGCAAGCAGGGCAATGGCGGGGGCCATCAGATAAAAGTAGTAGGCCTTCCTTGCCGCAGGGTTCAACCGGCCGGGCGGTGGCAGCGCGGCGGACAGCGGCCGCGCCTCGACCTCGGTCGAGACCTTTCTTGCCCGGAACCGGTCTTCCGGGGTGCGCACGGACATGTCGATCCCGGTCAGTGTTTCAGTCATCGGATGGTTCTCCGGCTGGTTCTCCGGCTCGGAAGCGCGAAAGCGCACACCAGGGCAGGGTGACAGGGCCGCTACCCCGGTTCCGGGGTAGCGGTATCGGCTTTGCCGGTCCTCAGCCTTCGTTCAGCGCATCAAGCTGCGACTTCAGCTCTGCGCCGGTTTCGGCCGGCGACAATTCCCCCGCAAGCATGCGCTGGGTCGTCGCGGCGATGATCGAATGATACTCGTTCGCCTTGGGGATCTTCGGCCCAAGCACGAAATTCGGCTGCTTGATCCCAAAGTCGTAGACCGGTTCGAAGGTCAGGGCGTTGGGCATGTTGCTGGGGCGTTGCTGGGCCGCAATCACGTCCGGCCGCTGCAACACCGACTTGCGGGTCGGCGTGCCGCCAAGGCCCTTGAGCACCTCGTACTGGTTGTCAGCCGAGGTCGACCAGATCGCGAAGATGTAGGCGGCGCGCTGAAGCTCTTCGGATGCGTTCTTGTTGATCGCGATGCCGCCGATGCCGCAGTTGGTGCCGTTCACCGCCTCGCCGCCGTTCCTGATCCAGTCCGGCACGCCTTTCGGGCAGGGCGCATAGCCGGTCTTGCCACCCGCCGCAAGCGAGGTCGCCTCGTCCTCGACCGAGGCCGCGAACTCGTGATACTGCACCTGCATCGCAATGTTGCCCGACTGGTAGACCGTGTTCAGTTCCAGCGTTCCGTTGGCCAGGTTGTCCGGGTGTGACACATCCGCCAGCGCCTTGAACTTTTCAAGGATCAGCACCGACTGCTCGTCGCCCCAGTTGGTGGCACCGGGCGTGCGCGAACCGAGCCGGTCGTCGATGTCGTAGTCCAGCCAGCGGCCGTTGGCAAAGCACATCCGCTGGATGTCAAGCTGCGTCGTCCAGGCGAAGGCACCCTGATGCTGCGCATAGCCGTAGGGCCCTTCTGCCCCCGCATCCTTCTTCTTCTTGAAGAAGGTGGCGAAATCCAGAACATTCTGCCATGTGGAATCCTTTGTGAATTCCATGCGGTAGCCATACTCGGCCTCGAAGTCCTTGCTGTTGGCCTCGTATATGTCCTTGCGGTAGAAGGTACAGGCTATGGCCGCATCGTAGGGCAAGGCGATCACGCGGTCACCGTCGTAGAAGCGGCCGCAGGCGTCAAGGAAGCTTTCGAACCAGACTTCGTCGCCGTAACCTTCGGGGTCCTGCGGCAGGGTGTCATCGCCCAGCATCGGGGTAAGATCGGCGTAGAAATCGGCGAAAGGCGCCCCGATCGGCTTGTCCTGCGCGTATTGCAGAACATAGTCGGCCGTGCCCGACCGCAGGTCGATGCCCGCCTTCTGCTGCACCACCGGCAGGTCATCGGTCAGGATTTCCACTTCGATTCCGGTCAGATCATAAAAGTACTTCAGCTTTTCGCGGATCGCAAAGGACGGCGGGGTGTTTTCCGACAGGAAGACCAGCTTGGAGCCGGCGAACTGCTTCCACTTGGCATCGTCTGACGACTGTGCCTGCACGCGCGTGCTCATGATCGTCGAGTTCAGGCCGACGGCCAGCGATCCCGTGCCGAGCATGGTCGCGCCGTAGCCGCCGAGTTCGAGGAACCGGCGGCGGCTGATCTGCGAATAGACCGCCTTCTTGGGCTTGTAGAACATTTCTCTCTCCCATGTTGATGTGCGGCCTGGCATGCCGCTGACATGCGCAAACCCTATACGCCACGCCGGCTCCTCTTCCGACACCTGTGGCGCAATGATTCCTCCGCACCCGGGAAGTCTTTCAGAAGAAAAGTGTCTTGTAAAAGATTTTTTTCAGTGACGGGACTGCCGCCGGTCCTGCCCCCGCAACCGACGCCTTATCGGCTGAGACCGACAGGAAACAGGTTTCCTGCGCCTTTCGCCCGATGAAAGGCACCCCTGTCACAGGATATCTGAAAATTATTTTCCAAAACCTGCCACGGTCAGCCGCCGTGCCGACCAGACGGCAAGGGCGGACCCGGCACGCCCGCTGTTTCCGGCCAGGCGAAAGCCCCCCGGGGCGCGGCTGCAACCGGTTGGTGCCGATCCTTGCTGGCCGCGCCCGGAACCCCGCCGCCTTGCCTGGCAGCCGGTTCCGGGTGGCGGTTTCGTCTGCCGCCTCTGCGATGCGCCATGTTCACCCGCCATGTCGCCCCGGCCGGCGTCCACGGCCCAGCCGGGAACGTGCCGTTCCGGCATAATTGCCAGCCGCCGCTCAAGCCTGGACGCCGCCGCCCGGCACGGCAGAGCATCGCGCCCGGAGCCGTGTCCACCGCATGCCACCAAGACCGGATCGCTGAAACGAACGCAGCCGCACCTGCGCCGGGACCGCCGCCGCGATGGCCGATCAATGGGGCGGATGGGCGGCAGACCGGATGGCCCCCGTCCGAGCGTCCGAACGGCACGGATTCGGACGCCCGGACGATGAACCGAACGGCTCAGATTTTTTGATGGAATTTCACGGATTTATTGGCTCCGGCGGCAGGGATCGAACCTGCGGCCAATTGATTAACAGTCAACTGCTCTACCGCTGAGCTACGCCGGAATACCGCGCGTGCTATAGCAAGGCGGGTGGGGGGCGTCCAGAGACAAAAGCAGGCTCAGGGCCGCTTTGCATGCACCAGCCGGAATTCTGCGGCAGGCGACGGGGCGGCATCGCTTTCGACGATGTTTCTCTGTGCAAGATCAAGAAGATGCGCAAAGACATTGCGTTCGGCGGCCCCGAGCAGACCGGCAGGCAGACCGGTGTAGATCGTCTTGACCAGCCGCGCGGGCGTGGCCGGCGCGGCGTGCAGGGCAGCAAGGATTTCACGCTCGCGCCGGCTGCGATGCGCGGCAAGCTCGGCAAGGCGGGCCGCCGGGTCGGTGACCGGGGCGCCATGTCCGGGCAGCAAGGTGGACCAGGGCTGGCTGGCAAGGCGTGCCAGGCTGCGCCGGTAATCCCCCATATCCCCTTCGGGCGGCGAGACAAGCGAGGTTGACCATGCCATCACGTGATCGCCCGAAAAGCCAAGCATCCCCCAGCGAAAGCACAGATGGCCGCCGAGGTGGCCGGGGGTGTGGATCGCCGTCAGCGCCCATCCCGCGCCTGCCACGGTCTGGCCGTCGGACAGGCGGATGTCGGGGCGGAAGCCATGGTCAAGGCCTTCGCCCCCGGTTCCGCCGTCGGCCATCTTCGCCATAGCGGGCGTCATGCCGTCGCGCGCTGTTCCGAAGGCCAGCACCGGTGCCCCGGTTGCCTGCGCCAGCGCCGGGGCAAGGGCCGAATGATCGGCATGGGCATGGGTGACAAGGATATGGCTGACCCGTTCGCCCCGCCCCAGGGCGGCCAGAATCGCCGCCAGATGCGCCCCGTCGGCAGGGCCGGGGTCGATCACGGCCACAGCGCCCCGGCCGACAATCCAGGTGTTGGTGCCCTGTTCGGTCATTGCAGAGGGGTTGGGTGCCCGGACAAGCCGCAGGTCGGGGTTCAAATCCGCAGGCATGTCTTGACGGGGCATCGGCTTTCTTTCCGCAGGTTCCGCCGCTAGGATTGCGGACATGTTCGCGTTTCTCAAACCGCTGCTGCCACGGGGGCTTTACGGGCGCGCCGCGCTTATCCTGATTGTTCCCATCGTAGCGATTCAGCTTGTCGTGTCACTTGCCTTTATCCAGCGCCATTTCGAAGGTGTGACGCGCCAGATGACGCAAAGTCTGGTCATCCAGGTCATGTTCGTTCTGGATGAAGCCGATCGGGGCGGTTCCCCGGAAAAGGCCGCGGCGCGGGCATCGGGCGTTGCCCGCGCTTTGGACATGACGCTGGAGCTTCCCGCCATATGGCCGGACCTGACGGACCGGCGAAGAGCCTACGATCTGTCCGGGCGGGTGGTGATCGAAACGCTGCGCCAGGGCCTGCCGGACCTGCGGTCGGTCGATCTGGTGTCCGACAGCGGGGACGTGCGCATGCTGTTGCAGACCGATGCGGGGCCGATGTCGCTTTCGGTCTCGCGGCGGCGGGTTTCGGCGTCAAACCCGCATCAGCTTCTGGTCTGGATGATTCTGACATCGGTGCTGATGACGGTGATTTCCTATGCCTTCCTGCGCAACCAGCTGCGCCCGATCAAGCGGCTGGCCGATGCCGCCGAGGCTTTCGGCAAGGGGCGGTCGGTGGCCTACCGGCCGCGCGGCGCGCTGGAGGTGCGCGCGGCGGGGGCCGCATTTCTTGACATGCGCAGCCGGATCGAACGGCAGATGGAACAGCGCACACTGATGCTGTCGGGTGTCAGCCACGATCTTCGCACGCCGATGACCCGCCTCAGGCTGAGCCTGTCCCTGATGCCGCAGGATGACGAGGTCAGGGCAGCGCTGCGCGATGTTGCGGATATGGAACGGCTGGTCGACGAATTCCTGTCATTTGCCCGCGGCGACGCCATGGAAACCCCCGAGAAAACCGATCCGGTCGCGCTGGTGGCTCGGGTTGTCGACAATGCCCGGCGCTCCGCCGGGTCGGTCAGCCTGAAAAGCGACGGCAGGGGCACGGCCCTGTTGCGTCCCGATGCGGTGGCGCGGGCCGTCGAAAACCTGATCGGCAATGCGCTGCGCTATGGGACAAGGTGCGAGGTCAGCGTGACCGTGACCGAGCGCAGCATCCGGATCTGCGTCGAGGACGACGGTCCGGGCATCCCCGGCGAGCGGCGGGAGGAAGCGATGCGACCCTTCACAAGGCTGGACAAGGCGCGCAACCCGAACCGGGGCGGGGGCGTGGGGCTGGGTCTGTCGATCGCCGCCGACGTGGCGCGCAGCCACGGCGGCACGCTGACCCTGTCGGATTCGGCCCGCCTGGGCGGGCTGAAGGCAGAGATCATCCTGGCCCGCTGATCCGGTCAGGTGCCGGGCGGAACCGGGCGGCCCAGCGGGTCGAGGATGCGGCCCCCGGCGGCCTCGGCATCATCGGCCTGGTGGGTCACCAGAACTGCCGGAATCCGCTCTGCCCGGATCAGGTCCAGAACGAAGGCGCGGATGCGGTCGCGCAGGCCGGCATCAAGGCGCGAGAACGGCTCGTCCAGCAGCAGCGCCCTGGGTTCGGCCAGCAGGGTGCGCATCAGGGCCACCCGCGCCCGCTCGCCGCCCGACAGCGTGGCGGGGTCACGGTCTGCAAACCCCGCCAGGCCGGCCTTTGCCAGGGCCGCCTCGACGGCCGCGCGGCGGGCCTTGCGCCCGCGCAGCGCCGCGGGCAGCGCAAAGGCCAGATTGCCGCCCACCGACAGATGCGGAAACAGCACATCGTCCTGAAACAGCAGCCCCACCCCGCGCGCCCGCGTCGGCAGGCCGGTTATGTCGCGCCCGTCCAGAATCAGCCTGCCGGACAGGCTGAACTCCGGGCCGAGCGTGCCGATGATTGCGGCCAGGGCCGTTGATTTTCCGGACCCGGACGGACCCATGATGGTCAGCACCCCGCCCGGTTTCACCACGGCATCAAGGGCAACGATCAGCTTGCCTTTGGCGCGCACCTCCAGCCGGTCAAGCACAAGCCCGCTCATGCGCCCGGCCTCATGCCGGCCCGGTTGCGGAACAGGGCGGCGGGAAGGGCCAGGGCCAGGGCAAAGGCCAGAAGCGGCAGGGCAAGCTGCAACATCGCAAAGGTTCCGATGATGCGCCGGTTGCCGCCGGACGACAGGGCGACGGCTTCGGTTGTCAGGGTTGTCACCCGGCCGCCGCCGATCAGAAGCGTCGGCAGGTACTGGCCGACGGACACGGCAAAGCCCACTGCCGCCGCCGTCAGGACCGGACGCAGCAGCATCGGCAGGCGCAGCCGCCAGAAGATCCGCCCCGGCGTGGCACCAAGGGCAGCGCCCGCCACGGCAATGCGCGGGTCCCAGGCCCGCCACGGCGCGGCCAGCGACAGAAAGACATAAGGCAGCACGAATACAAGGTGGGCCGCCGCCACGGCCCCGGTGCTGCCTTCGACCCCGGTGCGCAGGCCCAGTTCGGCCAGCCCCGGCAGGAAAGCCACCTGCGGCATGATCAGCGGCAGCCAAAGCAGCCACAGCGCCCCGCCCCCCGGTTTGAGGCCAAAGCGCGATTCCGCCTCAAGACAGGCCAGGACAAGCCCGGTGGCCAGCGCGGCCGACAGCGCGGCCAGCAGCACCGTCTCCAGCGCCGCAGGGCCAAGGCCGGGTGCGGCGCGCGCCCAGGCATCAAGTTCAAGGCGCTGGGGCAGGGCATCGGGAAAGACCCAAGGGCCGGCAAAGCTCCACAGGGCCAGCCCCGCCATGCTGCCCGCCATCAGAAGCACGACAAGCAGCCCGGCCCCGGCGGCCAGGGGGGCAAGCCAGCGGTCGGCCCAGATCTGTCTGCGCCCCGTCAGCGCCAGCCGGCATCCCAGCCGGGCCAGACCGGTTTCAGCGCAGCGCAACAGGGCAAGTGCCGCCAGCACCAGGCCAAGCTGCACCAGGGCACCGGCCGCTGCCACGGGGTGAATGGAAAGGTCGGGGCTGGTCATCCAAAGCACAAGCTGCGCCGAAAGCGTCGGCGGCAGGGCAGGGCCAAGGACGATGGCCATGTCCACCGCCGTCATGGAATAGGCCAGCACCGCATAGACCGCAGGCCGCATCTGCGGCCAGACGGCCGGCAGGACCGACAGCATCCATCCCGCCACGCGTCCGTAGCCAAGGCTGGCCATCAGCATCAGCCGCCGCGGCGCATCGGCCTGGGGCAGGGCCGCAATCAGGATCAGCAGCAGGAACGGAACCTCTTTCAGCACCAGACCGGCCGTCAGGGCAAGACCTGCAGGATCATTCAGGATCAGAAGGTCGGGCGGTTGCGTCCAGCCGGTGGCCCAGGGGGACAGCGCCCGCGCAATCCACCCCGACGGGGCCAGCAGGAACGCAAGGCCCAGGGCCGCCGCCGCATGGGGCACGGCCAGAAGGGGCGACAGCAGCCGCAGGATCAGCGTGAAAAGCCGCCCGCCCTGAAGTGCGGCCACCAGACCAAGCGCAATCGCCAGCGACAGAAGAGTCGAGGCAATGCCGGTCCCCAGGGAAAGTGCCACCGCACGGGCCAGGCCCGGCCAGTCAAGCAGCCGCGCCATGCCATCCGCTTCGAAGGCGGGGCGCAGGGTGCCCGCCAGCCCCGCGATCACGGGTCCCGCCATCAGAAGAAGGGTCAGCCGGGGCGCGAACCGCAGCGCCCCGTCTGCCGTCATTGCGCAACCCCGTAGCGGCGGATCCAGTCCTGGCTGATGCGCGTCATCCAGCTTGCGTGCGGCTCTGGCAGGGCCGGGCCAAGATCGTGCGGCGCAAGGGTGGCGATGCCCAGATCAAGGGCATCGAAGCGGGCGCGATCCTGACCGGAAAGCGCGGACAGGTTCAGCACGGTCTGAAAGCCAAGCACATCGGGGTCCTGCGCCCGCGCCTGCACCCGGGGGTCCAGCAGCAGGTTGGCCACCACCAGGGCACCTGCGGCATGGGCGGCGTTGTAGGGAATGGCCACGAAACTGGCATTGCCGATGGTCCCGCCGGTCCAGGTATTGGTGCGGATCGTCTGGGGCAGTTCGCCAGCCGCGATCGCGGCAGAGGCGCGGCCCGTGTTGAAGGCAAAGGCGATGTCGATCTCGCCATCCGCCAGCAGTTGCCCCAGCGCAGGCTCGTTCGCCGGATAGGCCTGTCCCTGGCGCCAAAGCGCCGGGGTGATTTCTTCCAGCCAGGCCCAGAGCGGCGCTGTCAGCCGGTCATAGGTCGCCGGATCAACGGGTTGCAGCAGCAGGTCCGGGTCATCGATGACGCCGTAAAGGACCTGCTTGAGGAAGGTCGTGCCAAGATAGTCCGGTGGCCGGGGGTAAGTGAACCGTCCCGGATTGGCCTTTGCCCAGTCCAGAAGCTGCCCGGCCCCCAGCGGCGGCGCAGGGACGCGGGCGCTGTCATATTCAAAAACCAGCTGCGCCATGGCCCAGGGGCTTTCCAGCCCCAGCGTCGGTTCGGTGAAATCCATGCGCGTTGCAGGCTTGCCCGCAACATCGACAAGGGGCCAGTTGGGAAGCTGTTCCGCGAAGGGGCCGAACAGCAGCCCTTTGCCCTTCATCGCGGCAAAGTTTTCGCCGTTGATCCAGATCAGGTCCACAGCACCGCCCTGATCCTGGCCCGCCTGCTTTTCGCTGACGACCCGCGCCACGGCATCGGCGGTCGAGGCCAGCTTGACCTGCGTTAGGCTCACGCCATGCCGCGACAGGGCCTCGTCCGCGACCCAAAGGATGAAATCGTTGATCCTCGGGTCACCGCCCCAGGCATGCCAGTAGACGGTCTGCCCCCTGGCCTCTTGCAGGACGGCGGCCCAATCGGAAGGGTCCGGCTGGGCCACCGCCGGCAAGGCCGTGCAGGCCGCGACTACGATGGCTGCTGCGGACATCTTCATGGCACCCCCCCAAACGGCGTTCATCCTTTTGTTCCGCCTTACACATTGCGATTGACGGCTTGCAACCCAAAGCTCAAACCCGCACGAGGATGTGAGGCGCAGGCAAGGCCGCCCGCCTGCCCGGAACCGGCCGGGCCGCGCGACAGACCAGAAGGGGACAGACATGCTGGACGCCCGGATGCGACGCCTGATCGACCCGCCCCTGACCGGGGCCGGGCTTTGGCTGGCCCGGCTGGGTGTTTCCGCCAATGCCGTAACCCTGGCCGGTCTGGCGCTGGGCCTGCTGATGGCCGCAATGCTTGCGGCGGGGTTCGGTGCCCTGGCGCTGGTGCCGCTGGTGTTCAGCCGGCTTTGTGACGGGCTGGATGGTGCCGTGGCCCGCGCCAGGGGCGCGACGGATTTTGGCGGCTATCTTGATATCTTCTGTGATTTTGTCTTCTACGGCGCAGTGCCGCTGGCCTTCGTGCTGCGCGACCCGGCCGCCAACGGGGTGGCGGGCGCCTTTCTGCTTGCCTGCTTTTATGTGAACGGGACGAGTTTTCTTGGCTATGCGGTGCTGGCCGGGAAACGGGGGCTGGAAACCCGCGAACAGGGCGAAAAATCGCTGTATTACAGTGCGGGCCTGCTGGAGGGAACGGAAACCATCCTGTTCTTTGCCCTGCTTTGCCTTCTGCCCGGTGCCTTTGCACCGCTGGCCTTCGTGTTCGGCGTGCTGTGCTGTGCAACCGCTTTGTCCCGTGTCCTGATGGCCCGACGCCGGTTCCGCTGACGCGCCGCCGTTGGGGCATACCCGCCGCCCCGCCGCCACCCTGGCCGGATCAGGACCAGACCCTGGCCTGACCCTGACGAAAGACCCCTTCAATCCAACAAAAACCGCAATCCCCTGATCCAACGGCACGCCTGCGGTTGCCGTGCCCTGCCAGATGTGGCACACCACAGGCAGACCGACCTGTGACTGGTGAGTGCAGAGATGACGGATTTTGCCACGCGGCGCACGGTGATGGTCGATACCCAGGTCCGTCCGGCCGATGTCACCAAGTTTCCGGTGATAAAGGCGCTGCTGTCGGTCCCGCGCGAAGCCTATGTGCCCCGCAGCCTGCGCGAGGCCGCCTATATCGGCGAGAATCTGGAGATTGCCCCGCGCCGCGTGGTGCTGGAGGCGCGCACCCTGGCCAAACTGCTTGATGCGCTGGACATCCAGCCGGACGAAATGGTGCTCGATCTGGGCTGCGGGCTTGGCTATTCGACAGCCGTCATCGCGCGCCTTGCCGAGGCGGTGATCGCGGTGGAAGAAGATGCGGCCCTGGCCGCACAGGCCGAAAAGACCCTGGCATCCGAAGGCGTCGACAATGCCGCCGTGATCACCGGGCCGCTGGCCCAGGGGGCCGCGAAACACGGCCCCTATGACGTGATCACCCTGCAGGGGGCCATCGAAACGCTGCCGCAGGCGCTTTCGGACCAGCTGAAAGAGGGCGGCCGCATCGGATGTGTGTTTATGGAAGGCGCGCTTGGTCTGGCCCGCGTCGGATACAAGGTTGACGGCGTGGTGACATGGCGCTTTGCCTTCAACGCGACGGCACCTGTGCTGCCGGGGTTTGACCTGCGGCGCGGGTTCGTGCTGTAAGCGGGAAAACAAAGAGGAATGGTATGCTGAGAACGGCCCGCACCCTTGTTATGTCAGTGTCGCTGATCGTCGGTGCCGCGCTGCCGGTGTCGGCCGAAACCCTGGCCGATGCCCTGATCGCGGCCTATCGCAACAGCAACCTTCTGGCACAGAATCAGGCGGTTCTGCGCGCGGCGGATGAGGATGTGGCCCAGGCGGTGGCAACGCTGCGCCCGGTGGTCGCCTTTGTGGCCGACGGCCAGTACGGCTATTCCGAGCAGCTGCTCGGGTCCGGCCTGACCGTTGTCAATGAAGGGCTGTTTTCCAACCTGGCGCTGAGCGCGCAGATGATGGTGTTCGACTTTGGCCGCACGCAGCTTGCCATCGAGGCGGCCAAGGAAGCCGTGCTTGCCACGCGTGAGGCGCTGATTTCAGTGGAACAGCAGGTTCTGCTTGCCGCCGTCTCTGCCTTTGTCAACGTGCGCCTGCAACAGGAAATCGTCTCTTTGCGCGAAAACAACGTGCGGGTGATCGGCGAACAGCTGCGCGCGGCGCAGGACCGGTTCGAGGTGGGCGAAGTCACCCGTACCGATGTGGCCCAGGCCGAGGCGCGCCTGGCCCAGGCCCAGGCGAACCTGGTGGTGGCCCAGGGTGATCTGGCGATTGCGCGCGAGAACTACCGCGCCGCAACCGGCAACTATCCGGGCGCGCTGTCGGCCCCGCCCGCGCCGCCGCGCACCGCCGACACGCTGGATGCGGCCCGGTCGGTGGCGCTGCGCACCCATCCGGCCATCCGGCAGGCGCAGCGCGAGGTCAAGGCGGCCGAACTGACCGTCGCCCGCGCCCGCGCAAACCTGAACCCCACGCTTTCCGCCCAGGCAAACCTTTCGGTTGATCAGGACGGGCTTCAGGAAAACGGCTTTGGCCTCAGCTTCAGACAGACGATCTATTCGGGCGGCGCGCTTTCGTCGGCGCTGCGCCAGTCGATGGCGAACCGGGATGCAAGTCTTGCCGGGCTTAAACAGCGCGGCGTCGAGGTGGCCGAGAATGTCGGCACGGTCTGGAGCAATCTTGACGTCGCCGATGCCAGCATCACCGCCACCGAACAGCAGATTGCGGCCGCCCAGATCGCCTTTGACGGTGTGCGCGAAGAGGCAAGCCTTGGCGCACGCACCACCCTTGATGTGCTGGATGCCGAACAGGATCTGCTCGATGCCCGTGCTGCGCGCCTGTCGGCGCTGGCGCAGCGCTACATCGGCATCTATCAGCTTCTGTCGTCGATGGGCCTGTTGACGGTGGACCATCTGGAACTTGGCATCCCCACCTTTGATCCGGCAGCCTATTACAATGCCGTGCGCCGGGCGCCGACAAGCATCCAGGGACAAAAGCTTGACCGCATCATGAAGTCGGTGGGGAACGACTGACCTTGGCAGGGTCGGCCCCCGCTGCGGGCGGCCCCCGGCGCGACCGGTTCTTGCCGGATGACATGGCGGGCGGTAGCATTCGGCCTGTGTGGCGGTAAACGGGTGACAAGGGGTAGGCCGATGTCGGGGTCGATGTCAAAATCGGAAATCGAGGATGTCCTTTCCTCGATCCGGCGTCTTGTGACCGAAGAGCAATTGCAGCAGCAGCGGCCCGCCGCCCGGTCTTCCGACAAGCTTGTCCTGACACCCGCATTGCGCATCGATCCCGCCCTTTCAGATGTCCGGCAGCCGCCACAGGCCGCAGAGCCCCTGTCGCCGGTCGCGGAACCGAAGGTGGACCTGGCGGCGTCGGCAGCGCATCAGGCGGCTGCGGCGCTTGAAGCGGCCCTGATGGGACACCGCGATGACTGGGAACCTGAGGGAACCGAACCGGTGCCTTCCCTGCGGTCCTCCATCGATTGGGATTTTCCGGATGGTGACGATGCTGCGGATATGACCGGCCCGGCAAGCCCCGCCCCGGCGGTTGAGGATTTCGCTGATCACCGGCCCATCCCTGCCGAACCGCCCATCCCGGCCGAACCGCCCATCCCGGCCGAACCGCTTGCCCTTGCCGAAGCGCCCGCCCTTGCCGAACCGCCCGCCCTTGCCGAACCGCCCGCCCTTGCCGAACCGCCCGTCCCGGCCGAAGCGCCCGCCGCCATGGCCGTGGACAGCGCGCCCGAGGATGACATCTATTGGGACGATTATCTGGCCGTTCACCGGTCCATGCCGCTTCTGGCGGCAGAGCAGGCAGAGTCCTGGCATCCGGTGCCGGACCCTGTGGCAGAGCCGCCCGCCGGTCTGTCCGGGTCTTCCGGGATCGCCGACGCGCCGCCTGGCCTGGCGGCCGCTGAGACCGGGCCGGAACCTGCGCCAGAGGCAGAGGGCCTGCCACAAACGGTACCGCCGCTGCCCGCCGAGGCCCTGGACACAACAGGGCAGGGGGACGGTGACCAGCCCGCCGCCCTGCCGTCTGGCCAGTCGGCCGGGGCGGATGTGTTGGGCAGGCCGCCGGATGACGGGCCGACAGGTGCGGCGATGCAGGACGCTGCGCCCGGCACCGATGACGCGCTGCTGCGTGATCTGATCCGGGATGTTCTGCGCGAAGAATTGCAGGGCGACCTCGGTCAGCGCATCACCCGCAATATCCGCAAGCTGGTGCGCGCGGAACTGGCCCGCGCCCTGACGGTTCGGGACCTGACCTGATCCGGCACGGCCTTGGTGCAGGGCCGCGCGACATCATCCACCCGTCGGCCCACAAATGCACAACGCGCCCCGGGGGGCGCGTTGTGCATGTCACACTTTGCATGTCACACAAGGGACCGGTATCAGGCCGCTTCGGCCCGGTCCAGTTCCATCGCATGGCGACGCTCGCTTTCCTCACGCGACAGCGCAACCGACGTGCGCACGCCCTTGCTGACGAATGCCATCAAACCCTTCACGACCCGCTCGTTCGGATCGATCCCTGCGCAGGACAGCACTTCGCGCCCGTCCCGCGATCTTGCCCAGCGGGCGATCTGCTCGGGGCCGTTGGCGTATTTCTTGTCATCCGCAATGGCATCATCCAGGGCGGCCAGCACCACGGCTGCAAACAGCTTGCGTGCCCGCTGCCCCTGCTCGTAGTTGAAAGCGGTACTGTCAACGAAATCGACCATCTCGTCGTCCTTCTTCCTGCTCTTGTCTTTTGCGCGTTCTGCCGAATATGACCGCTGGTGCCTGATTCGGTGTTTACACTTTGGAATGACTGTCATGCGTTCCTAGCATGGCTTTTCCAAAACACCTACAGCATTTGGTCGGCTTGTGCGCGGATCACCGCCCATATATAGGCCCCGCCAGGACCCCTGCAACCTTTTGTCAAGGTTTTGCCCATGCCCAAGATCAATGGCAACGAAATCCGGCCCGGCTTCATCCTGGAACACGACAACGGTCTTTGGGCGGCGGTGAAGGTCGCTCATGTCAAGCCCGGCAAGGGCGGGGCCTTTGCCCAGGTCGAGCTGAAGAACCTGCGCGACGGGCGCAAGCTGAACGAACGCTTCCGCTCCGAAGACAAGGTGGAACAGGTCCGGCTGGACAACAAGGACCAGCAGTTTCTGTACGAAACCGAAGGCCGCCTGGTGTTCATGGATGGCGAAACCTATGAACAGGCGGAAATCGATGCCGAACTGCTTGGCGACCGCCGTCCCTTCCTGCAGGATGGCATGACGGCCACGGTCGAATACCATGGCGAGGAAGCCCTGTCGGTGCGGCTGCCGCAGAAGGTCAAATGCCGGATCGTGGAAACAGAGCCTGTGGTCCGTGGCCAGACCGCCGCCAACAGCTTCAAGCCGGCGATCCTTGACAATGGCGTGCGCATCATGGTCCCGCCCTTTGTCGGCCAGGACGAGGAAATCTGGGTTCACACCGAATTGATGGAATATTCCGAACGGGCCTGATGGCGGGCGGATCGGTCTGCGGACCGCCGGACTGCGGTTTGTGCTTTTGGCCAGACAAGCAAACTGGTTGGGGGATGGTCGTCTGTCATCTGCCTGATCGGGCAGGCTGCACGCCCGTTTGCCTGCGGTACAAGGCGTTTGCTGTTGCTTCGCCGGTCCGCCCGGAAGCCTGTTGAAACAAACACTCACGGATTTGCCGGCATCGGGTTGAACCTGGCGTGGCGATGACACCTCCGGCATTATCGGCTGGCATTCGGGGAACGCCAATTCTATGGAAGTCTACTGATGTATAGTAAATTTCGCTAGACTCCGCTATACATTCGCAGACGTAAGACGGCATCAGGAAACACAGTGGACTTCGTCAGAAACCCATTCGCGCCAAGCGCGGGCAGCAGACCGCCGGAACTTGCCGGTCGGGACGCCATACTTGAAATCGCACGGACTTCATGCCGCCGCGCTGTCGAAGGCAGAAATGCCCGGTCGCTCATGCTGCTGGGGCTAAGGGGGATGGGAAAGACAGTCCTTCTTAATGAAATCAAGAAGATAGCGGAAGCAGAAGGGCTAACGGTTTCGAAAGTCGAGGCCCCCGAAGGAGAAAGCCTGGCACGCCTGCTTTATCCCGAAATGCGGAAAGTCTTGCGATCTCTTTCCGGCGTAGAGGCGGCAAGACAGATTGCCTCGCGTGGTCTCAGGGGGCTGCGCAACTTCGCCGCACTGTTTAGAATTGCTGTCGCAGGCGTGGACATTGGCGTTGAACCAGAGCCTGGCCTCGCCGACACGGGCGATCTTCAGTACGACCTTCCTGACCTGTTCAGAATGATCGGCGGTGCAGCCCAAGCTGCTGACAAAGGCTGGATTCTTCTTATCGACGAAGTGCAGTACCTCTCCGGGGCGGATTTGTCGGCCTTGATCGTGGCGCTTCACGCAATGTCACAAGAGCGGCTGCCTGTCCTGTTGGCGGGTGCAGGATTGCCTCAGGTTGCCCGGCTGGCAGGCGAAGCCAAATCATACGCGGAACGTCTTTTCCTGTACCAGACAGTGGGCGCGCTGGACCCTGCTTCTGCAATGCAGGCCATTCAGAAACCCATCATCGAGGAAGAAGCGTCGATCGATCCCGAGGCGCTGCGGTCCATCGTCGACCGAACTCAGGGATATCCCTTCTTCCTTCAGGAATGGGCGTCAGTTGTCTGGAACAACGCTCCGGGCCCCGGAATCACTCTGGCGGACGTTGATTTGTCTTATGGCGAAACGCTTGCATTGCTGGATGACGGATTCTTCAAGGTCCGGATTGACCGTCTGACGAAGGGAGAGGTGCAGTTCGTGAAGGCCATGTCTGAGCTTGGTGATGGGCCTTACGCCATGAGTGACATTGCCAGATCGATGGGGCGAAAGCTCCAGTCCCTTGGCCCGTTAAGGGCAAGCATCATTGCCAAGGCAATGATTTACAGCACAGACCACGGCTATCTGGACTTCACCGTTCCGCTGTTTGCAGACTTCATCCGTCGCCGGAAGTGAACGAATGCGCGCAAGGAAGCGCAGAGTCCGGCAGCGGGGCATTGTTCAGGATGACTCATGCGCACCGCCCGCCAAGGGCAACGGACAATCGCGTTCAATCGTCCAGCCAGACCTGCGCCTGACCCGCCCGCATGGCCTCTGCCGCGCGGTCGAAACGCAGATGCGCCAGTGCCAGGTCACCGGATCGGGTGAAGAGCCGCCCCGCAGGGCGGTCCCCCGCCACAATCCCGTCGCCCGGGCCGACCTCGCCCTGCACCCGCACGCGGACCAGACCCTTGCGCAGGTCGGTCTTGTGCTTCATCCGCGCGGTCACTTCCTGGCCCACATAGCAGCCCTTGCGGAAATCGACGCCATGCAGCGCCTCGAACCCGGCTTCCAGGATAAAGGTCTCGTCCGGGATCAATTCGATCCCGGTTTCGGGAATGACATGGGCAACGCGGATCGCGTCCCAGTCGATGGCCGGATCGGCCCCTTCCGGCCCGCCATAGCGGCGCCAGCCCAGGGCGGCGTGGCGCGGATCGGCCAGGGCACCCGGCGGCGGCGCCCCAAGGCCCCGCGCGACGGTCAGCGTCACCGGCGCAAACTGCACATCGGCGCGCAGCCGGTACATCGCAAGACGCTTCAGCAGGCCGGGTGCGAAGCTGTCCTTAACATCGATCAGCCATCGGCCACCCGTGCTGACCACCAGAAAATCAACCAGGTACTTGCCCTGCGGCGTCAGCAGGGCAGTCCAGACAATGCCATCGCCCGCACCAAGGGGGCGCAGATCGTTGGTCACCAGACCCTGCAGAAAGCCGGGCGCATCCGCCCCTGACAGGCCGATCAGCGCCCTGTTGTCCGTCCGTTCGCCGTCCATCCCATCCCCCTGCCTTGTTACAGGATACAGGCATCTGCGCCAGTCACAACGGGGGCCGGTTGACCCTGCCGGACCGCCGCCCCCGCCCTGTTCGCCACCGCCGCAGCCAACACTGCGGTCGCGGACGGCAAGGCGCGCACATCGGTTATACAGACCTCACCCGGCCTGATGAAGGATGATCCGATCGCCATCGGAATGCTGCCCGGCAAACCGCCTGACACGCTTGTCGGCACCCATGTTCTGACGCGCTCCCGCAAAGTCCGGGGCGCTTCATGTCGGGCCTTCCGCGAAAGAGCGGCTGCGGGCAACTGGAAAGATCGCGATGCCGCGCGCGAAGCGCAACACCCGGAATTGCCCGAGCATCGACCTGCATTCCTGGCGACATGTGCGCCGGAAACCGCCGCATGGACGGGCGATGCCTGACGGACGAACATTCCGGTGCGCTGGCGTCAGCTGTCCCGGCCTTCCAGGGGGTCGAGGCGAACGAACCAAAGGGCGCAAGAGGAATTCCGGGTGGCGAAGATACCTCGCCTGTGCAAGCGCGCCGCTGATCCGATGCGCCCGAAGAAGAGCCGATACCGATCCGGCTGTCCTTACGGCCGTGTCGTCGACCCGCTGATCGATGGTGGAGCCGGAGATCTGCACCGGCAGGAAAACACCGCCACCTCGCGGCGCATCAGGCGTTTGACCCGTGGCGGGGGAAAGGCGGGGGTCCTTCACCCATCTGAAAATCAGGTTGCCCTTCATCGCGCAGCAACGTGCAACCTGCGCGACAGACACGCCCGCTGCCAAAGCCTGCGCACAGATCAACCCCTTCTCCTGGTCAGACCTGAGCCGCTTCTTCTGCCCCGTCTTGCCCGCCTTGGAGGGCCTCAAGATGCCCACTCTCGACGCTGGACACTGTCCGCCGCAGGTCCCGCCCGTCACAGCGGGGACAACGGACAGAGACGCATCCGCCAGAGGCCGGTCGGGACGAAGGACGGATTCCGGCTCTGATGCTCCTAAGTCCTGCGTGGAACCCCGGAGACCTGAACCCGCATCCGTTCCAGCACATCCATCCCCATCTGTAAAAACAGATTCAGCAAGTCGATGGGCACCCAGTTTTCCCGGATCAGGCCTTCGTGGTGCAGGTAAAAGTCCATGACCCGCATGAAGACGGGCTTTGCGGTTGCCGGCAGTCCGCAGAACCCAGCCCCCGAATGCATGGCATAGACGGAAGGCCAGCCGCCCGTCACGGAATAGGGGCCATCCCCGATGCGGATGTAGTGGCCTGCGCCATTGCGGGCGCGTTCGGCCATCACCGCGTCAAAGCTACCCTGCGGGCGATGGAATGCAATGCGGAATGGCAGTTGATGGCCGTCAACGAATCCCTCCAGGCTGCGGGTCGTGCCGATGCCGGCCGGGCCATACCACATCATCTTCGGGTGCCAGTGGTCGCGCTGCGGCATGGCGATCAGCGCCTCACGGGACAGGCTGCCCCGGTCGTCGAATTCGGCCAGTGACTTGTGCATGCGCAGGGTCTGTTCAAGGCTGTCGCGGCCCTGCATCGGGTCGGAGGGGGCAAGGCGAAGCCCGTCAGCCGTCAGCGGACCGGGCCACATCCCCTCGACCCCCAGGGATGGCGCCAAGGGCCAGACGCCAGCCTGACGCATGACATCAAGGACATCCCACAGAAGGCTGGCCTGCACGACCCGTCCGTCACTGCCGATCTGCCAAACCTCGCCAGAGCGCAGCCAGACTGTCTTGCCTGTCGCCGGAATGCCCAGCCAATCCCGCTTCATCGTGCCGCAGTAATGGCCAGAGGTGGCGATAAAGGTCTTTCCCTGATACCGTCCCGCCACCAGAATGGCGTCTCTGCGTTCAAGGTCCGGAAAGGCCGCAAAGAGCGGTGACCAGATACGGGCTGCCGCTGCCGCCGACCCCCGCATTCCGTTCATCGGATGCGCCGCGCGCCATTCGCAATCGGGCGCTGCAAGTGTGTCAAGTGCCAAAGGAAGCCGCGCTTCTCCGGCCTCTGCCAGGAAGGCCAGCCTTTGCTGGACCTCACGGCGAAGCCGTTCGTCCGGAGTCGCCCCGGCATCGAATCCGTCGCTCAGCATGGGGGCTTTCCTTTGATGTCCGAACCTTTGTTCTTGATGACGGAATCTGCAAGCGTATGCAAGATAGGTGTTGCATACGCTTGCAAGCGACGCCTATCCTTGGCCAGGCCGCGTCCGAAGCGGTGATTCCCGCTGCATTTGCGGGCTTGCCAGGGAGAACAGAATGACAATGTCGATCCGGGGCCTTGCCCTGTCTGCCCTATGGGGCACCACCGCGCTGGCGGGCGCGGCCAATGCCGATTGTGGTATCGCAGCCGGCAAAGTCTCGATCATCGGCAACGACTTTCCGGCCGTGCATACGGTTGCCGATGCGGCTGCGGCCTGTGGAACCGGAACGGTCGGGGTCAAGACCAACCTGACGAAGGACCATGAAAAGCTGAATGCGCCGGGAATGACCGCCAATCCGGCTGAATATTCGGCGGCCATCATCTCTTCCTCGTCTCTCGTGACGCTGATGAGCGCGGGGCTGGTCCGTCCGCTGGATGATCTGATCGCCGCACATGGCGCGGATATCCCCAGAAACCAGATGGTGACCATCGACGGCAAGGTGATGGCGGTGGCTTTCATGGCCAATGCCCAGCACATGTTCTATCGCAAGGACCTTCTGGACGCAGCCGGTGTGGCCCCGCCAAAGACCTATGAGGAACTGCTGGCGGCGGCCGGGAAGGTTCGCGACGGCGGCACGGCATCGCCCTTCTGTTCGACTTATGGCGTTGGCTGGAACCTGGGCCAGGAATTCGTCAACATGTATCTTGGCATGGGTGGCGCTTTCTTCAAGCCTGGCACCGCCGAGCCTGCGATCAACAACGAAAAGGGCGTGGCAGCCCTTGAGATGATGAAGGCGCTGTCGGGCTATATGAACCCCGACTTCCTGACTTTTGATTCAAACGCTGTCACGGCGGAATGGGAAGCAGGCAACTGTGCCATCGCCACGCTTTGGGGCTCGCGCGCCGGAGTGCTGATGGATGGCAAGGAGTCCGCCCCCGGCGTTGCGGAAAACACCATGGCGGTGGCGACGCCTTCGGCGGGCGGAAGCAGCTTCCCGGCGACGACGCTGTGGTGGGATGGCTGGTCGATCGCGACCAACGTCTCGGACGAAGATGCGGCGGCGTCCTTTCTGGCGATGAAGGCCGGGATCGCCCCGTCGATCCTGACGCCGGACACCATGGGCCAGGCGGTGTGGATGATCGAAGGCTATCAGCCCACCCCGGCGGCACAGGGTGTGGCCGAAAGCATCGCGGGCGGCGCGCCGTCCTATCCGATGGAACCCTATATGGGGGCCATGCACATGGCGGCCGACGGAAACATCGCCGATTTCCTGACCGGCAAGGAAGATGCCGCAACCGCGCTGGCGGACATTGAAGCGGCATATACTGCTGCCGCAAAAGAAGGTGGCTTCCTCAAGTAAATCTTTCGGGCCGACGGTGCGCGTCCCGCGTCGTCGGCCCCCCCCATGCGTGTCCGCCCCGCCTTTCACCGGCCGCGCTCCAAGGCGCGGCTCCCGGCAGCCGCACCTTAAAGGCCGTCATGAAACACAAGACATTCCTGTGGTTCATCCTGCCCTCGGCAGTGGCGATGCTGCTGTTCATCGCCTTGCCTGTTGTCTCGGTCCTTCTTCAATCGGTCTTTGCCCCGCACGAGCAGGTGATACGCGAGGTCGAGAAATGCGACGTTTTTGGCTGCAAGAAATCCACGACAGTCGATGTCGAGGCCACCGCCGCCCTGAGCGAAGGCGCCCCATTGGGCCGCTTTGTCGGAACTGCCATCTACACCGACCGCAACCATCTGGCCCTGTCCGAGATCGGCGCAATCTGGTCGTCGTCGAAGGGCCCGGGCGACTTTCTTGATCAGATTTTCAACCTGCCATTCTACGGGGCCCTGGCCTTCACGCTGACCTACACGGCGCTGGTCACACCGTTTGCAATCCTTCTGGGGTTCTGCATCGCGCTTGCCGTGAACGCCATTCCGCGCCTGTTGCGGGGGCCGGCCATCTTCTTTTCGCTGTTGCCGATGATCGTGACACCCCTGGTCGGCGCGCTGATCCTGTTCTGGATGGTGGATGCGCGCGGCATCCTGGGGGTGGCGCTGCAATCGCTGGCGGGCGACCCTGACCTTTCAGTCAAGGCGTCCACGCCGCTGATGTGGGCCATGCTGATCGTCTATGGGGTCTGGTCCAGCTGTCCCTTTGCCTTTGTCGTCTATTATGCCGGGTTGCAGACCGTGCCGCAGGATACGCTGGAATCAGCCATGATTGACGGGGCGACCCGCTGGCAGCGGCTGCGCTACGTGATCATCCCGCATCTGTTGCCGCTGACCACCTTTCTGGTGCTGATCAAGATCATGGACAATTTCCGGGTCTTCGAGCCGATCGTCAGCTTCAACGGCGGGGCGCATGCGCAGTCGTTAAGTTACTTCATCTATGCCGATCTCACCGCCACCAACAAACTTCTGTCCTCTGCGGCGGCAACCTCGGTGCTGACCATTCTGGGCGTCATCGTCCTGCTGTCGCCCGTTATCGTCCGCACCCGGAGATCTTTCGCAAGGGCAGCATCATGACAAGCAGCGTTGCCGGGCACCGTTCGCTGCCCCTGCAGGCCCTGCTTGCCGGGTTCCTGATCCTGTGGATCGTGGTTGCGGCCTTTCCATTCTTCTGGACGCTTTGGGGCAGCTTCAAGGTTGAGGGCGACTTCTTTTCCAGGGCGGACTGGGCCAATGCCCTGACCGGCCCGATGACCCGGGCCGAAACCGGCGGTGCCTTCACCGGGCAGGGCTACTACGGTGCCTGGATCACGAACGAATTCTGGCGGGCAGGGCTGAACACGCTGATCGTCGTCGTGTCGGTTGTCACCATCTCGCTGGCGTTCGGGACGCTTGGCGGCTATGCGCTGGCGCGGTCGGGCCATCGCTATGTGTTCTGGATCCTGATGATCGCGCTGGTGTTTCGCGCGATGCCGCATCTGACGCTGGTGTCAGGCTATCTGCTGCCATTTTTTCAGTGGAACCTGTGGGGCCACCTGCCGACGGCGATCATTGTTCTTGTTGCCATCAACCAGCCTTTCACGCTGTGGATGCTGACCTCATTCTTCCAGAACATTCCCAAAGACCTGGACGAAAGCGCCATGGTTGACGGTTGTTCGCGGTTCCAGGCCTTCCGGCTCGTCATCATCCCGGTGATGTGGCCGGGGGTTATCACCACGGGGCTGTTCAGCTTCCTTCTGGCCTACAACGACTTTGCCGTGACCGCGATGCTGCTGGATCAGCAGAACCAGACGATGATCCCAAGGATTGCCTCGTTCCTTGGCACCACACAGACCAAGGGCAATGTGATGTTTGCCGTCTCGGCTGTCGTCTCGGCCACCGCCCCCTTGTTCCTGCTGGTCATGGTCTTCCAGCGCCAGATCGTCAGCGGCCTGACCGCCGGTGCCGTGAAAGGATAGTCCATGGCCGATATCCAGCTGAAAGGCCTGACCAAGCGCTGGGGCAGTTTCACCGGCCTGAAGCCGATGGACCTGTCCATTGGTGACGGCGAGTTCCTGGTGCTGCTTGGCCCCTCGGGCTGCGGCAAGACCACGACGATGCGGATGATCGCCGGGCTGGAGGATGCCACCGAAGGTGACATCCTGATTGGCGGCAACAGGGTGAACGATCTGGAACCCAAGGACCGCGACATCGCCATGGTGTTCCAGTCCTACGGGCTTTATCCGACGATGACGGTTTATGAGAACATCCGCTTCCCGCTGAAGGTGCGGGGCATCCCGCAGGCTGACCACCACGACCGTGTGATGCGCGCCGCCAGAACGGTGGAACTGACCGAATTCCTGGACCGCAAGCCCGCTGCGCTGTCGGGTGGCCAAAGGCAGCGCGTGGCACTGGCCCGCGCCATTGTCCGCAAGCCCAAAGTCTTTCTGATGGACGAGCCCTTGTCGAACCTTGACGCCAAGCTGCGCGTCTCGACCCGCGCGCAGATCAAGAACCTGCACCACGAGTTGAAGACCACGACGATCTACGTCACCCATGACCAGATCGAGGCGATGACCCTGGCCGACCGTGTTGTGGTGATGAGCCGGGGCGAGGTGCAGCAGATCGGCACGCCGCTGGAGATCTACGACCGCCCGGCCAATGCCTTTGTCGCGGCCTTCATCGGCAACCCGGCGATGAACCTGATGCAGGGCACGCTGACAGGCGGTGTGTTCAAGGCCGCGAATGTGCGCATTCCACGGCTGTCCGGCCCCGATGGCCCGGTGACACTGGGGTTCCGCGCCGAGGATGCCGGCATTGCGCCAACCGCAGAGATCGCCGCACCGATCTATTCGATGGAACTTCTCGGCGATGCCTCGATGGCGACGGTTCAGGCCGGTGGCACGCTGGTCGCGGTCAAGGCCGCCAAGGACTATGCCGGCCAGATTGGCCAGCCGGTCTCGATCCATGTGCCCGCGAACATCTGCCACCTGTTCGACGCCAAGACCGGCGTTCGCCTGAACGCGAAGACCTGAGGAGACCGAAATGGCCATCCAGCATCTGAAATCCGGCAAACCTGCCAACGCCCGCGCCGAAGATGACGCCAAAGTCAGAACGGCGGTTGAAGGCATTCTGAAAGACATCGAGACCCGTGGCGATGCCGCCGTCCGCGATCTGGCGCAGAAGTTTGACGGCTATGCCGCACCCTCTTTCCGCCTGACAGCCTCTGAGGTTGAGGCGGCCATGCAGAAAGTGTCCGCGCGCGACATGGAAGACATCCGTTTTGCACAACGGCAGATCCGCACCTTTGCCGAGGCGCAGCGGGCATCGATGGTGGATATCGAGGTCGAGACCCTGCCGGGCGTGGTGCTGGGCCACAGGAACATCCCCGTCCAGTCTGTGGGCTGCTATGTGCCCGGCGGCAAGTTTCCGATGGTCGCATCGGCCCATATGTCGGTGCTGACGGCTGCGGTCGCAGGCGTGCCGCGCATCATCGCCAGCGCCCCGCCTGTGAATGGTGCGCCGCATCCGGCCATCGTTGCCGCCATGCAGATGGGCGGGGCGCATGAGATTTATGTGATCGGCGGCATCCAGGCCGTGGGGGCGATGGCGCTGGGAACCGAGACGATCAATCCCGTCGACATGCTTGTCGGCCCCGGCAATGCCTTTGTGGCCGAGGCCAAGCGCCAGCTTTACGGCCGGGTCGGCATCGACCTGTTTGCCGGGCCGACGGAGACCATGGTCATCGCCGATGACACGGTGGACGCCGAACTTTGCGCAACCGACCTTCTGGGTCAGGCTGAACATGGCTACAACTCGCCCGCCTGCCTGATCACCAATTCCGCCAGGCTGGCCGAAGGCACCCTGGCCGAGATTGACCGGCTGCTGAAGATCCTGCCGACAGCCGAAACGGCGTCGGTCAGTTGGCGTGATTATGGCGACGTGATCCTGTGCGACAGCCATGACGAGATGCTGCTGGTCGCCAATGACATGGCCTATGAGCATGTGCAGGTGATGACCGACCGCGACGACTGGTATCTGGAACGGATGCACAGCTATGGCGCGCTGTTCCTGGGGGCGCGGACCAATGTCGCCAATGGCGACAAGGTGATCGGCACCAATCACACGCTGCCGACCCGGAAGGCCGGGCGCTATACCGGTGGGCTGTGGGTGGGCAAGTTCCTTAAGACCCATTCTTATCAGCGGGTTACCACAGATGCGGCGGCAGCGCTGATCGGCGGATACGGATCAAGGCTGTGCATGCTGGAAGGTTTTGTCGGCCATGCGGAACAGTGCAACATCCGCGTCCGCCGCTATGGGCACAGGAATGTAGGCTACGGGATGGCAGCGGAATGAGCACCGAAAATCAACGCAACAAGGCCCGGGCGGCTGAATATCTGGCGGCCTGCGATGCTGCTCCCTTGGATGGCCTGACGGCGGCTGTTTCGCAGTTCCTGTCCCCGGATATCATCTGGCAGGGCTTCACGCCGCTGACGGAGAGCAAAGGCCCCGAGGCGCTTGTGGCCCAATATCTGACCCCGCTGCGCCGCGCCTTTCCGAGGCTTGAACGCATCACCCACATCCTGATCGGGGGCCGGTCGGATGGCAGGGTCAAGGGCGGCGATGACGGGCGTGCCTGGGTGGGTGCGATGGGTTATCTGGACGGCGAACAGGCCGAACCCGTGTGGGGCATCCCCGCCCGCCCCGGCACCCGCCGCCTGCGCTGGTCCGAATTCATGGAGTTTGACGCCCAAGGCCGCATCATCCGCATCCAGATGCTGATCGACGTGCTGGACTGGCTGGAACAGATGGACCTGTCGCCGCTGCCAAAGCCGAAGGGCGTGCCGTTCGTCTGGCCTGCGCCGACCGGCTGCAACGGTGTGCTGATGCAGGAACAGGAACAGGCCAGGTCTGACGACCTTCTGGCCTTTTCCCGCACCTTCATCTTTGGCGGGCTGAACGCCTTTGACAAGTCAGACCTGAAATCGATGGGGATGGCCCGGTTCTTTCATCCCAATGTCAAATGGTATGGCCCCGGCGGTATCGGTGCCTGCCTGTCGCTGCGCGAGTTCGAGGATTTTCACCAGAAGCCCTGGCTGGTGGCCTTTCCCGACCGCAAGGTGGGCGATCTGGACAACCTCTTTGCCGAGGGCGACTTTGTCGGTGCCTCCAGCCTGCCGGGTGTTCACGCCACCCATACCGGCCCCTATCAGGGCCACCCGGCTTCGGGCAGGCGGACAGCCCATAACGGAATCGACTTCTGGCGGCGCGACGGGGATCGGTTCACCGAGAACTGGGTCTTTGTCGACATGCTGCACCTTTTTGGGCAGATGGGCGTTGACCTGATGGCACGGGTCCGGGAACCGGAGAAGAAATGACTTCTGCCGAGCACCTCAAATCCGCCATTGCACCCCTGCGCAAGGCCCTTGCCACGGCAGATGTGGCAACCCTGCGCGGGGCCCTGGCGGCAGCCTTTGCCCCGGATGCCACGCTGCACCTGTGCCACCCCTTCGGCACCCTGACCGGGCCCGATGCGCTGCACGGCCGCGCCCTTGCGCCGCTTATGGTGGCCATGCCCGATCTGGAACGCCGCGACATGATTGTTCTGGCCGGCACGACCCCCGAAGGCCAGGATTGGGTCGGTTGCATGGGCAACTACATGGGCACCTTCACCGCCCCGTTCCTTGGCATCCGCCCGACCGGACATCTGGCGCATATGCGCTATCACGAATACTTCCGGCTGGAAGGCGGGCGGATCAGTCAGATGCAGGCGATCTGGGACATTCCCGAACTGATGATGCTGGCAGGGGTCTGGCCGATGGCGCCGCAGATGGGGGCCTATCTGTGTACCCCCGCGCCGATGACCGGCGATGGCCTGACGGTAACGGGTGACGGGTCTGCGGCAATGGCGCAGGTGAAGGCCATGCTGGCGGATCTTTGCAGCCACCCGGCGAACCCCGATCCAAATGTCATGCGGATGGAGGCCCACTGGCATCCGCGCTTCAACTGGTATGGCCCGGCGGGCATCGGCACCGGGCGCGGCATTGCCGGGTTCCGCCACTGGCACCAGATCCCGTTCCTGCGGGCCATGCCCGACCGCAAGCTTGATTCCATGGGCGCGCTCAGCTCGCACTGGTTCGCGCAAGGCCAGTATGTCTGCGAAACCGGCTGGCCCAACATGCGCCTGACGCTGAGCGAAGACGGCTGGATGGGCATTGCCCCGGCGGGGCGCGAAGTGCTGCTGCGCAGCCTTGATTTCTGGCGGCTGGAAGACGGGCTGATCCGCGAAAACTGGGTGCTGGTCGATCTGCTTGACCTCTATGCGCAGGTGGGCGTTGACGTGCTGGCGCGGCTGGCCGCCTTCAACAAGGCCCGCAATCTGGGGCCGGTCACGGTCCCCGATGGGTTGAACCCATGAAGTTGCCGCGCACCCCTTCGTTCCGGCTGGATCGCCGCCGCGCGCTGGTGACCGGCGCATCCTCGGGCATCGGGCTTGGCGCGGCGGCGGCCCTGGCCGGGGCGGGGGCCGAAGTGACCCTGGTCGCGCGGCGCAAGGCGGAGTTGGAGCAGGTGCAGGATGCCATCCGCGCTGCGGGCGGCCGCGCCAGGGTGCTGGCGCTGGACATCACCGACCTTGCCGCGACGGCGGCGGCGCTGGCAGCCTGCGGTCCCTTCGACGTTCTGGTGAATTCGGCCGGGCTGGCCCGCCATGCCCCGGCACTGGATACGACGCCCGAAGATTATGATGACGCCATGGGCCTGAACCTGCGGGCCGCGTATTTCCTGACGCGCGAGGTGGCGCGCGGGCTGATCGCCGCAGGCAAGCCCGGCAGCCTGATCAATGTCAGCAGCCAGATGGGCCATGTCGGCGGCCCGGATCGGGCGGTTTACTGCGCCGGCAAGCATGCACTGGAAGGGATGACCAAGGCGATGGCGCTGGAATGGGCACCCAACGGAATTCGCGTCAACACGCTGTGCCCCACCTTCATCCGCACGCCCCTGGGCGAGCAGACCCTTGCGATCCCCGAACGGCGGGCCTGGATTCTGTCAAAGATCAAGCTTGGCCGTGTGGGCGAGGTCGAAGACCTGATGGGGCCTGTGGTGTTCCTTGCGTCCGATGCGGCGGCCATGGTGACCGGCACCCATCTGATCGTGGACGGAGGCTGGACAGCCGAATGAACGAACAACCCGCCAAAGTGACAGCGATGGACGTGGCCAGGCTGGCAGGCGTCAGCCAGTCCGCCGTCAGCCGGGTTTTCACCCATGGCGCCTCGGCCTCGAAGGCGACGGTTGAAAAGGTGCGGGCCGCCGCCCGGCAACTGGGATACCGCCCCGACCCGCTGGCCCGCGCAATGATAACGGGACGGACGCGGATCATCGGCCTTGTGGTGGCTTACCTCGAAAATCAGTTCTACCCGGTCGCGCTGGAGCTGCTGAGCCAGGCCCTGCAGGCGCGCGGTTATCACGTTCTGGTCTTCATGGCCGAAAACTCGACCGAACGCGTGCCCGAGGTGATGCAGGAACTGCTGGACTACCAGGTTGACGGCATCATCACCGCCTCGGTCGCCATGACGAACGATCTGACCACGCGCTGTTCGGCGGCCGGTATCCCGGTGGTGATGTTCAACCGCGGGCAGGATGACGACCGTCTGTCCGAAGTCACCTCGGACAATATCGCCGGTGGGCGTCGGGCAGCGCGCTATCTGATCGGGACCGGGCATCGCCGCATCGCCCATGTGATGGGCTGGCAGGGGTCCTCCACAGGCCGCGACCGCGCCGAGGGGTTCCGGCAGGCGCTGCGCGATGCGGGGCTGGAACCCTTCGCGATGATCGACGGGATGTATTCGCGCGAGGTGGCTTCCGACGCCGTGCGCACCATGTTCGCGGGCACCGGAAAGCCCGACGGGATTTTTGTCTCGAACGATCACATGGCCTTTGCCGTCATGGACACGTTGCGCTTTGAACTGGGGCTGTCCGTTCCCGGCGATGTCTCGGTCGTGGGCTATGACGATGTGCCGATGGCGGCCTGGGCCAGTTACAACCTGACCACGATCCGCCAGCCGGTCCGCCGGATGGTCGAGGCCACCGTCGAGATCCTTCTGAACCAGATCGAGGGCGACAGCGCCCCGAACCGCATTCGCATCGACGGGCCGCTGGTCAAGCGCGGCTCGGTCAAGGAAAGGACCGCAGAGTGAAAGGTTTTGATCCGAAGTACCGCGACTTCCCCGATTTCATCATCGGAATCACCAGGGAGATCTGGGAGGACCGCCATATCTCGGTGCTGCATCACCATTATTCCGGCGATATCGTGGTGCGCGCGCCCGCCTCTGTGGTGGTCGGCAACAAGGGGGTGATCGGGGCGACGATGGCGACCCTGGCCGAGTTTCCCGACCGCACCCTTCTGGCCGAGGATGTGATCTGGTCGGGCACGCCGGAAGAGGGGATGCTGTCCTCGCACCGCATTCTGACCACGGCAACCCATCTGGGCGACGGGGCCTATGGCAAGGCCACAGGCAAGAAACTGCGCTATCGGGTCATCGCCGACTGCCATGCGATCAACGACCGGATCAATGACGAATGGCTGATCCGCGATCAGGGGGCCATCGTGCGCCAGATGGGCTGGGACCCGCAGGATTTCGCCCGTGACCAGATTGCGCGCGAGGGCGGCCCCGAAAAATGCCCGCGCCCGCTGACCCCCGCCAATGACATTCCCGGCCCCTATAAGGGGCGCGGCAATGACAATGAATGGGGGGCAAGACATGTCGATCTGATCACCCGGATCATGAATGCCGACATGGCCGCCATTCCCGCAGTCTGTGACCGGGCCTGCAACCTGTACCTGCCCGGCGGTCAGATGGGCTATGGCCACGGCGATGCCGACCGGTTCTGGATGAGCCTGCGTTCCGCCTTTCCCGATGCGGCGCTGTCCATAGACCATGTCATCGGCCGCGAAGACCCGATGATGCCGCCGCGTTCGGCGGTGCGCTGGAGCCTTCATGGCAAGCATTCCGGCTGGGGCGCCTGGGGCGCGCCGACCGGGGCCGAGGTCTATGTCCTTGGCATCTGCCATGCGGAATGGGGGCCGTGGGGCCTGCGCCGCGACTATGTCCACATCGACGAAACCGCGATCTGGAAACAGATCCTCCTGCACACAGGTGAGCTATGACACCCGCCGAGATGGAAGCCCGCATCGTCCGCTATGGGGAACTCAGGCCCTGCAAGACCGCCTTCATCGACGCCCATACGCCGGGGTCGAACCGCAAGGAAAACTTCACGATCATCGGCGGCGGCGTCAGTGAAAGCCCCGACCAGCATGTGCATATCCGCGAAACCCCCGGCTTCAACATCGGGGCGGCGGGCCAGCCGCCGGGCTGCCGCAACAGCCTGCACTCCCACCGCACCGCCGAGGTGTTCTTTGTGCTGAAAGGCCGCTGGCGGTTCTTCTGGGGGCGCTGGGGCACGGCGGGCGAATTCATCGCCGAAGAAGGCGACATCTTCAACATCCCGACCGGCATCTTCCGCGCCTTTGAAAATGTCGGCACCGATTACGGGATGATCATGGCGATCCTGGGCGGCGACGATGCCGGCGGCGGGGTGATCTGGGCACCGCAGGTCATCACCGATGCCAGGGATTACGGCCTGGTCCTGGGCAAGAACGGCAAGCTTTACGACAGCAAGAAGGGCCAGAGCCTGCCCGAAGGTGTGCCGCCCATGCCGCTGCTGACCGAAGAGGAGTTGAAAGCCTTCCCCGAACCTGCCACGGCCGATGTCATCCCGAACCATGTCGCCCGCTACCACGACCTGATGGCCCTGTCCGACCGCCAGCCCGCCAGGGTCATCGGCGAGCACGGCAAATTGCGCGACCGACCGGGATTCGAGGTCGAATTCCTGTCGCGCGGATCAATCCCCGATACGCCCTGCACGCTGAAGCGCCACGAAATCCTGATGCCGGTGCGCGGCCATTGGCGGCTGACCTGGGGCAATGGCGCGACCGTTCTGAACCCCGGCGATACCGCCGCCATCCCGCCCGGACTGGAGCATTCCCTGACCCCGGCGGTAACCGGCGAGGCAAGCCTGTACCGCGTGATGAACACCGATGATCCGGCAGGTGCCACGGGGAGGCTGCTTTGATGCCCCTTCTCGCCACCCATGTCGGTTCCTTGCCCCGCAGCCAGGCGGTGGTGGATTTCCTGTTCGCCCGCGAAAGCGGCAAGGCTTACGATCCGGCCGCCTTTGATGCCTGCATGACGGCGGCTGTCATGGAAAATGTGCGCCGCCAGAAAGATGCGGGCATCGACATCGTCTCGGACGGCGAATGTTCCAAGATCAGCTATGCGACCTATGTGAAAGACCGCTACACCGGGTTCTCCGGCGACAGTCCGCGCAATGCGCCCGCAGACCTGAAGATGTTCCCGACCTTTCTTGAAAGGCTGGCCAGGTCCGGCGGCACGCCGACCTATTCGCGCCCGCAATGCACAGGCCCGGTCGAAAGCCGGGGGCAGGACGAGCTGAGAAAGGATATCGCCAACCTCAAGGCCGCCATGGCCGCCCATGGCGTGAACAGGGGCTTCCTGAATGCGGCATCGCCCGGCGTGATCAGCCTGTTCCTGCAGAATGCCTTCTACCCCGACAGGCAGGCCTATCTGAACGCGCTGGCCGATGCGATGCGCGCGGAATACCGCACGATCCTTGACGCGGGCCTTGACCTGCAGCTTGACTGTCCCGACCTTGCGCTGTCGCGCCACATGCTGTTCACCCATCTCAGCGACCGGGAATTCCTGCAGGTCGCCGCAACGCATGTGATGGCCCTCGAGCGCGCCCTTGATGGACTGCCGCGTGACAACATCCGCCTGCACATATGCTGGGGCAACTACGAAGGCCCGCATTGCTGCGACATCGACATGGCGCAGGTCTTTTCCCTGCTCATGGCCGTACCGGCGCGCTATGTGCTGTTCGAAACCTCGAACCCGCGCCATGGGCATGAGTGGAAAGTGTTCCGCGACCGGGCGGACGAGATTCCGTCCGGCAAGGTGCTGGTGCCGGGCGTGGTGGACACGACGACCAATTTTGTCGAACACCCCGATCTTGTGGCCCAAAGGCTGGAGCGGTTCACGGATATTGTGGGCAAGGACCGTGTGATTGCCGGGTCTGACTGCGGCTTTGGCACTTTCGCGGGCTTTGGCGCGGTGGACCCCGAAATCGCCTGGGCCAAGCTGGCCACCCTGAAGGAAGGCGCGCGTCGCGTCTGATGTTGCCCCTGGTCCTGATCCCCGGCATGATGTGTGACGCGCGCATGTGGGGCGGTATTCCTGCCGCGCTGCAACCGCGCCCCGTTGCGCATGTGATCCCGACCGAAGCCGATACCATGGCCGGGCTTGCGCGCCTCCTTCTGCGGGACGCGCCACCGCGCTTTGCGCTTGCCGGGCTGTCGATGGGTGGCATTCTGGCGATGGAAGTTCTGTCCCAGGCCCCGGAGCGGGTGGAACGGCTTGCGCTGCTTGACACCAATCCGCGTGCCGAACCGCCCGAGGTCCGCGCCAGCCGGACGCCGCAGATCGCGCGTGCCTTGAACGGGGGCCTTGCCCGCGTGATGCGCGATGAAATGAAGCCCAACTATCTGGCCAGGGGACCGGGCAAGAAGGCCGTCCTTGACCTGTGCCTCGACATGGCGCTTTCCCTTGGACCCGGGGTTTTTGCGCGTCAGTCCCGCGCCCTGCGGGATCGCCCGGACCGGCAGGCGACCCTTGCCGCCTTCCGGGGCCCCGCGCTGGTGCTGATGGGGGCCGAGGACCGGCTTTGCCCGCGCGACCGGCATGATCTGATGCATGCCCTGATGCCGCAATCGCGGCTGGTCATGGTCGAAGGCGCCGGGCATCTGCCCACGCTGGAACGGCCGATGGAAACAACGGCGGCCCTGCGCCGCTGGCTGGAGGAATGATGGACCCCGAACTTCTTGACCTTCTGTCGCGCGTCGACACACCAACCGTGCTGAACGCCATCGAGGTGGTTCAGGGCAAGCGCGGATTTCAGGGGTTTACCCGTGGCACCATGGTCTGCACCGAACCGGGCCGCGCGATGGTGGGCTTTGCCGCCACCGCCCGGATCGCCGGTCTTGTCCCGCCCCAGGAACCGGTGGATGTGATCCGTGCCCGCCGGATGGCCTATTACAGGGCGATGCATGATGCGCCCAGACCGTCGGTCGCGGTGGTGGAAGATATCGATTACCCGAATGCCGTTGCCGCCTTCTGGGGCGAGGTCAACGTGACCGTTCACAAGGCCTTTGGCATGGCGGGTGCCCTGACGAACGGTGTCGTGCGCGATCTGGGCGATCTGCCGTCCGGTTTCCCGGTCGTGGCGGGCAGCATTGGCCCAAGCCACGGCTTTGCCCATGTCCGGACCATTGGCCAGCCGGTGCGGGTGATGGGGCTGGAGGTGCGGCAAGGCGATCTTGTCCATGCTGACCGCCATGGTGCCGTCGTGGTTCCGCCCGATGTCATCCCCGGACTTGGGCACGCGATCGGCAAGCTGCTGGCGACGGAAAGGTTGATCCTTGATCCCGCCCGCCGGCCAGACTTCAACTTTGCCGCCTTCGAACTTGCCTGGGCAGCCTTTGAAAAGGCGCGGACCTAGCTGTCATGTGCCGACAGGTTGTTGTCTGGAACCCCCGACAGGGGTGTTTTGCCTTTGGGTGCGAAGGGGGGGCGATGGGTGTTGGAATGGTGCAGGCAGGGTTTAAGGGCATCGCGGTGCCGGTCTGAAGGGGCTGATGACCCCGCCCGGACTGGCCTTTGTCTGGTTTTCCGACCGCGCGGCGCAGGAAAGCCGCCGGTCAGACCTGCGCACACCCTACTGGAACTGGACACCGCGCAGCACGGGCAGTGAATTCTGGCAGCTTTTCTGCGGCACTGCCCCCACGCACCATCTTTACGGCCTGCGCGAGGCGCTGGACATGCTGGTGAAGGAAGAAGGCATGGCCGCCGTCTGGGCCCGGCACGAGACCCTGGCGCAGACCGTCTGGGCAGCCTTCGCGGCCTGGGCCAAGGGCAACCCGGCCATCGCGCTGAACGTGGCTGATCCAAACCATCGCGGCCGCTCTGTCACCTCGGCGCACATGGGCGCGCCCGCTGCCACCCTGCTGCGCCGCTGGACCGAAAGCCAGGGGGGCGTCACGCTGGGCATCGGCCTTGGCATGTCGACCCCCCAAGACCCGGCAGGCGACGGCTTTCTGCGCGTGGCCCATATGGGCCATGTGAACGCCCATATGACGCTGGGCGCGCTGGCGGTGATGGAGGCGGGGATGCTGGCGCTTGGCATCGCCCACGGCCCCGGCGCGCTGGCGGCGGCGGCGGCCGTGGTGGCGGGCCGCTGAGGCGTCACTGCCCGCGCGCCGCCAGCCATTCCTTCATCCAGGCAATCTCGGCCTCTTGCGCGGCGATGACCTTTTCGGCAAAGGCCCGCGCCTCGGGGTCGGTGCCATATTGCAGTTCCACCTTTGCGGCATCGACCGCGCCCTGGTGGTGCGGGATCATGCCCCTGATGAAATCCACGTCCGGATCGCCGGTGAATTCCATCATCATGCCCGCACTCATGCTGTTCATTGCATCGACATAGCCCTGCGTCGCCGCCGAGGCACCGTCAGGGGCCATCATCATCATCATGCCGTCCATTTCATGCATCATGGCCATGCCGCCGCCGTCCTGCGCCAGGGCGGGCAGGGCGGTTGCGATGATTGCAAGGGCAAGGGGGAAAGCTCGGGTCACGGCACGGCTCCTTGTGTTGGGTTTGTCTGCACATGTCGCACCTTCGCGCAGGGGGAAGGAAACACAGAATCGCGTCAGCCCGCCCGTGCCGCGTCCAGCGCGCCGGGCAGGGCGGCGGCAAAGGCGGCCATTTCCACCTTTGGTCCCGTGCTGACCCGGATGCAGCGATCCTGCGGCGCAACGCCGGGCATCCGCAGGAAAATGTCGCGCGCCAGCAGCTCGTGCAGCACGCGCCGCGCAAAGGCCCCGTCCCCGCCGCAGTCGATGGTCACGAAATTGGTGGCCGACGGCAGGGGCAGCAGCCCGTTGGCGCGCGCCACCTGTGCCAGCGCGGTCCGCGCACGCGCCACCTCGGCCCGGACATGGGCAAGCCAGGCCTGATCGGCCAGCGCCGCCAGCGCCCCTGCCTGCGCGATGCGCCCGACGCCGAAATGGTTGCGCACCCTGTCGAAGGCAGCGATCAAGGCGGGCGCGGCCAGACCATAGCCCACCCGCAACCCGGCCATGCCATAGCCCTTGGAAAAGGTGCGCAGCCGGATCACGCGCGGATCATCCGCCGCGATGTCCGGGGCGGTGCCGGGCGGGGCCAGATCGATATAGGCCTCGTCCAGAACCAGCAGGGTGCCTTCGGGCAGGGCGGCGATCATCGCCGCGATCACCGGGGCAGGGTGCCAGGACCCCATCGGGTTGTCCGGGTTCGCCAGATAGATCAGCCTGGCACCCACCGCGCGGGCGCGCGCCGCCAGCGCCTGGGGGTCTTCGTGATCGCCCGCATAGGGCACCTTGTGCAGCACGCCGCCAAAACCCGCGACGTGGAAGTTGAAGGTCGGATAGGCCCCGTCCGAGGTGACGACGGCATCACCGGGACCGACCAGCAGCCGCACCAGCAGGCCCAGCAGCCCGTCGATGCCTTCGCCGATCACGACATGCGCCGGGCTGACCCCGTGATGGGCGGCAATGGCGCTGCGCAGGTCATGCAATTCCGGGTCGCCGTACATCCAGACATCGCGGGCGGCCACCTGCATTGCGGCAATGGCGCGCGGCGACGGGCCGAAGGCGCTTTCATTGGCCCCGAGCCGCGCCGCGAAGGCCCGCCCGCGCGCCCGTTCCTGGGCCTCGGGGCCGACAAAGGGCACGGTCGGCGGCAGCGATGCCGCCAGCGGGGTGTATCGGGGGCCGGTCATGCGGGCATCAGAAGCGGAAAATGCCCGCTCCGGCAAGGGGGCGCTTGATCCGCGCCGGGACGGGGGGCTGTCTGCCCCCCGCCCCCCCCGAGGGTATTTCCGCCGAAAAGAAGCCCCCGGGTCAGGCCAGTTCGGCCAGGCGCGCCAGGGCGGCGCGCAGCTTGCCCGCCTCATCTTCGCCCTGTTCCAGCTTGTCGCGGGTCTCGTCCACCACCTCTTCCTTGGCCGAGGCCAGGAAGGCCGGGTTGGACAGCCGTCCGCGCAGGCCGGTCAGGTCTTTTTCCAGCTTTTCCAGCGTCTTGGCAAGGCGGGCCTTTTCTTCGGCAATGTCGATCACCCCGTCCAGCGGCAGGGCGAAGGTGCCGCCTTCGACCGCGATGGTGATGGCCCCTTTCGGGGCTTTCGGCGCTTCGGTCAGCGTCTCGATCCGGGCCAGGCGGCGGATCAGCGCCTGGTTGCGCGCCCAGGCGGTGCGCCCGGCCTCGTCCAGCGCCAGGTGCAGCATGTCCAGCTTCAGACCCACCGGCACATGCATCTGCGCGCGGGCCGACCGGATGTCTTCGATCAGCGCGATCACCCAGGTCATTTCCCGCATCGCGGGCGCATCGACCAACTCCTCGCCATAGGCGGGCCAGTCGGCATGAACCAGCATCTTTGCGCGGCTGCCGGTGGTCTGCCACAGCTCTTCGGTGATGAAGGGCATGATCGGATGCAGCAGGATCATGCACTGGTCCAGCACCCAGCCCATGGTCGCCCGCGTTTCCGCCGCCTGCGGGCCGTCAAACAGCGGCTTGGCGAATTCGACATACCAGTCGCAGACCTTGCCCCAGACAAAGGCATAAAGCGCGGTCGCCGCCTGATCAAAGCGGTACTCGGCCAGCGCCGCATCCACCTCAACCCGCACCCGCGCGGCCTCGCCGATGATCCAGCGGTTGGCGGTGGCGGTGGCGGCGGGGGGCGTGGCAGAGGTGACATGCCCGTCCCAGACGCCGTTCATCTCGGCAAAGCGGCAGGCATTCCACAGCTTGGTGCCGAAATTGCGATAGCCGGCAATGCGCTGGGTATCGAGTTTCAGCACCCCGCCGAGGCTGGCCATCGCCGCATTGGCAAAGCGCAGCGCGTCGGCCCCGTATTGGTCGATGATCTCCAGCGGGTCGATGACATTGCCCAGGGATTTGGACATCTTCTTGCCCCTGGCGTCGCGGACAAGGCCGTGCAGGTAGACGCTGCGGAAGGGGACGTCGTTCACCACGGCAAGCTGCATCATCATCATCCGGGCGACCCAGAAGAACAGGATGTCCTGCCCGGTGACGAGGACCGAGGTCGGGAAGTATTTCGCCAGTTCCGGGGTTTGTTCCGGCCAGCCAAGGGTGCCGATGGGCCAGAGGCCGGAGGAGAACCAGGTGTCAAGCACGTCAGGGTCGCGCCAGACCGGGTAGGTCAGAAGCGTCGGGTCCTGGTTGACGGCATAGTTTGCCAGGGATGCGGCCAGTGCCTCGACTGCGGCGTGGCGATCCCTCACTTCAACGAGGCGCGCCGTGTTGAGCGGATGGGGAAGCGCCGCAAGATCGTCCCGGAACTGTGCGGTAACGCTGGTAAAATCGGTGGCGCAATGGAAGCGGGCATCACGTTCGGCGTAACCGCCATCGCCAAGGACGCGGAGAATCTCAACCTCATCAAGGGCGTCGTCGCCTTCATCATCCGTGAAGCTTCCGGGATCAAGATCAAGGCCATACCACACCGGAATCTGATGCCCCCACCAAAGCTGGCGGGAGATACACCAGGGCTCGATATTTTCCAGCCAGTGGTAATAGGTCTTCTCGCCGCTCGGCGGGATGATCCGGGTGTCGCCGTTGCGCACCGCGTCCAGCGCGGGGCCGACGATCTGCGCGGTATCGACAAACCACTGGTCGGTCAGCATCGGCTCGATCACCACCCTGGACCGGTCGCCAAAGGGCTGCATGATCGGCTTTGCCTCGACGTAAGGCACGCTGTCCAGGTGTTCCGCGCCGGTTTCCGTATCGACGGATTTCTTCAGGACCGTTACGGCCAGCCCTTCGGCGGTGATCTGATCCACCACGCGCTTGCGCGCCTCATGCCGGTCCAGCCCGCGCAGGTCGTCGGGGACAAGGTTGATCGCGTCCACTTCCGCCTCGGTCAGGGTCTGTTGGCCCTGCGACACGGCCATCGCGATGCGGGCCGCATCGGCATAGGGCGCGCCATCGCTGCGCATCTGCGCGCGGGTGTCCATCAGCCGGTAGCAGGGAATGCCATGCCGCGTCGCCACAGCATAATCGTTGAAGTCATGCGCCCCGGTGATCTTGACGGCACCCGAGCCGAAAGCCGGGTCGGGATAGTCATCGGTGATGATCGGGATCAGGCGGCGATGATCCTTTGGCCCCACCGGAATTTCACAAAGCTTTCCGATGATTGGCGCATAGCGTTCATCGGATGGGTGAACAGCCACCGCCCCGTCGCCCAGCATGGTTTCGGGCCGCGTCGTGGCGATGGAAATGTAGTCGCGCACCTCGCGCAGGGTGACGTTGCCGTCGGCATCCCGTTCGACATAGTCATAGGTTTCGCCACCCGCGAGCAGATACCTGAAATGCCACATCTGCCCCGGCACTTCGATGTTCTCAACCTCCAGATCGGAAATCGCCGTCTCGAACTGCGGGTCCCAGTTGACCAGCCGCTTGCCGCGATAGATCAGGCCCTTGTGGTACAGATCGACAAAAACCTTGATCACCGCGTCGTGGAAATTGCCCTCTTCCCCCGCCGCTGCGCCCGGCGCGCCGGACATGGTGAAGGCTTCGCGTGACCAGTCGCAACTTGCGCCAAGCCGCTTCAACTGCCCGATGATCGTGCCGCGCGACGCCGTCTTCTGGTCCCAGACGCGGGCGATGAAGCGTTCGCGCCCCATCGTGCGGCGGTCGGGTTCCTGATGCAGCGCCATGTCACGCTCTGTCACCATCTGGGTGGCGATGCCCGCGTGGTCGGTGCCGGGCTGCCACAGCGTGTCAAAGCCGCGCATCCGGTGCCAGCGCACCAGAATATCCTGCAATGTGTTGTTGAAGGCATGTCCCATATGCAGGCTGCCGGTGACATTGGGCGGCGGGATCATGATGCAGAAGGTGTCGGGCCGCGAGGCATTGGCCCCCGCCCGGAACGCCCCGGCCTGTTCCCAGGCAGCGTATATCCGCGCTTCGGCTTCGGTCGCGTTGAAGGTTTTTTCCATCGGCATCGGCTGCATCCCGCCAGTTTGCGTGGTGTCTACCGCGCGCGGTGCCGAAGGAAAAGCGTCTTTCCGGGCGGCGCGCAGGGCCTGCACGCCGCCCGGACGGGCTTACAGAAACGGTTGCCCCGCCAGCGCCTGCACAAAGGTCGCCGCGACCAGCGCCGCATACCCCGCCGAGGCCAGCACAACCGCGCGGCGAGCCGCCTGCACGGGCAGGATCAGCACCGCAATCAGCCCCGCCAGCGGGATGCCGTGCAGCGCATGGGTGGCCAGGAAATGCGCCACCCGCAAATCCCCCACGCTGCGTGACCAGCCCATCAGCGGCAGCCCCCGGTCCCAGTCGGCAGGCGTGCCCACGAAATGCCCGGTGTTGGACGACATGTAATAGGCCACCGGCACTGTCAGAACAAAGGTCAGCACAAGGCCAAGCGCCACCGCCAGACGCAGCGCGTCCGGCAGGCCGCTGGCCCGGTTGCGCCAGATCGCGATGCCGGACACCAGTACGGCAGAGGTCAGCGTGACGGCAGCAACCCCCATGAACCCGTAAAGCGCAGCCCAGACCGGGGACGAGTCGTTGAAATGCGACGCCGTCCCAAGCGCGGCCGCCCCGGCAATCCACAGGACTTCAGCAATGATGGCACCGGCAACGATGCCACAGTAGATGCGGAACAGGCGGGCCTGCCGCATCGCCAGCGGCAGCCAGCGGGCATAGAAGGCCAGTGTCAGCAGATAGATCGTCAGCGCGATCTGGAACTTGATCGGCTTCACCCAGATGCTTTCGCCGTGAAACAGCCGGTCATCGATCTGCATTGCGGCCAGCGTCGGCAGCAGGGACAGGGCCATCGCGATGCCAAGCGTGGTGAACAGGGGCGCATCCTGCCTCAGTTGGGCAAAGCCGGTGAAGCGCGGGGCGGAAAGGGCAAGGGTTGTCATGTGCGGGGCTCCGTCATCAGGGGCGCGCGCAGGTTGCGGCTGGCGCGCAGAAGGGTGAAGGCAAGGTATCCGGCGGGGCCGAACAGGAAGGTCAGCGCCAGCAGGGGCAGCACCAGCAGATGGTGTATCCCCTCGGCCCGCGCCATGCGGGCGATCCAGGCGCCAATCAGCAGATCGAAGGCCAGGTAATGCACCCAGCCCGCCAGCGCGATTTCAGGAAAGGTGAACAGCTGCATCACGTTGGGCAGGCTGTCGAACCCGCCCGGTGCGCGCGACCAGAAGGCGAGTATCAGCGCCGTATAGCCTGCCGAAAGCACAAGCGGAATCGCCAGCCCGGAGATCCGGTCAGACCAGCGCGGCGACAGCGGCGACAGCGCCAGCACGATCCAGCCGATCAGGGCCAGCGTGTTGGCGGATTGGAACAGGGAGTCCGTGGGCATGGCAACCTCATATTGACAGTGGCAAGATGAAGACTAGCGATTGACTTGGCACTGTCAAGATCATATCTGGACGGTAGCGGAACTGTTTGGCGGAAGGCCCGATGGACACGGAAGACCCCCTCTGCGCAGTGCCCGAAAAGCCGCGCTACCATCACGGCGCGCTGCATGATGCACTTCTGGCGGCGGCAGAGGCGGAACTGGCCGAAACCGGGCTGGAAGCCTTTTCGCTGCGCCGGGTTGCCCGGCGTGCCGGGGTCAGCCATGCGGCCCCCGCGCATCACTTCGGCGATGTGGGCGGGCTTCTGACCGCGCTGGCGGCAGAAGGGTTCCGGCAGTTCATTGCGGCGATGACGGCGCATCAGGCGCGTGCATCCCGGGATCCCCAGGCACAGATCGTGGCGGCGGGGCTGGGATACATCGCCTTCGCAACGGAACGCCCGGCGCTGTTCCGGCTGATCTTTTCGTCAGACCGCCCTGATTTCGCCGCGCCCGGCCTGGCAGCCGGATCAGCGCAGGCCTATGAACATCTGAGCCGCCTCGTTGGCGCAAGGACCGGCGGCGAAGACCCGGTCGATATTGCGGCCGTCTGGGCCATGGCCCATGGCCTGGCCGATCTGATGGCGGCGGGGCGGATGTACGCGATACAGAACCTTGCCCCCGCCGACCGGGACCGCGCCTTTTGCGGCATTCTGGCACGGACGATCCCGGGCTAGACCGCGCGGTCAATCCGGGTGGACAGGTGGATCAGGCTTTCCGAAGACCGCACGCCGGTCATTGCCCCGATCTGGTCCAGAACCTGATCCAGCAAAGTGGTGGACGGGGCCGCGATCTGCAGCAGCAGGTCGAACCGCCCCGAGGTGGTGAACACCCGCTCCACCTCGGAAATCGCCTTGAGCCGGGTCAGGATATTGGCCTGGGCGCGGGGTTCCACCGTCAGCAGAACGCTGGCCCGCAGACGCCCCTCGCGCGCGGATTCGCCCAGCTTGATTGTGTAGCCGACGATGACGCCGGATGTCTCCAGCCGCTCCAGCCGGGCCTGGATGGTGGACCGGGCCACCTTCAGCCGCCGCGCCAGCGTGGCGATCGACATGCGTGCATCCGCCCCCAGCAGCCCGACGATGTTGCGATCAAGCTCATCCATATATTTTTCCTGTCCCTCACGTCAGAATAACGAAAGATCACTGCAAATCTACCCTTTTGATCGGTGAAAATGTCATACATATCCCGCATCCTGAGGTTTCAGGGAAAGGGCGGCTCATACGCACCTGGCCTGGTTGGAATGAACGCGCAAAGCGTCTCCCGAACCGTCGAGCCGGGGCAAGAGAGCAGCTTGCGTCTTGTTGGCACAGAGAAGGATAGCCGATGGGACTCTCGAAAACGATCTGGACGGATCCGTCCGAATTTCTCCGCGCAGGCCGGCCAGAAACGCCGGTCCTGTTCTTTTCCCCGGCGGCGCTTCAGGCAACCGCGCGCCGGTTTCTGGGCGGTTTTCCGGGGCTTGTGACCTATGCGGTCAAATCCAACCCGGAAGAGACGGTGATCGAAAACCTGATCGCCGCAGGCGTGCATGGCTTTGACGTGGCCTCGCCCTTCGAGATGCGCATGATCCGCCGTCTCGCCCCGGAAGCGGCGCTGCATTACAACAACCCGGTGCGGTCGCGGTCAGAGATTGGTGTGGCCGTGTCGCTGGGCGTCACGTCCTATTCGGTCGATTCGCGCTCGGAGCTGGCCAAGCTGATCGAGCTGGTGCCCGCAAAGGGGGTCGAGATCACCGTGCGCTTCAAGCTGCCGGTGTCGGGGGCCGCCTACAACTTCGGCGCCAAGTTCGGTGCAACGGCGGACCTGTCGGTCGCGCTGCTGAAAACCGTGGCCGAGGCGGGCTTCATCCCCTCGCTGACCTTCCACCCCGGCACGCAATGCACCGACCCCATGGCATGGGAGCATTACATCCGTGCGGCGGGCGAGATTGCGCGCGGCGCGGGCGTGAAGATTGCCCGGCTGAACGTGGGCGGCGGTTTTCCGTCGCACCGGCTGACCGGGCAGGCCCCGCAGCTGGAGGCGATCTTTGCCCTGATCGGCCGGGTCGCGACCGAAACCTTCGGGCCTGACCGTCCCGCGCTGGTTTGCGAGCCGGGCCGTGGCCTTGTGGCCGATGCCTTTGCCGTTGCCGCCCCGGTCAAGGCGGTGCGCGACGGGGCGCATGTCTTTCTGAACGATGGTGTCTATGGCTCGCTCACCGAACTCAACATGATCGGGGTGATCGACCGCACTGTCGTGCTGACGCCCGAGGGGCACAAGCGGATGGGGGTGCCGCGCGACCTGATCGTTTTCGGACCCACCTGCGATTCGGTTGACCGGCTTCCGGGCGAGATATCGCTGCCCGGCGACATCGCCGAGGGGGATTACCTCGTCTTCTCCGGCATGGGGGCCTATTCCACCGTGACCAACACGCGGTTCAACGGATTTGGCGAGTTGTCCATCGCGACGGTCCTGTCGCTGAAACTGTGATCGTCCGATCCTCCGGCTGGACAAACCCGGCCGGGGGAGTACCCTGATCCTTCTTTACAAGGGGATGGGAAAATGACGAAATTCGGCGAATCCCAGGCGATCCGGCGCGTTGAAGACCTGAGGCTGCTGACAGGCCGGGGGCGCTTTGTTGATGATATCGTGCCCGAAGGCGCGCTTTTTGCCTATTTCTTCCGTGCCACCGTGGCCCATGCCGAAATCCTGACGCTGGATGTTCAGGCGGCCCGCCAGGCACCCGGTGTCCATCTGGTTCTGACTGCGGATGATCTGGCGGCCTCGGGCGTTGTCCTCGGCATGCATTTCGCCACCGTCCCGAACCGCGACGGGTCCAAAGGGGCCGGCCCCGAACGCCCGGTTCTGGCGCGGGGGCGCATCCGCCATGTCGGCGAAGCCGTGGCGATGATTGTCGCCGACAGCATGGCAGCGGCCCAGGATGCCGCAGAGCTGATCGATCTGCACACCAGGGATTTGCCGGTGGCCCTGTCGGTGACGGGCGGGGGCGCGGCCATCCACCCCGAGGCACCGGGCAATCTGGCCTTTGACTGGGCGATTGGCGATGACGATGCCGTGCAAACCAGCCTGGCCGCATCCGCCCACCGCGTCAGTCTGGACATTGTCCACAACCGCGTCATCGTGAATTCGCTGGAAGCGCGCGCAGCCTTTGCCGAATGGGACGGGGCAAGGCTGCATCTGTGCGTCAACGGGCAGGGGGTCTGGGTACAGAAGCGGGAACTGGCGCGTATGCTGGGCCTGCCGCCTGCTGCCGTGCGCGTGACCAACCCCGATGTCGGGGGCGGCTTTGGCATGAAGTCGATGACCTATCCGGAATATGTCGTCCTTGCCCAGGCGGCGCGGCTGCTGGGGCGTGCCGTGCGCTGGGCGTCCGACCGGACCGAGGCGATGCTCAGCGACAATGCCGGGCGCGATCTGGTGGCGCGGGCCGAACTTGGGTTTGATGCCGCCCATCGCATCACCGCCTACCGCGTTACGCTTTCTTCAAACCTGGGCGCCTACAATTCCATGTATGCGCAGGAAATCCAGTCAGAGCTTTTTGCCAAGGTGTTGACGGGCGTCTATGATATTCCGGTGGCCGCGCTGTCGGCGAAGGGCGTGTTCACCAACACCACGCCGGTCGATGCCTATCGCGGCGCGGGCCGCCCCGAGGCGATCTATACCATCGAACGCGCCATGGATCATGCCGCCCGCGCGCTTGGCACCGATCCGCTGGCGCTGCGCGAGGCGAATTTCATCCGCCATTTCCCCTATACCAGCGCCACCGGCGAATACATTGATGTCGGTGACTTTTCCCGCGTGCTGGCCCGTGCGCGGGCCGAGGCGGACATCGCCGGCTTTGCGGCCCGCCGTGCCGGAAGTGCGGCACGCGGCAAGCTGCGCGGACTTGGCCTGTGCTGCTATATCGAGGCGATTCTGGGCGATGCCTCGGAAGGGGCGCGGGTGGAATTTGCAGCCGATGGCACCGTTCTGCTGTTCGTCGGCACCCAGTCGAACGGGCAGGGGCATGAAACGGTCTTTGCCAGGTTCCTGTCCGACCGGACCGGCATTCCCTTTGAACAGATCCGCGTGATCCAGGGCGACAGTGACCGCATCGCGCGCGGCGGCGGCACGGGCGGGTCCCGGTCTGTGACCGTGCAGTCGGTGGCCACGCTGGCGGCGGTGGATCAGATGGTCACGGCCTTTTCCGCGTTTCTGGCGGCCGAACTGGGCGCGGCAGAGGTTCTGTTTGGCGACGGTGCCTTCCGGGCACCTGGATCGAACCGCACCCTGACCTTTCTTGAAGCCGCCGATCTTGCCCGCCAGCGCGGGCGCAGCGATCTGCTGGTGCAGGAAACCCGCGCCACGCTGCCGGGCCGGTCCTATCCCAATGGTGCCCATATGGCCGAGATCGAGGTTGATCCCGAAACCGGCGGCACCACGGTGCTGCGCTATACCGTGACGGATGATTTCGGCAATCTGATCAATCCGACCCTGGCCGAGGGGCAGGTTCATGGCGGCGTGGCCCAGGGGCTGGGTCAGGCGCTGTGCGAATTGTCGGTCCATGATGCGCAGGGCCAGCTTCTGACCGCCAGCTTCATGGATTACGCGATGCCGCGCAGCACGGATCTGCCCTTTATCCGCTTTACCACCGAACCGGTCCCCTCCACCGCCAACCCGCTTGGCATGAAAGGGTGTGGAGAGGCGGGCACGGTGGGGGCGCTGGCGGCCCTTGCCAATGCGATGCACGATGCCCTGGCCCCGGCCGGCGTTGCGGCACTGGACATGCCCTTTACCCCGTTCCGTGTCTGGACAAGCCTGAACGGGGTGCGCGCTGCCGGTGATTGACCGGATATCCCGCTGGCTGCACCGTGCGCCCCTAGCGCTGCGCAGCCCCGTCCCGCCGCCCGATCCGGGGGGCGGGCGCCGGGCGGTGGATCATGTCGTGATCCTGGATGGCACGATGTCCTCGCTGCTGCCGGGACGGGAAACCAATGCCGGGCTGACCTTTCGCCTGCTGCGCGAGGGCGGGCGGATACAGCGGATGTCGCTGTATTACGAGCCGGGCATCCAGTGGACCAGCTGGACCCAGACCCGGGACGTGATTCAGGGCCGGGGGATGAACCGCCAGATCCGCCGGGCCTACGGGTTTCTTGCGTCGCGCTATCGCCCCGGCGACCGGATTTTTCTGTTCGGCTATTCGCGCGGGGCCTATGCCGTCCGCTCGCTGGCCGGGGTGATCGACCGGGTCGGCCTGATCCGGGCCGGTCACGCGACAGAACGCAATGTCACCCTTGCCTATCGCCATTACCGGACCGCCCCCGATGCGCCCGCCGCCCGCGCCTTTGGCGCCGCCCTTTGCCATGACGCGGTGCCTATCGAAATGGTCGGCGTCTGGGATACGGTCAAGGCGCTGGGCCTGCGCCTGCCGCTGTTGTGGAAGCTGACCGAAGCGAGGCACGCCTTTCACACGCCGCATCTGGGCCGGACGATCCGGCACGGCTTTCACGCCCTGGCGCTGGACGAAACCCGCCAGGCGTTTGCCCCGGTGCTGTGGGCATCGCCGCCCGACTGGCAGGGCAATGTCGAACAGGTGTGGTTCCGCGGCGCGCATGGCGATGTCGGCGGCCAGTTGGGCGGATTTGACGCGGCGCGCCCCTTGTCGAACATCCCTCTGGTCTGGATGCTGGACCGGGCCGAGGCCTGCGGCCTGCCGCTGCCACCGCGCTGGCGCAGCCGCTTTCCATGCGATCCGGTGGCCCCGATGGCAGGCACCTGGCAGGGGTCGGGCAGGCTGTTTGTGCTGCGCCGCCGGCGGCCCATCGGGCAGGACCGGTCGGAACATATCCACCCCAGCGTCCCTGCGCCCGCCGCGCGCGGCTGGTTGGTGCGGCTGCGTCGCCGTCCCGGCTGACCTTGCGTGCTGCGCCGCCCCGTCAGACCGCCCGTCGGGGGCAGGCGCGCCTTTGCCCTTTTCCCTGCCGCGCCCGCAAGGCAAGGTGCCGCCCACCATCGCCAGAAGAGGTTCCGATGCGCCAGATCACCGTTGCCGCCACCCAGTTCGCCTGCAGCTGGGACCTGCCCGCCAATGCCGACCGGGCCGAGGCGCTGGTGCGCCAGGCTGCGGCCAAGGGGGCCGGTCTTGTCCTGATCCAGGAGCTTTTCGCCACGCCCTATTTCTGCATCACCCAGCGGCCGGAATACTTCGATCTGGCCGCACCCATGGCGGGCCACCCCTTGATTGCCCGGTTTTCCGATCTGGCCCGCCAGCTTGGCGTGGTTCTTCCCCTGTCCTATTTCGAACGCGCCGGGATGGCCCATTTCAACTCGGTGGCGGTGATTGATGCCGACGGCAGGGTGCTTGGCAATTACCGCAAATCGCATATCCCGCAAGGTCCGGGGTACGAGGAGAAGTTCTATTTCTCGCCCGGCGATACCGGCTACCGGGTCTGGGACACCGCCCTGGGCCGGATCGGCGTTGGCATCTGCTGGGATCAGTGGTTCCCCGAGGCGGCCCGCGCCATGGCGCTGCAGGGGGCAGAGCTGCTGCTGTATCCCACCGCCATCGGCACGGAACCGCCCGCCCCGGACCATGATTCCGCGCCGCACTGGGAAATGGTGATGCGCGGCCACGCCGCCGCCAATATCCTGCCCGTCCTTGCCTCGAACCGGATCGGGACGGAAACCGCCCCCGAGGGCACCGCCGTGACCTTCTATGGCTCGTCCTTCATCGCCGACCAGACCGGGCAACTGGTTGCCAAGGCCGCGCGCGACGGCGAACAGGTGCTGACGGCCCGCTTTGATCTGGATGCCATCGCTGCCCTGCGGCGCAGCTGGGGCCTGTTCCGGGACCGCCGCCCGGAAACCTACCGCGCGGTCGGCACGCTCGACGGCATCCTGTGATCCCGGCGGACCGGTCCGCCCCTTTCACAGGCGCAAACATCGCCCCGATGGGGGAAGTTCCCGCCAGAACAAGCCGGGGGCAGACGGCCCCCCTGCCGTCAGCTTTGCGGGCGGGTTTTGCCGGGGTCGTAATGCGACAGGGCCACGACCCGCGCCGGCAGCCGCTTCTGCTGGCCGTCGAGCTTGCCGACCTCAAGCGGCGTGTCGAGGGCCGCATGGGCCACATCCACCCGCGCCAGGGCGATGGTCTTGCCCAGAAGCGGCGACCGGGTGGAAGAGGTGACAACCCCCACCTGCGCGCGGCCCGCATAGATGCCGTCGCCATGGCCCACGGGGATGGCTGCGTCGATGTCCAGCCCGACGAAGCGGTGCATCGGATGCTCCTTGCGGCGGATCAGCGCATCGCGCCCGATGAAATCGGCGGTCTTCGATTTCAGCGGCACGGTGAATCCGATGCCCGCCTCGAACGGGTCGGTCTGGTCGGTGAAATCATAACCGGCAAAGATCAGCCCGGCCTCGATCCGCACCATGTCCAGCGCGGCCAGGCCCATCGGGCACAGCCCCTGATCCTGCCCTGCGTCCCGGACGGCGTCCCAGACGGTGCCGGCATCTTTCGGGTGGCAGAAAATCTCGTACCCCAATTCGCCCGTGTAGCCCGTGCGCGACACAACCACCGGAACACCGGCGGCATCGCCGATCCGCCCGACCGAAAAGCGGAACCAGCCCAGTTCGTCTGCGGCGGCCTGTGCGGGCGGGGTCCAGAAGATGCGACGCAATATCTCGCGGCTGTTCGGCCCCTGCACAGCCAGGTTGTGCAACTGGTCGGTTGACGAGCGCACCATGACATTCAGCCCCAGCTTTTCCGCCTGCTCGCGCAGCCAGATGCCGCCGAAATCCTCGCCGCCGATCCAGCGGAAATTGTCGCGGCCCAGCCGGAACAGCGTGCCGTCATCGATCATGCCGCCGTGATCGTAGCACATCGCGGAATAGACCACCTGACCCACCGCCAGCTTCGAGACATCCCGCGTCAGCGTGTATTGCATCAGCGCTTCGGCATCCGGGCCGGTCACCTCGAACTTGCGCAGGGGCGACAGATCGATGACGGCGGCCTTTTCGCGGCAGGCCCAGTACTCCGCGATCGGTCCGGCACCGGAATAGGCCGTGGGCAGCCAGTAGCCGCGATACTCTGCCAGGTCCCGCGTCAGCGCCGAAGTGCGGGCATGAAAGGCGGTATCCTTGGTCATTCTGGGCTCCTGATCGGGGGTGACGCGGCTGGCGATGGCGCGGCGGAACGGTTCGGCCCCGTCATAGCTGCGGATGTGAATGTCGCTCAGATACCAGCCATTGGCGGGCGAGGTATCGTCGGGACAGGCCGAAGAGACGCAGATCAGGTCGGTCAGCGCACGGAACAGCACATAATCGCCGGGCCGCGACCAGGGTTCGTCGCTGATAAGCACGCCCTGGGCATCGATGGCGGTGTTGAAGAACAGGTTGACCGCCATCCAGCCCGGCCGGGCCGAAACCCCGTGCGGGATCAGCGCGCGGTTGAAATTGTCCGAACAGTTCACATGCCCCGGATAGCCGATGTCATCATAGTATTTCGAGGCACAGGCCATGGCGAAGGCATCGTGGCGGCCGACGGTATCCTGCACCACCTCGATCAGGGGAAGGAAATCCTGATCGTAGTATTTCGCGTGCAGCCCCGGCATCGAATAGGCACGTCCCATCAGCGTGCGCGACGTGGTCACATCCAGCGCATGTTCGATGCCACGGTCAAGCTTGCGCGCAGAAAAGCATTGAAAATCCGTGCATTGACGGCCATCCACATCGATGATCTGGATATAGTCGCCTGCTTTCACGAAATAGGCCTCTGCGGTGGCGGATTTCACCCTCAGGTCCAGAACCGGCTCTGCCAGCGGGTCGGGCAGGTCGAACCCCGCCACCTGGACCAGCGCGCTGCGCTGCACGGTGACGACCAGCGGCGTTGCCGTGTCCTGACCGGCGGGGTCCATCGGCAGTGCCGGGGCGGCCACGATCAGCACGCCGTCGCGGGTTGCGGTAACGCTGTCTTCCGTCCCCGCCGGGGTGTCCGCACCGAACAGAACGACGGCACCCGCCTGTGCAAGATCGATCCCACGCCGCGCAATGCCCAGCCGCAGCCCGGCCATTCCCGATCCGGTTCCGGCGGCGAGCAGCGCCTTCAGCCCCCGCGCGTCACCGTTCGGGGGAACGCCCAGAATGCCCGCATCGATGCGGCCCCGCGCATCTGCCGCCACCAGTTCGCAGACCTGCCCGCCTTCGGGATTGGCCAGGGTCACGCGGTCGCCCGCGCCCAGACGGATCAGCAGGGCACCGGCACCGGGAACCTCGTATCGTTCGCGGCCGGAATGGCGGGCCAGCGACACAGGCGTCACGATCCGGCCGAGCCGGGGCGGGCCGGGGCTTACGCGGGGATAGCTGTCCGGCATCTGGCCTTACCTCTGCCGCTTGTCTCGTCTGCGGAAAAAATGTTTAATGGGAAGAATAACGATGCCCCCCGCCCACGGCAAGTCCCGTGACGGCCCGGGGGGGCAGGCCGGGAAGGACCGAAGGATGCGCTATTCAGGGTTCCGCGTGATTGCCGAGGCGCTGACCGGCCACAGGGGCTGGACCGCCGCCTGGCGCGATCCTGCGCCGCAGCCTGCCTATGACTGTGTCATCGTGGGCGGGGGTGGCCATGGCCTGGCCACGGCCTATTACCTGGCCAAGGAGTTCCGCCAGGCGCGAATCGCGGTGCTGGAAAAGGGCTGGATCGGCGGCGGCAACGTGGGGCGCAACACCACGATCATCCGGTCGAACTACCTGCTGGACGGCAACCAGCCGTTCTACGAATTCTCGCTGAAGCTCTGGGAAGGGCTGGAACAGGATTTCAACTACAACGCCATGGTCAGCCAGCGCGGCATCCTCAACCTGTTTCACACAGATGCCCAGCGTGATGCCTATACCCGGCGCGGCAATGCGATGATCCTGCACGGGGCCGATGCACAATTGCTGAACCGCGATCAGGTCCGCGCGATGTATCCGTTCCTGAACTTCGACAACGCCCGCTTTCCGGTCAAGGGTGGTCTGCTGCAAAAGCGCGGCGGCACGGTGCGCCACGATGCCGTGGCCTGGGGCTATGCCCGTGGCGCCGACCAGCGCGGCGTGGACATCATCCAGAATTGCGAGGTTACGGGCTTTCGCATCGAACAGGGCCGGGTGCTGGGCGTGGACACCACCCGAGGGTTCATCGGGGCCGCAAAGGTCGGTGTGGCTGTGGCCGGATCGTCCGGGCCGGTGATGGCCAGGGCCGGGATGCGCCTGCCGATCGAAAGCCATGTGTTGCAGGCCTTCGTGTCGGAAGGGCTGAAGCCGGTGATCGACGGTGTGATGACCTTTGGCGCGGGGCATTTCTATGTCAGCCAGTCCGACAAGGGTGGCCTTGTCTTTGGCGGCGACATCGACGGCTACAATTCCTATGCGCAGCGCGGCAACCTGGCGGTGGTCGAGGATGTCGCCGAAGGCGGCATGGCCCTGATGCCGGTGATCGGGCGGGCACGGCTGCTGCGGACCTGGGGCGGGATCATGGACATGTCGATGGACGGCTCGCCCATCATCGACCGCACCGGGATCGACGGCCTTTATTTCAATGGCGGCTGGTGTTACGGCGGGTTCAAGGCGACACCGGCCAGCGGCTGGGTCTTTGCCCATCTGCTGGCCACCGGCACGCCGCACCCCACCGCCACCGCCTATCGCTTCGACCGGTTCCGCAAGGGGCTGATGATCGACGAAAAAGGGCAGGGCGCACAGCCCAACCTGCATTGAAAGGGTGCCAGATGATCCGGGATGATGCCCCCCTGCGCGTTTGGCCCGAAAGGTGCGCGAAAGACAGGCAAAGCGGCCCCGCCGTTGAAGATGAATGCAAGATTGTCCGAAATGTGAAAGCCCCATGATCATCCCGCACCCCCTTCTCGGCCCGCGCGACGCGCAGGAATTCGTCTATCTGGGCGATGCCAGCCTGATCGACCGTCCCGATGGCCTGGCCGCCGATGCCGCCGACCGCTTTCATGACTATCTGTATCTGCGCGACAATCCGGCCGGGCTGCACCGCGAGCTTTGGTATCACGAACAGGGCGACCGGTCCTGGCTGGTGGTGACGCGCAACACGCTGACACACGAGATCACGCAGGTGGAACTGGCGCGTGACGTGGCGCGGGCACGGGGGCGCGGCAGGTGACACAGGACAACCGGATCGCAGGCGGTCAGATCGACCGCAGCCGCAGCCTGCGCTTCACCTTCGACGGGCTGCCCTATCAGGGGCATCCCGGCGACACGCTGGCCTCCGCCCTGCTGGCCAATGGCGTGCGGCTGATGGGACGCAGTTTCAAGTATCACCGGCCACGCGGGCCGATTGCCGCCGGGTCGGAAGAGCCGAACGCACTGGTGGAACTGCGCAGCGGCGCGCGGCGCGAGCCCAATACGCGGGCCACCACGGTCGAGGTGTTCGACGGGCTGGAGGCGCAAAGCCAGAACCGCTGGCCGTCGCTGAGGTTCGACGCGCTGTCGGTCAACGACCGCCTGTCGCCCTTCTTTGCGGCGGGCTTTTATTACAAGACCTTCATGTGGCCGGCCTCGTTCTGGGAAAAGGTCTATGAGCCGCTGATCCGCCGCGCGGCCGGCCTTGGATCCCTGTCGGTGCAGGAGGATCCGGATGCCTGTGACAAGGGCTTTCTGCATTGTGACCTGCTGATCATCGGCGCGGGGCCTGCGGGCCTGGCAGCGGCCCTGACCGCAGGGCGCAGCGGGGCGCGGGTGATCCTGGCGGACGAGGATTTCCGCATGGGCGGGCGGCTGAATGCCGAAACGCATGCCATCGGCGCACAGTCCGGGGCCGACTGGGCAGCGCAGGCCGTGGCGGAACTGGCGCAGATGGCAACTGTCCGGCTTCTGCCGCGCACGACCGTGCTGGGGGCTTATGACCACGGCATCTATTCGGCGGTTGAACGCGTGTCGGATCATCTGGCGGAACCCTTGCCGGGCAAGCCGCGCCAGACGCTGTGGCGCATCTATTCGCGCCGCGCCATCCTGTGCGGCGGGGCGATCGAACGGCCCATCGCCTTTGCGGACAATGACCGCCCCGGCATTCTGCTGGCAGGGGCCTTGCGTGCCTATGCCAACCGCTGGGGCGTGGCCGTGGGGCAGCGGGCCGCCATCTTCACCAACAACGACGATGGCCTGCGCACCGCGCAAGACCTTCGCGCGAAGGGGGTGGAGATTGCCGCAGTGATCGACACACGCCCGGACGGCCCGCGTCTGGCGGACATGCCCCAGTTTCAGGGGGCCGAGGTCATCGGTTCGGCGGGCCGTCTGGGGCTGTCCTCGATCACCCTGCGCGAGGCGTCGGGCCGGGTGCGGACCATCCGCTGCGATGCGCTGGGCGTCTCTGGCGGCTGGAACCCCAACCTGGGCCTGACCTCGCACCAGCGCGGCCGCCCGCTGTGGGACGAGCGACTTGCAGCCTTTGTGCCGGGCCCGAACGGCCCGCCGGGCCTGAGCGTGGCCGGGGCGGCCGGTGGCCATATGTCGACCCATGCCGCCTTGCAGACCGGGGCCGACCGCGCGGTGCGGGCGCTGTCCGACCTTGGCTTCGCGGCGTCCGCCCCCGAGGTGCCCCGGGCCGAAGACGCGCCCGTCTCGATCACCCCGATCTGGTATGTGCCCCATGGAAAGGGCCGGGCCTGGATCGATCCGCAGAACGATGTCACGGTCAAGGACATCAAGCTGGCCCATCAGGAAAACTTCCGCTCGGTCGAACATCTGAAGCGTTACACCACGCTGGGCATGGCGACAGATCAGGGCAAGACCGGCAATGTCCTGGGCCTTGCGATCATGGCCGGGCTGACGGGGCAAAGCATTCCGCAGACCGGCACCACCGTCTTCCGCCCGCCGCATACGCCTGTCGCCCTTGCGGCGCTGGCGGGCCGGTCCACCGGCAAAGCGTTCCGCCCGACACGTCTGACCCCGTCGCACCGCTGGGCCGCCGAACAGGGCGCGGTCTTTGTCGAGGCGGGCCTTTGGCTGCGCACGCAATGGCTGCCCCGGCCGGGGGAAACCACCTGGCGGCAGTCGGTGGACCGCGAAGTGCTGGCGACGCGCCGGTCGGTGGGCATCTGTGATGTCACCACGCTGGGCAAGATCGATATTCAGGGCACGGATGCCGGTATCTTTCTGGACCGGGTCTATGCCAATACCTTTTCGACACTTGCCGTGGGCAAGGTGCGCTACGGGCTGATGCTGCGCGAAGACGGCATTGTCTTTGACGATGGCACCACCGCGCGCATGGCCGAACATGAATATGTGATGACGACGACCACGGCCAATGCTGTGGGCGTGTTCCGTCATCTGGAATTCTGCCGCCAGTGCCTGTGGCCGGATCTGGACGTTCAGATCATCTCGACCACCGAAGCCTGGGCACAGTATTCCGTCGCCGGTCCCAACGCACGCAAACTGCTGGAAATGATCGTCGATCAGGATATCTCGGACGCGGCCTTTCCCTATATGGCCTGCGGGGCGATCACGGTCTGCGGCGGGTTGCGGGCGCGGCTGTTCCGCATCTCGTTCTCGGGCGAGCTGGCCTATGAGATTGCCGTGCCGACCCGTTATGGCGATGCGATGATCCGCGCTTTGGTGGCTGCGGGACAGGAATTCGGCGCCGTGGTTTACGGGACGGAAGCCTTGGGTGTCATGCGGGTGGAAAAGGGCCATGTGGCGGGGAACGAGCTGAACGGCCAAAGCACGGCGCTGAACATGGGTCTGGACAGGATGGTGTCGCGCAAGAAGGACGCCATCGGCATGGTCCTGTCGGCGCGCGACGGCCTGGTGGCGGAAGACGGGCTGCGGCTGGTGGGGGTGCGCCCGGTTGATCCGGCGCAGCCCTTGACGGCGGGCAGCCATTTCCTGGCGCAGGGCGCGCCGGCCACGGCCGCGCATGACGATGGCTGGCTGACCTCGGTGGTCTATTCGCCGAACCTTGGCCATGCCATTGCGCTGGGATATCTCAGGAACGGGTCTGCGCGCATCGGCGAACGGCTGCGCGCCGTGAATCTGCTGGCCGGAACCGATACGCCGGTCGAAATCGTCAGCCCCCATTTCATCGATCCGGAAGGGAGCCGTCTTCGTGCCTGAGCATCGCCTTGCCCCGCTGACCGCACTTGGTCATCCCGATCCGATGGTGGTCACCATCGGCCCCGTCACCCTGGCCGAGCGCACCGATATCGCCCTTGCCTCTCTTGCCGCCCGGCGCGGGCGCGAGGGCGATGTCGCGGCGGCGGCACAGGCCATTGGCCTGCCGCTGCCCGGTCCGGGCCGCCATGCCGCCGGCCCGGTCTGGTCGGCCTTCTGGCTTGGCCCGGATCAGTGGATGGTCGAGGCCGCCTTTCAGACCCATGAGGATATCGTTGCGGCCCTGCGCCCGGCCTTCGGCACAGCCGCGTCCATCACCGAACAGACCGATGCCTGGGTGCGCTTCGATCTGGCCGGGGATGATCTTGCGGCCGTCTTTGAACGGCTTTGTGCGCTGGATGTCCGGTCGATGCAGCCGGGTGATGCCAGCCGGACGGTGATTGAACACCTTGGCACCTTTGTGATCCGGGGCAGGGGCGGCATCACGGTTCTGGGCCCGCGCTCCGCAGCCCGGTCCCTGCACCACGCCCTGGTCACGGCCCTGCGCAGTGCCTTCTGAACGGTCTCTGTCAGGGCAGTGGCATTTCTTCCTGACTGGGGTATGATCACCCGAAGGAAAAATCTGGCGGTCTGATTTCACCCAAAGGCAACAGCCATGCCCGACGATCAGGAGGACTTTTCCACCACCCTGCCCAGAGGCAAGCCGGTGTTCAATCAGGACCCCCACCGCGTCAGGGAGCTGAGCGAGCGCACCCTTGAGCTGGCCATCGGGCGCGAGGTGCGGGCCTGCCGCCGCCAGCAGGGCATGACCGTGGCCGATCTGGCCGAGGCGACGGGCCTGTCGATCGGGATGCTGTCCAAGATCGAGAATGGCATCACCTCGCCGTCGCTGACCACGCTGCAGATCCTGGCGCATGCCTTTTCCACGCCGATCACCAGCTTTTTCCGCCGGTTCGAGGAACGGCGCGAGGTGCAGCATGTCAAGGCGGGCGACCATGTGGAGATCGAGCGGCGGGGCACGCGGGCGGGGCACCAGTACAACCTGCTGGGCCATATCGGATCGAATTCCTCGGGCGTGGTGGTGGAACCCTATCTGATCACCCTGACCGAAGCATCGGATGTGTTCCCCACCTTCCAGCATGACGGGATCGAACTGCTCTACATGCTGGAGGGCGAGGTGCAGTACCGCCACGGGGATCATCTGTTTCACCTTCGCCCCGGCGACAGCCTGTTCTTCGATGCCGATGCCCGGCATGGCCCGGAGGTTCTGGTCAAGCTGCCCGCGCGGTACTTGTCGGTGATTTCTTACCCGCAGGCGTAGAGAGACGCTTTACAAAACCAGTTTTATAGTTATTCTTGTGTCATGGACACCGACTCTCACATCAAATCTGCTGCAACGGCCTTGGCATCGCTGGGACATGAATCGCGTTTGGCGGTGTTTCGCCTTCTGGTCCGCAGCGGGCCAGAGGGTTTGACGGTCAGCGATCTGCTTGACCATCTTGACCTGCCGCCATCAACGCTGGCGCATCATCTGCGCGCGCTGGTCGCGGCGGGGCTGGTGGTTCAGGAACGGCAGGGCAGGGAAATCTACAACCGGCCCGACTTTGGCGTGATGACAGCCACGCTGACCTTTCTGACATCGGAATGCTGCGCCGGGGTCTGTCTGACACCGGCGGCGGCCTGAGTTTTTTTGACCAAAATAAACCACAAAACCGGGTATATAACATGACTGAGATGACACCCCTTCCACAAAGCATGATCCCGTCCGTGCTGGAGTCCCTTTGGAACAGGCAGCGGGTCTGGCTGTTTACCGCAGCGACCCTTGGCCTGCTGTTCCTGATCGACGCGACGCAGGGTCTGGCAAGCCTTTGGTTCGTTGGTGATGCCCTGCTTGGGACGGCCCCGTTTCTTGTGCTGTCGATTGCCGTAGCGGCCTGTGCCGGGGCAAGCGGGGCAGACAACCTGATCGCACGGGCGTTTCAGGGGTCGCCCGTGATGATGATCGTGTTTGCCGCCGCACTTGGCGGGCTTTCGCCCTTTTGTTCCTGCGGGGTGATCCCGTTGATCGCGGCGCTGCTTTCGATGGGGGTTCCCCTTTCGGCAGTCATGGCGTTCTGGCTGGCCTCTCCGGTGATCGACCCGTCGATGTTCGTTCTGACATCCGGGCTTCTGGGGGTGGAGTTCGCGGTCGCAAAGACGTTTGCCGCAATCGGGCTGGGGCTTTTCGGCGGTTATGTGACGCTGGTGCTGATGCGGCTTGGTTATCTGGAAGCGCCGCTTCGTCCCGGTGTCGGGAATGGTGGCTGTGGCGGGGCGGCTGTGCGCAAGCCCGGTGCCGTGGCCTGGCGGTTCTGGCAGGAGCCTGCGCGGCGCACGAAATTCGCGCGCGAGGCGCGTGCGGCGACGCTGTTCCTCTTGAAGTGGCTGACGCTGGCCTTTCTGCTGGAAAGCCTGATGCTCGCCTACGTGCCTGCCGACCTGATTGCGAATGCGCTTGGGGGCACCGGCACGATTCCGATCCTGACGGCGACGCTGGTGGGGGTGCCCGCCTATCTTAACGGCTATGCCGCCTTGCCGCTGGTGTCCGGCCTGATCGAAAAGGGCATGGCACCGGGCACAGGGCTTGCGTTTCTGGTGGCGGGTGGTGTTACGTCACTGCCTGCGACCGTCGCGGTTTTCGCGCTGGTAAGACGGCCCGTGTTCGTGCTGTATATCTGCTTTGCCATTGTCGGTTCGGCGGCAAGCGGGCTGCTGTTTCAAGCCTGGCTTGGCTGAGGGGGCTTGGGGTGGCGGGGGTTGCCCCGCCCCCTAATCCTCGGCCCACCACCCCGGCGAGGTGGGCGTGCCGTCGTCGAATTGCGCCAGGTAATCCACCATGATCGGCTTGTTGCGCAGAAAGCCCTTATAGGCGGCCAGCTCGTCCGGCAGGTCGCGGATCACCCGGTGCAGGCGGCGGGCCCATTTCGGCTGGGTGGCCAGTTCCTCGAACCTGATCAGATAGCAGCGGATCGGAAAGGCCAGCGCGTTCGACCGGGGCAGGCGGAAGAAGGTCTGCAATTCCACCCGCAAATGCATCCGCCGGCCGACGTTTTCCGGCGTCAGCGTGGCGCGGCTTGGCCCCCATTTCGGGTAATTCTCGGGGCTGGTGTCCAGCAGGGGGTCAATCGTCATCGTCCAGTTGAACCGGCGCGCCGGTACGCCGTGCTGGACGTTCATCAGAAACTTCAGGGCGCGGGTGAAGATCTGCTTTTCATGCGCCAGCGGCACCGGGGCGTGCCATTCGAAAAAGTTCATGCCGATGTCGAAATCCAGGCTCCAGTCGGCCTGGGTGGTGACCATGCCGGCATCCATCCACAGATTGTCGTTGCGCTGGTCCTGCAGGCTGAAATCGCCCTGGGTCTGGCGGGTGATGTATTCCATCGGGCCGCAGGGCAGGGTGGTTTCATCCAGGAAGGTGAATCTCTGCTCAATCTCCAGGGGGCGGTTGATCCAGTGCCAGCGGTCGCCGTCGCGGTGCAGGCTGAACCAGTCAGGGTACTCGCGCGCCTTCGCCTGCATGATCAGTTCCAGCAGGTCCCATCCCGCCAGGGTCATATGCGGCAGCGACTGGCAGCGCAGCGGGTCTTCGGCCAGCACGCGGGCGCGTTCGCGCATTTCCGCCACATAGTGTTCATCCACATCGAAGGTCTTCTCAAAGACCGATCCGGGGCGGCCGGGCACATGCGGCTCCATGTTCACCGAATACATGTAGCTGTCTTCGGGGAAGGGGAAGGGAAAGCGCCGGATCGCGGCGGGCGAATTGAAGAAGGTGAAATCCCCGCGGAAGGTTTCGTCCTTGAACGTCAGTCCCATGCCGTTCCCCTATCTGTCCAGAACCAGCGACCGGCCTTCAAAGCGCGACACGCAGGGCATGATCTTTTGCCCCGATGCCTTCTGCGCCTCGGTCAGCCAGTGGTCATTGTGCCGGATGGTGCCGTCGCAGCCCAGCACATCGGTTTCGCATTGGCCGCAGGCCCCGCCCCGGCAGAGGTAGGGGGCATCAACGCCCGCCGCCTCGATCGCTTCCAGCAGCGACTGGTGCGTGCCCACGGTGATGGTCTTGCCCGATGCGGCCAGCGTCACGTCAAAGACCTTGCCGGGCGGCGGTGCCAGGAATTCCTCATGATGCACGGCGGCGCGCGGCCAGCCCGCTGACTCAGCACTGCTGCGGACCCAGCGGATCATGCCCTTGGGGCCGCAGACATAAAGATGCGTGCCCAGGGGCTGGCCCGCCAGCAGCGCCGGCAGGTCGATCATCTGCCCCGCGTCGTCATGGTAAAGATGGACGCGCCCGCCATACCGTGCGGCCAGCTCATCGCCATAGGCGCAGAGCGCGGGGTTGCGCGTGGCATAATGCAGCTCGAACCGCCCGCCAAGCGCCGCAAGCTGCGCGATCTGCGCCAGAAACGGCGTGATCCCGATGCCGCCCGCAATCATCAGGTGCTTTTTCGCCCGCAGGTCCAGTGCAAACAGATTGACCGGATGGCTGATCACCATGTCCATCCCCGGCACCACATGGCGGTGCAAAAACAGTGACCCGCCGCGCCCGGCATCGTCGCGCCGCACCGCAATCGAATAGCCCGTCGTATCCGCCGGATCGCCCATCAGCGAATAGGGGTTGCGCCGCCGCGTGCCGTGATCGTCCATCTCCACGACCGTATGCGCCCCGCCGGAAAAGGCCGGCATCGGCCCGCCATCAGGCCGCACAAAGCGGATGCGGCGGATCAGCGCGTTGACCTCTGTCACCTCGGCCACGCGCACCGCTATCCTGGCACCACCCCCGCTCACCGGAATTTCTCCACCGGTGGCGGGACCAGGCCGGGGTCTTCCGCGTCGATGTTCACGCCCTGAAAGGCGGCGATGCGGCGCGAATAGTGGTCGCGCACAAACAGCGCCAGGCCGCAATGGCCGCAGGTGAAGGGGTCGGTCGCCACGTTTTCGGTGATCCCCTTGCAATGCACGCATTGCACGCGCCGCACCGTGGTTCCGCGATGTTCGGTCTGTACGGCATCATGGGGCAGGCCCGCCTCCATCACCTCGCGCTGCGCCTGCCCGATCAGGCCTTCGCTGCCCGCCAGATAGATCTGCACGCCCATATGGGCATCGCCCAGGACCTTGCGCAGCCGGGGCAGGGCGGCGGCAAAGCTGGGCGCGCGGTGGAACCGGGCAAGTCCCAGCGCGGCAAGCTCTGCCGTCCGGTCGGTTCCATCCGGTCCGGGCAGATAGATCAGGTGGCTTCCGGCCGCCATCCCGGCATCGCCCGCGCCAACAAGGTCCAGCACCGCACCCGCGCCGTCGCCATCGGCGATCATCAGATGCGCCGGGCCGGGGCGTGGCGCCAGCACGCCATAGGTCGGGCGCGACGGGATCGACGGGGGAAACACGGTTTTCGTCATGCCAGCCGCGCCCGTTTGCGCCCCCGGTTTCTTCTTGGCCCAAATACCCTCGCCGAAGGCGTCCGGCCCCGCCACCCGGCCCGGGCAGTCAAGAAAAGCACCACCAAGACCCTACCCCTTTGCGGTCCGCCGCTTCTTTTGCGGATCATAGAAGGGCATCGGATGCGTTGTGGCCGCAATCTCCGTGCCGCCGCTGGACACCACCAGCGGCGTGCCCGTGGTGGCACAGTCCACCGGCAGACGGGCAATGGCGATGTTGTGCCTGTTGATCGTCGAATACATGCCTTGGGTGACGACACCCACCTGCCTGCCATCCCGCAGCACCGGCGCGCCATTGTCGGCCGGAACGGTACCTTCCAGCTTCAGCCCCCAGATTCTGAAGCGCTCCCTGCCTTTCAGCCGGTAATGCTCTTCGGCGCCGCGAAAGCCGGTCTTGCCGGGCGAGACGGTGAAATCAAGGCCAAGTTCCCACAGGGTGTCGCCGGGGCCTTCGTCGGCAAAGGGATACATTTCCGAATTGTCGAAGGGGAAGAACAGCAGGTAACTTTCGGTGCGCAGCAGGTCGAGCGTGGTGAACCGGCAGGGGATGATGCCCATGCCCTTGCCCTCGTCCAGGATGCGGTCCCAGATGGCGGGGGCATCCTGGCCCCGGCAGAACAGTTCATAGCCGCGCTCGCCGGTGTAGCCTGTGCGCGAGATCATCACGGGAAAGCCGAACAGCGAGGTCTGCATGTGGCTGAAGTAATTCAGGCCCCGGATGCCGTCGACATGCTGTTCCAGATAATCCACCGCCAGCGGCCCCTGCAGCGACAGATCATGCAGGTTGTCGTCAAAGCGGATCGACACGTCGCGCCCGGTTGCGGCCATGGTCAGCTGCTCATGCGCGCCGCCCGATCCGTGAACCACCATGAAGGCATTGGGGCCGGTGCGGTAGATGACGCAATCGTCAATGAATTTGCCCGCATCGTTCAGCATCGTGGCATAGACCGACCGCCCCGGCATCAGCTTTTCCATGTTGCGGGTCGCGGCACGTTCAATGACATGGCTGGCGGCGGGGCCGGTGATGTGAACCTTCTTGAGGCCGGATACATCCATCAGGCCCGCCCTGGTGCGGATCGCCAGATACTCCGCCTGGGGGTCGCCCTTGGCATAGGACCAGGCCGTGCCCATCCCGCTCCAGTCTTCCAGGTTCGACCCCAGGGCACGATGCCGGTCGGCCAATGCCGAGAATCTCCAGGAATTGGTCATGCGTTCCCCCGTGTCATGCCCCGTCGTTGCGCACAGTCTGAAACCGTCCCGCCTGAAAAGCAATAATCATGTGCAATTTTATTTCCTGACAGAAAACATTCTTTCCCATGCCGGGCAGATGGCCATGAAAAAAGGCGGCCCCGCAGAGCCGCCCTTTCTGCTGTTTGTGGCGCGGGTTTCAGCCCGGCAGAACGAAGAACCAGTTGGCCCACAGCACGATTGCGGCCCCGGCAAGCAGTGTCAGGTAAGGCAGGAAGCCTGCCTTGCGCTCGCCCAGGTAGCCGTCATCCTTCAGCCCGAGGTCTTCCATCGCTTCCTTCGGGAAGCGTCCGCCATCCTGGATGTAATGGCGGAAGCAGAAGACGGGGATGATCAGCGCCGCAAAGATCAGCCCGGCCCAGAGCGCGTTGGAAAAACCCCAGACCTTGGCACCGGCGCCCAGGAACAGGGCGTTGACAAAGGCAAGACCCGTGTTGATCCCGATCAGAACGGTCGGTGCCTTCCACGGACGCTCGATATGGGCCGAGTCGATGCGGTGGATCCAGCCGGCATTCAGGTTCAGGAAGTTGAACAGGATATAGCCGACGTTGGAAATGGCCAGCACATAGAAATACCCGCTGATATCCGATGCCAGGGCCAGCAGGAACAGGTTGAAGCCAAAGTCGGTCCACATCGCGCCGGTGGGCGCGCCGTTCCTGTTCACATGGGTCAGGTACTTTGGCAGCCAGCCGTCGCGCGACCCCTGGTAAAGCGTGCGCGACGATCCTGCCATTGCCGTCATGATCGCCATGAACAGGCCCAGGATCATCAGGATCACGAAGATCTGGGTAACAACCGGCCCGCCGCCGGCCATGTTGCCCAGCGCCTCGCCGATACCGGTACCGTCAACGATGCCGGGGGCCAGCATGCCTTCCTGGCCCAGCACACCCTGAAAGGTGAAGGGGATCAGAAAGAAGAAGACGCAGCACAGCAGGCCGGAAAAGAAGATCGCTTTGAAGGTGTCGGTTTTCGGGTTCTTCAGCTCGCGGGTATAGCAGACCGCCGTCTCAAAGCCATAGGTCGACCAGGCCGCGATGTAGAGGGCACCCAGAAACAGCGTCCAGCCGCCGATGTCCCAGGCCCCGTCAACGCCTGAATAGGCGGCGGTCGGCGGCAGGATGCCGGTGACATTGGCAGAATCGATGCTGCCGTTGAAGATCGGCACCAGTCCGACAAGAAGCAGCGGCACCAGCACGATGATCGCAAGCCACTTCTGGGCGGTCGCGGTCGAGGCGATGCCCCGGTGCTGGATTGCAAAGATGATCAGCATCAGGATCGCGCCGACCACGAAGATGGCGTTGAAATGCAGCGTGCCCAGTCCGGGAACCGGAATGCTGAACGCTTCCCAGGTCCGGACCGCCGGGGTCAGGGCGGCAACACCGTCGCCAGCCAGAAGGGCCGCGATCGCGTCGTCCGCCGTGGTTCCGGCATTGGCCGCCAGGAATTCCACCACACGCGGGTCATCGGGTGTCAGCGTTGCCAGATTGGCCGCAACCCAGTCCAGAACCATCTGCGAATCCGAAGCCGGAATCGGGTACAGCGCGTTCAGGATGTACCCGGCGGCGATCACGCAGCCCAGGCTCAGAACCGGGCTCCATGCAAACCAGTTGCACCAGACCGACAGCGGCGCAATCAGTTTGGAATAGCGCAGCCAGGCCGTGGCCCCGTAGATCGAGGCCCCCCCCGCCTTGTTCCCGAACATGCCGGCAAGCTCGGCATAGGTGAAGGATTGCACGAACCCCATGATCATCGAGATGATCCAGACGACAAAGGCCGCCTGGCCGGCGACCCCCGCAATCCCGCCGATCGAGAAAAGCACAAGCGGGGGCACGCCGGCCGCGACCCAGAACGCCCCCTTCCAGTTCAGCGCCCGGACGAGCTCGCCCGAGCGTTTGTCCGTCACCATCGCCATCGTTTCCGCTGCCATCAGTCCCTCCGCTGCAAAAGCCATTGTGTCGGCCGGTGTCCTGGATGTTCAGGTTGATCCGGTCCTTGTTCTGTTGGGGCGGGGCAGTTTGCCGGGCAACGTCCGGCCCGGGCCTTCCGGGCACCTGGCCGCACCTGTCCGGCGCCGAAGTCGCAACAATCCCCACCGTCGGGCCGTCTTTCGTCTGTGCCGCAGGGGTTGGCCCGCTTCCCTGCCGCATCTGCACCGGCGGTCGATGAACAGGGGTCATCCTGTGTCAGGCGACATCCGGCCTTGTCAGCTTGCTGCAAGCGGCCCGTGTGACAAAGCGATTTTTGCCTTGGGTGAAACATTTTTGCCTTGCAGTTGGATTCGCGGCGGGAAGACCTGCGAAAAGATGTATCTTCAGGGCAACAAACCCGGCCGGCTGCCCCGGCCGGCGGGCCTGCGCAGGACGAAAGATCGCCGAATCAGGCTTGCCATAATTGCCCAGCAGTAAAAAAAGTTTCTCTACAGTTGAGCCGGGCGCGCTTCGATGCTAATCTTGCGCGGAAGATGGCAAGGGAGTCGAACCATGTGCGGCATCGTCGGACTTTTCCTGAAAGACCCCGCGCTTGAACCGAAGCTCGGGGCAATGCTGACAGAGATGCTGATCACCATGACAGACCGCGGGCCTGACAGCGCAGGCATCGCGATCTATGGCCACCCGGCGGACGGGCGGGCGAAGCTGACCGTGCAGTCACCCGAACCCGATAAGGATTTCAAAGGGTTGGCCGATGATCTTTCGGCGGTGACCGGTGCCCCTGTAACGGGCGACATCAAGGATACCCACATTGTCCTTCACCTGCCCGCAGACCGGCTGGAGGATGCGCGGGCGGCAATTGCAACCTTGCGTCCCTCTGCCACGGTCATGAGCGCGGGCGAAGGGATCGAGATTTACAAGGAGGTTGGCCTGCCGAAAGACGTGGCCGCACGCTTTGATCTGGAAAAGATGTCGGGCACCCACGGCATCGGCCATACCCGCATGGCCACCGAATCGGCCGTGACCACCGCCGGGGCGCATCCGTTTTCGACCGGGCCGGACCAGTGCCTTGTTCACAACGGGTCCCTGTCCAACCACAATTCGGTGCGCCGTGTCCTGAAGCGCGCCGGGATGACCTTTCGCACCGAAAACGACACCGAGGTGGCCGCAGCCTTTCTGACCCACAAGATGCAGGAAGGGGCGAATCTTGGCGAGGCGATGGAAGCCACGCTGACGGACCTTGATGGCTTTTTCACCTTCGTCGTCGGCACGAAGGACGGCTTCGGCGTGGTGCGCGACCCCATCGCCTGCAAACCGGCCGTGATGGCCGAAACCGGTCAGTATGTGGCTTTCGGGTCGGAATACCGGGCGATGGTCAACCTGCCGGGCATCGACACCGCCCGCGTCTGGGAACCGGAGCCGGCCACCGTCTACTTCTGGGAACGCTGAGAATGCAGGTTTTTGACCTTGAGGCGCAGGGCTTGCGCGCGCTGAATGCCACGCTTCACGCCCTGACCGGACAGACCAATGAAACGGCGTGGGAAATCGTGAACCCCAGGGGCAGCCATGCCATTGCCGTCGGTGTTGATGCGCCGGTTGACATCACCGTGCGCGGCTCCACCGGCTATTACTGCGCGGGCATGAACAAGCAGGCCACGATCCGCGTCAAGGGCAGCGCGGGACCGGGGGTTGCCGAAAACATGATGTCGGGCACCGTCATCATCGACGGCGATGCCAGCCAGTACGCCGGTGCCACCGGGCGCGGCGGGCTTCTGGTGATCAAGGGCAATGCCTCGTCGCGCTGCGGCATTTCGATGAAGGGCATCGACATCGTGGTGCATGGCAACATCGGCCACATGTCGGCCTTCATGGCGCAATCGGGTTCGCTGGTGGTTCTGGGCAACGCCGGAGAGGCGCTGGGCGATTCGCTCTACGAGGCGCGTCTTTTCGTGCGCGGCCCGGTGAAAAGCCTGGGCGCGGACTGCATCGAGAAAGAAATGCGCCCGGAACACCTGCTGCTGCTGGCCGACCTGCTGAAACGCGGCGAGGCCGATCATCTGGCAAAGCCCGAGGAATTCCGCCGCTACGGATCGGCACGCAAGCTGTATACCTTCAACATCGATAACGCCGCCGCCTACTGAGCCATGCAGGATTGTCCCCGCCGGAGCAGACTGACGATCCGTCCGGGAACCACCCCGCCGTCCCTTCCCCATCTGTCGCGGAGCCGCTGATGACCGATTTCCCCCACACCCCGCCGCGCCAGTCCTGGACCTTTTCGAATGACGTGAACGCGGAAATCCGGCGCGCCGCCGCGACCGGCATTTACGACATCCGCGGCGGCGGGTCCAAGCGCCGCCTGCCGCATTTCGATGACCTTTTGTTCCTTGGCGCCTCGATCAGCCGCTATCCGCTGGAAGGGTACCGCGAGAAATGCGCGACCGATGTCTGGCTTGGCACGCGCCATGCCAAGACACCGATCCACCTCGACATTCCCGTGACCATCGCCGGCATGAGCTTTGGCGCGCTGTCCGGCCCCGCGAAAGAGGCTTTGGGGCGCGGTGCGACCGAGGCCGGCACCTCGACCACCACCGGTGACGGCGGCATGACCGAGGAAGAGCGCGGCCATTCGCGCACCCTGGTCTATCAATACCTGCCCAGCCGCTACGGCATGAACCCCGATGACCTGCGCCGCGCCGATGCGATCGAGATCGTCGTCGGGCAGGGGGCAAAGCCGGGCGGCGGCGGCATGTTGCTGGGCCAGAAGATTTCCGACCGCGTCGCGGCCATGCGCAACCTGCCCAAGGGCATCGACCAGCGTTCGGCCTGCCGCCACCCGGACTGGACCGGGCCGGATGATCTGGAGATCAAGATCCTGGAACTGCGCGAGATCACCGATTGGGAAAAGCCGATCTATGTGAAGATCGGCGGCGCGCGCCCCTATTACGACACGGCGCTGGCGGTCAAGGCCGGGGCGGATGTGGTGGTGCTGGACGGGATGCAGGGCGGCACGGCGGCCACGCAGGACGTGTTCATCGAAAACGTCGGCATGCCGATCCTGGCCTGCATCCCGCAGGCCGTGAAGGCGCTGCAGGACCTTGGGATGCACCGCGCGGTGCAGCTGATCGTCTCGGGCGGCATCCGCAGCGGGGCCGATGTGGCCAAGGCGCTGGCGCTGGGGGCCGATGCCGTGGCCATCGGAACCGCCGCCCTGATCGCGCTGGGTGACAATGACCCGGCGCTCGAGGCGGAATACAACAAGCTGGGCACCACCGCCGGGGCCTATGACGACTGGCACGAGGGCAGGGACCCCGCCGGCATCACCACGCAGGACCCGGCACTTTACGGGCGCTTTGACCCGGTTCTGGGCGGGCGGCGGCTGAAGAACTATCTCAAGGTGATGACCCTGGAAGCCCAGACCATCGCGCGCGCCTGCGGCAAGAGCCATCTGCACAACCTGGAGCCGGAAGACCTTTGCGCGCTGACGCTGGAAGCCGCCGCCATGGCGGGGGTTCCGCTGGCCGGCACAAACTGGATTCCCGGACGCAACGGGTTCTGAACAGGAAACGACAGGGAGCACACCGCAATGGTCAAGGACCTCGCCAAATTCGCCAAGGACAAGGGCGTCAAATACTTCATGATTTCCTACACCGACCTGTTCGGCGGCCAGCGGGCCAAGCTGGTGCCGGCACAGGCGATTGCCGAAATGTCGGTGGACGGGGCAGGCTTTGCGGGCTTTGCCACCTGGCTTGACCTGACGGCGGCGCATCCCGATCTGATGGCGGTGCCCGATCCATCCTCGGTCATCCAGCTGCCGTGGAAGCCGGACGTGGCCTGGGTGGCGGCCACGGCGACGATGGAAGGCAGGACGGTCGATCAGGCCCCGCGCAACGTGCTCCGGCGTCTGGTGGACGAGGCGGCAAGGGAAGGCCTGCGTGTCAAGACCGGGGTGGAGCCGGAGTTCTTCCTGCTGACCGCCGACGGATCGCAGGTGTCAGACCCCTATGACAACGCGGTGAAACCCTGCTACGACCAGCAGGCGGTGATGCGCCGCTATGACGTGATCGCGGAGGTTTGCGATTACATGCTGGCGCTGGGCTGGGAAGCCTACCAGAACGACCATGAAGACGCGATCGGCCAGTTCGAGATGAACTGGAAATACGACGACGCGCTTCAGACCGCCGACAAGCACAGCTTCTTTAAGTTCATGCTGAAGTCGGTGGCAGAAAAGCACGGGCTGCGCGCCACCTTCATGCCCAAACCCTTCAAGGGGCTGACCGGATCGGGGTGCCATGCGCATATCTCGGTCTGGGATCTGGATGGAAAAAAGAACGCCTTTGCCGATGACAGCAAGGAACTGGGCCTGTCCGACCGCGGGCGCAGCTTTCTGGGCGGGATCATGAAACATGCCAGCGCGATGACCGCAATCACCAACCCCAGCGTGAACAGCTACAAGCGGATCAACGCGCCGCGCACCGTGTCGGGGGCCACCTGGGCCCCGAACACAGTGACCTGGACCGGCAACAACCGCACCCATATGGTGCGCGTGCCCGGACCGGGGCGGTTCGAGCTGCGCCTGCCCGACGGTGCGGCAAACCCCTATCTGCTGCAGGCGGTGATCATTGCCGCCGGTCTGGACGGCGTGCGCACCAAGGCAGACCCCGGCCGCCGCCATGACATCGACATGTACACGCAGGGCCATACGGTAAAGGGGGCACCGAAGCTGCCGCTGAACCTGCTGGATGCGCTGCGCGAGTATGACCGCGACAAGACGCTGAAGGCGATGATGGGCGACGAATTCTCGGCCGCCTTCCTCAAGCTCAAGCACAGCGAGTGGAACGACTATACCGCGCATTTCTCGGCGTGGGAGCGGGACAACACGCTGGATATCTGACGGCGCGGCGCAACAGGCGGCGCACCGAGCACAGGCGCGGGGTGCAGGGCGGCCAAACAGGGTGCTGAAGCAGCAATCCGGCCGCCTGCCTGCCGGGAAAATCTTCCCGACCCCGGGAAGGGGATTGCCCCTGCAGGCAGGCCCCGGAAACGCGCCGCCTTTCCCCCGCCCGCGCGCGACGCTTCCGCCGGGACCGGTGCAACCCGCACCAACCGCAGGCCAGCGCCCGCCGGGGGCGGGGCGTGCGCTGGCCGGGGGCTTTGGCCCCCGGTCGGTCCTGATCGCGGCGTATCCCTGTAGCGAAGGCAATGGCCTTTGCCATTGAAGCGGTGATGGTGCTCTCGTCAGTTCGAGCGGGACAGGAAACGCACCGCGTTTCCCCGCCCGCGTGGGACGGTCCCCTGTAGACCCGCAGGTCCTGGACCAACAGAGGCCAGTATCCGTGTTCGTCAAGGGTTTCGTACTGGCCTTGTTTCCTGCCATTCCCGTCCTTCGCGCAGGAGTGTGTTGGCGAGGATGAGGAGTTTGCGCATTGCCGCGACAAGGGCGAGCTTGGGGGGTTTTCCGGCGGC
>JADCEL010000018.1 GCA_020250125.1 Rhodobacter sp.
CACGGCGGGCGCTTCTCGCCCGCCGGGTCGGGCGCTGGCCTTTCGTGGTGCCTGGACCTGCCGGTCTACAAGGCACCGTTCCGCGCGGGCGGGGAAACGCCGGTCGCGTTTCCTGTTCCCGCCCGAACAGGCGAAGGCGGTGCCACCGCTGCAATGGCAGGGGCCATCGCCCCTGCCACAGCGCTGCGCCGGGATCAGGACCAGCCGGGGGCCAAAGCCCCCGGCCAGCGCCCGACCCGCCCCCGGCGGGCGCTTCCCGCCCGCCGGGTCGGGCGCTGGCCTGCCGTTGCGCTTGCGGGAAGGGTTCCGGTGGGGCCATGGTTCCCCACCGGGCGGGAAAACGCGGTGCGTTTCCCCCTGCGCCCGGAACGGCACCCACCTTTCGCCAAATCCGGGGCCTTTTCCCGCGAGGCATACGAGGGGGGAGCTGCTTGCCGCACCCTGCCGGTCAATCAGAACGCTTCGGGCCGCGCCTCGCGCGCCATATGGTCCAGCACGGCATTGACGAATTTCGGCTCTTTGCCTTCGGGAAAGAATGCCTTGGCGATATCGACGAATTCGGTGATCACCACCTTGGGGGGCGTCGGCGTTTCCAGCATTTCGCCCCCGGCGGCGCGGAACAGGGCGCGCAGCACCGGGTCGATCCGGTTGATCGGCCATTTGGCCACCAGCGCGCGGTCGGTCATCTGATCGATCCGGGCCTGCATGTTGACCGCATGGTCGATCAGCCCGCGAAAATGACCAACATCGCCTTCGGCCATCTCCTGGCCGTCATAAATGGCCCCGAACCGGTGCGTCTCGAACTCGCGGGTCACGGATTCCACCGTCTGGCCCGAGGATTCCATCTGAAACAGCGCCTGGACCGCGTAAAAGCGCGCCGCCGATTTCATCCGCCGCCTGTCGGGCCGGCCGCTCATGCCGTGCCCTCCGCCGGGCGAAAGCCAAGGCCGCCCCTGGGGGCCGACCACCGCCGCGCCAGCGCCACCAGATGCAGCGCCGCCGCCGCTGCCCCGCCGCCCTTGTTGTGCCCCGCCGGGTCCGCGCGCACAGCCGCCTGGGCATGGTTTTCCACGGTCAGGATGCCGTTGCCGATGCAGGCCCCCTGCAGGCCCAGCAGCGACAGGGCGCGTGAACTGTCATTGCACACCGTGTCGTAATGCGTCGTTTCGCCCCGGATGATGCAGCCAAGCGCCACATAGCCGTCGAACCTGGCCATGCGTTCGGCCATCGCGATGGCTGTGGGCACTTCCAGCGCCCCCGGCACCTCGACCAGATCCACCTCTGCCCCACAGGCGGCGGCCGTGGCACGCGCGCCGCCGATCAGGGCGTCGGCGATGTCGCGGTAAAACGGGGCAACCACGATCAGCAGCCGGACCGGCCTGTCAAACGCGGGAAGCGGCAGGGTAAAGTGGCTTTCCAGGGTGGCCATGGATCAGACCCCGGGGATGGGACGGGTGCCCGTGATGGTCAGCCCGTAAGCATCCAGTCCCACAACCTTCGGGGTTCTGGAATTGGACACCAGCATGATCTGCGACAGGCCAAGCGCGGACAGGATCTGGGCCCCCAGCCCATATTGCCGCAGGGTCTGGGGCGACACCGCGTCATCCATGACCAGCTTCATCGCGGTATCGCGCAGCAGCACGACCACACCGCGCCCTTCGGCGGCGATCACCGCCATCGCCCCCCGCAGTTCGCCCGCATGCTGCGGATTGATGCCCAGGACGTCTTCCAGCGGGTTCAGCGCATGCATCCGGACCAGAACCGGCGCGCCGGTGGTGATATCGCCCTTGGTCAGCACGATATGTTCGGCCCCCTGCGTCTCGTCGGCAAAGACCCGCATCATCCAGTCCCCGCCATAGGCCGAGGTCACGTTCCTGACGGCCTTTTCGCTGACCAGGTTGTCATGGCGGCGGCGATAGGCGATCAGGTCGGAAATCGTGCCGATCTTCAGGTTGTGCTTCTGCGCAAAGCTGACCAGATCCGGCAGGCGGGCCATGGTGCCGTCTTCGTTCATGATCTCGCAGATCACCCCCGAGGGGTTCAGCCCGGCCAGGCGGCTGACATCAACCGCCGCTTCGGTATGCCCGGCGCGCACCAGCACGCCGCCGTCGCGGGCGCGCAGCGGAAAGATATGCCCCGGCGTGGCAATGTCGGCGGCCGTCTTGGTGGGGTCGATCGCCACAGACACGGTCAGCGCCCGGTCTGCGGCCGAAATGCCGGTGGTCACCCCTTCACGCGCCTCGATCGACATCGTGAAGGCGGTTTCGTGCCGGCTGGAGTTCTTCGGGCTCAGCAGCGACAGACCCAGCGCATCGACGCGCGCCCCCGGCATGGCCAGGCAGATCAGGCCGCGCCCGTGCATGGCCATGAAGTTGATGGCCTGGGGCGTACACATCTGCGCCGGGATCACCAGATCGCCTTCATTCTCGCGGTCTTCATGATCGACAAGGATGAACATGCGGCCGTTGCGGGCGTCGTCGATGATCTCTTCCACCGAAGAAATCGCGTCGGAATATTCCGTTCGTGTCGTTCTGGTCATGGCAGCGCTCCGGATTTGTCTGCCTGTTAGCGCGCGGCGCGGCGGAAGGCCATAGTCTGCCGCAGCACGGCCCATGCAGGGCGGCAGAGCCGGGGGTCAGGCCGCCGCACCACACCGCAAGCCGGACAGCAGCGGCATCCGGCGGGGGCGACCGGTCAGGCGTTCCATTCCCGCAGCCGCGCGACATAGCGCGCCATCGTGTCAACCTCCAGGTTCACCGCATCGCCTTCGGCGACATCGCCCCATGTCGTCGCCTGCCGCGTATGCGGGATGAAGTTGATCCCGAAGTCGGTCCCGTCCACCTCGTTCACCGTCAGCGAGGTGCCGTTCAGCGCAACCGACCCCTTTGGCGCGATGAACCCTGCCAGGGCTTGCGGCGCGCGGAAGGTCACGCGCAGGCTGTCGCCTTCGGGCCGCAGGCCGGTCACCCGCGCCAGACCGTCGACATGGCCCGACACGATATGCCCGCCCAGCTCGTCACCCACCCGCAGCGCGCGCTCCAGGTTGATGCGCTGGCCCGGACCCCAGCCCCCGAGCGTGGTGCAGGACAGGGTTTCGCCGGATATCTGCACGTCAAACCAGTTCTGCGGGCTGCGGCCAAGGTCCACCACTGTCAGGCAGACCCCGTCGCAGGCGATCGACGCACCGATGTCGATGCCATCCACGTCATAGCCGGTGCCGATTCGCGCCCGCAGGTCGCCGTGGCGGTGCAACGCAAGGACGGTGCCGATGTCTGTGATGATGCCGGTGAACATGGCCGCCCCCTTCTGCCTGCGCGCTGACCCGAGGTAGCTCCGGGCGCGCCCGCCTGCAAGTCCTGCGCGACCACCGTCAGGCCCTGCGGGTCCAGCGGGTCATCACATCATCCCCCAGGCGGGCGGTCTCGGCCAGATCAAACGACGGGGCGCTGTCCAGCCGCATCAGGCCAAGCGGACCCAGCGCGGCCAGCCCCTCGGCCCCGATCAGCTTTCCGGCGGCATAGGCCACAACCTCTGTCACCAGCCCGGCGCGGACCAGCGCCGCGGCCAGCTGCCCGCCGCCCTCGCACAGGATGCGGGTCAGCCCTGCCGCCGCAAGCCGGCGCAGGGCATCGCCCGCGTCCACCCGCCCGTCCGGGGCCAGCGCACAGGGGATCAGCCGCGCCCCCCGCGCCGTCCAGGCCTCGCGGGCAGGCGCCGGTGCCTGCGGCCCGTGGCACAGCCAGACCGCAGATGCCCCGGCGCTGCGGCCAAGGCGGCTGTCGGGCGACAGCGCCAGAGGGGTGTCCATCACGATGCGCAGCGGCTGATGCGCCGCCCCAAGGTCGCGCACCGTCAGGTCAGGGTCATCGGCCCGCGCCGTGCCCGCCCCCACCAGCACCGCGTCATGCGTCAGGCGCAGGGCATGGACATGGCGGCGCGCCGCAGGCCCGGTGATCCAGCGGCTTTCACCGGATGCTGTGGCGATGCGCCCGTCCAGGGTCGTGGCCAGCTTCAGCGTCACCGCAGGCAAGCCCAGCAGGACACGGCGCAGGTATCCGGCATGGGCCGCACGGGCGCTGTCTGCGCCGACCCCTTCGGTCACTGCAAGTCCGGCGGCGCGCAGGCGCGCATGCCCCTGCCCCGCGACGCGCGGATCAGGGTCCTGCAGGGCCGTGACCACGCGGGCCAGCCCGGCGGCGATCAACCCGTCGGCGCAGGGCGGTGTCCTGCCGTGATGGGCGCAGGGTTCCAGCGTGACATAGGCTGTGGCCCCGCGCGCCGCCGCCCCGGCCTGCGCCACGGCCATGGCTTCGGCATGGGGCCGCCCCCCCGGCTGCGTCCAGCCGCGCCCGACGATGCGCGTGCCCTGAACGATCACGCAGCCGACAGCGGGATTGGGCCAGGTGGTGCCCAGCCCGCGCGCGCCAAGCCCAAGGGCGTGGCGCATGTGGCGGCGGTCGTCTTCGGCGCTCACTCGTCGGTCTGGCCCTGCGGGCGCAGTTCCGAAACGAACCGGTCGAAATCGTCCGCAGCCTGGAAGTTCTTGTAAACGCTGGCAAAGCGCACATAGGCGACAGTGTCGATCCGGGCCAGCGTTTCCATCACGATCCCGCCGATTTCCTTGGACGGGATATCGGTTTCGCCCATGCTTTCCAGCCGCCGCACGATGCCCGAAATCATCTGGTCGATGCGTTCGGGTTCGATGGGGCGTTTCTGCATCGCGATGCGGATGGACCGTTCCAGCTTGGTCCGGTCGAAATCCTCGCGTTTGCCGCTGGATTTGATCACCACAAGGTCGCGCAGCTGCACGCGCTCATAGGTGGTGAACCGCCCGCCACAGGCGGGGCAAAAGCGCCGCCGCCGGATCGAGACGTGATCTTCGGCGGGACGCGAATCCTTCACCTGCGTGTCGATGTTTCCGCAAAACGGGCAGCGCATCGCCCCTCCCTCGGTGGCTGATCTTGCTTATCCACAGGGACTATAGGCCAGCCGCAACAGTTTGGGTAGGGGTATCCTTCGGGTCAAGATATGGGGTCAGTTGTTGCTGAACCGCCCGGATCTTGGCGGGCAGACGCCGGTGGCGGTCAGGGCCAGCACACTGCCCGCCGGCCCGGAACTGAACACGGCAAGCCCGGTGCGCGAGGCAGCCCCTTCGGGGCTGAGCGAAAACCGGATACCCTCGCCCTGGCGGCGCGGCGGTTCTGACAGGCGCCAGATGCGGGTACTGCCCGGCAGGCCCAGGAAATTCTGCACGTAATCTCCCGCCGCGCACCAGAATTCGTTGTCGCCCGACCTGCCGCGGTAGGGAATGTTGAAGGTGTTGCCCCCTTCCGGCACCACCACCAGATTGTTCCGGCTGAGCCAGGCCGAAGCCGGGACGGCGGTCAGCCCAAGGGCAAGGACGGCGGGAATGAGATGGCGCGGCATCATGAAGAAGTCCTCTTGTTCTGTTGGTTCTGTCTGGCTGTGTCAGGGCCGGTCTCAGCGGAACAGACCCATGAATCCGAAAGGGTAGAACCGCGGCGGACAAAGCGCAAAGGCCATTGCCGCGCTGACGCTGCCCTGCGGCCCCTCCGACGAGAAGATGGAAAGCCCGGACTTCGCGGACGCCCCTTCCGCACTCAGCGAAAAGCGGATGCCCTGTCCCCGCTGCCTTGGCGGTTCGGACAGGCGGAAAATCCGGGTGCCGCCCGGCATCCCCAGAAAATTGTTCACATAGTCGCCCGCCGCACACCAGAAATCCGCATCACCCGACAGCCCCATGAAGGGCACGTTGAAGGTGCCCTCGCCCTCGGGCTGCACGATCAGCCCGTTGCCCGCCACAAAGGACCAGGCGGGGGCCGCCAGCGCCAGCGCGCCGGCGAAGGTGACAGACAGCAGGGAAAGACGGGGCATGGCACACCTTTCTTGCACAGATTGACCGGACAGCGCCCGGCACGGTCGGCGCCCAGACTACGCCCGGCAGGGCCGGTTTGACAGGGCAATTCCTGGCCTGCCCCCCGGACGGGTTCCGACCCGCGCCTCGGTTCGTGCCCTACCCGGCAATGAGTTCTTGCGTGACTTGCACGGCCAGCCGATCAGAGAAGCCAACGATCCGAACCTTCGCGTGATGGACGAAGCCCTTGAATGGCACAGGTTAAACCGCCTTGTTGACTAGGGTCAGGACCCTAGCTTAATCCTCTCTTTTTCCTCAGCGGCAAACTGACGAAGCGCCTTTCCCTTCGACTGCTTGGCAGACAGCCGCCGCAGTTCAATCTTGCCGGCAGTGTTTTTCCCGGTCCTCCACACCCGCCGCGTCCAGTACTCGCCGCGTATCTGCTCCGGTTCTTCTGGATCAACCTTCAAGTCGGCTGCGCCAAGATGCACAGGCTCATCTGTCCTGGCCGGGTCGGGCACAGCCTGCCGATAGACGTTGATCAGATGCAGGCAACCTGTCAGCGGGTCGCGGCTGGGTCGCGCGGCCACTGAATGGGACTCGCCGTCTGTTGCCGATGTGGCAACCTTGATCTTCAACGCAAAGAGGGAACACTTGATTGAGACCGCAATCGCATCTTCCTTCAGCGGTACTCCATGTAAATCGGCTTCGGTTACCGAACGATGGGAAGTTGCGGCATCAAAGGCTTTCTCAATTACTGGCCAGTTCGATTTGGTGATTCCCACCCACACGCCGTTTAGGTCCGGAAAAGCCCAACTGTTCAAGGGCGGCACGATACGCCACAAGAGGCGCCAAGGAGCCCAATACCCGGTCGGGCCAAAGAACACCCCAACGAATGACAGTATCGCCAAGGGGAGGTATCGGACCACCATGCTCTCAGGCAGCGTATAACCCATCATCTTCGCGAGGTCGTCGGCATAGACAGCCAACGCAATGGCTGCGCCTAGCGCGGTCGAGATCAGCTTCCATGGCAACAACGGATACATGATTCGTTCCCTGATTCTTTTTCGGCGTTTGCCCCTTGCGCGATGCCTCACCGTCCCCCATCTTTAGACTTTAGTTCGTCTGGGGGCGCAAGATGTATGTGGGGGCGCAAGATGTATGATTTTTCGGCCGAAGTTTCCAAGTTCCACCGGGACCACGTCCGCCTCTCAGAGGTCCAGCGGGGCGACATGACCCGTAGGCGTGACCTCAACCGCGACAGGATCGTCGCAGGCCTTGCCGAGATGGGCAAGCCAGGATTGGTTGAGACGATCAACCAAGGCGGCAACGCCATGAAGACGATGACGCATCCACCAGAGGGTAACGAAGACAGCCAGTATGACATCGACATGGGCGTAGTATTCAACGCCAATGACACTCTGACACCGCGCACCACTAAGGGCTGGGTCAGGGACGTGATCGCCAGAAAGGCAACGAACCTCAAGAACGCCCCCGAGGCGAAACCGAAGTGCGTTCGGGTTGTATACGCCGACGGCTATCAGTGTGATTTCCCGGTCTTCCGCCGCAGACTGAACGGTGACAGATACAGCTACGAGATTGCAATCAACGACGAATGGGTGGCATCCGATCCGCTAGCGATCAATGCTTGGTTTCACGAGCGTGTGCGCACGCTGAGCCCAGAAAAAGAAGGTAGCTATCAGCTTCGCCGCGTCACCAGACTGGTAAAGTACTTTGCCAAGGTCCACGCCTTTAGGACGGGCTTGAAGTTTCCGGCTGGGCTTGTTGCGACTGCGCTTGCCGTCGAGTGCTATGTACCGGCTGACGGGCGCGATGACGAAGCGCTCTACCAGACCCTTGTCGCCCTTTCTCGTCGATCCGAACAACTGCCGGTATGGGCGAACGGTGTTGTAGTCTCTGGCGACCGAGACGTGGATAGGGTTCGGCGTCTTGCCGACGCAGCAAAGGATGCGGTGGCGGCGCTTGCGGCAATCGGTGACAACACCACACCCGCCGAAGCAAGAAAGGCGTGGAAGAAGGTCTTCCGCCATAGCTTCTTCGACGAAGCGAACGCATCCAACGCAATGCGTGCGCCCGAGGTAAAGGCGGCTGGGCTGGCAGCGCCAGCGCTAATCTCGTCGGCTGTCGCGGCCATGGCTCAGTCGGAGCGGGCCGAACGCCTGCAGTCGGCGGTCGATGCACGTCAAGGCGCAGGCGGTGCATCCCAGCCTTGGGCGTTGTAGCATCGTCTGCTATTGGCATGGTTGATCGCCTAAGCGACCTTTTGCAGGAGGTGCTGGCCTATATCGAGGTCGAGCAGCCCGAGCTTACGGCGCGTGTCCATAAGGACATGGTAGTGGTCGAGGGAAAGCTATTAGTAGGCCCGACTGGGGCGTGGTTTGACGTCTATGACGTCTTGCTCGTGTTCCTGAAGGACTTTCCGGATGTCGAGCCTTTGGTTTGGGAGGTGGCGTCACGAGTGCCGCGCACTGCCGACCGTCATGTATTTCCGAAGGACGGAAACTGCTGTCTTGGCGTCTGGGAAGAATGGTTAATCTGCGCACCCTCGCACGCCGTGGCAGACTTCATGAGAGGCCCACTGCAATCCTACTTCGAGGGTCAGACCTATTTCGAGATGCACGGCGACTGGCCGTACGGTCAACGATCACACGGTGTTCAAGGTGTGGTCGAGGCGTTCGCGGACGTCCTGGGCGTTGCTCAGCAACTAGAGTTGGTGCGAGATCACTTGACGTCGTTGACTAGGGCGCAACTCAAGGGCCACCACGTCTGCCCTTGTGGCAGCGGCCGTCGGCTCCGGCACTGCCATCTCGAACAGGTGCGCGCCATGGCGGGCCGAGTGAACCCGCACATGGCGCGACGAATGTTACAGGGACTCCCTTTGAAGGGAGACGGCTAGTCGGACCCCTTTTTCCGCATCGGGACCGTCTCGCCCTTCCGGCGCATGACGCTGGCCGTGCTGGCCACCGACCGCGCCGTGGTTCGGGCGCCGGGGTGCGCGGCCATGACCCGTTCCACGATGGCCCCATAGCTGAGGTCGGGGTCGGCGAGCAGACACAGCATCACGGCACCACAAGAAAGGCCCCTACCGAATGCTTTTTCCACTTCGGCGGCCAGAAGGGAACCAGGCAAAACCAAAGGCTGGGGGCCAAGGCGCGCGACCGGACCAAAGGTTCCAGATCGCACCTGTGCCGCGGGATGCCAATGGTGAACCGGCCGGTGTCACCGCGCCGGATGCCCGGGACGTTCGCCTTGGCCAGTTCCGGTGCAGGGGCGGCGCATCGGGATACGGCCGTCAGGACCAGGCAGCTTGCCCTGCCCGCAGCCGCTGACAGATGTTGCATCGCTTTCCGCGAACACACCAGGACAACGCCGTGCTAACCGGGAACGGCAACGCAGCCGTACAGGGTCAACAAGCGGGGCCATGGTGGGTGATAAGGGATTTGAACCCCTGACATCTTCGATGTGAACGAAGCGCTCTACCACTGAGCTAATCACCCGTCGGCGGCCTCTTAGCGCCCCTTTCCCGGCTCTGCAAGGGGCTTTGCCGCCTTGGCCGCCGCCTTGCCCGGCCGGGCGGGCGCGTCCGCACCGCTTGCCTTCTTTGCCTGGCGGAACGGCGGCAGGTTCAGATGCTCGCCCTTCCCCATCGCGTCCCCCAGCACCTTGAGCGTGTGGGCAACGATGTCCTTGACCTGCTTTTTCTTGGCACCGGATGCCGCCACGACGCGATCCACCAGATCCTTCTTGCGCAGGGCAAAGGTCTCGCCCACAGCGCTGACCAGCGCCGAGGCCGCTGCGGCCACCTGGGCTTCGGGGGACGGGCTTGCCATTGCATCAGCGCGGGGCACCGGCTTTGCGGTGGCTTTGCGGGAAACCGCAGGCTTGGCCGCAGGCTTGGCCGCCGCCTTTGCCGCAGGCTTGGCCGCAGGCTTGGCCGCAGCGTCCGGCACGGCCGCAGCGACCGGTTCGGCCGGCGGTCTGGCGGCTTTGGCCACGCCTGCCTTGCGCGGGGCGGCAGGGGGTTTCGGTGTCTGCGCCATCGGCGGATATCCTTTTGTCGGTTTGCCCGGACAGACGATAGACTGTTTACGCCTTTTCGCCAAATGTCATATTATTGTTACAAACTTGTGATCGGCGGCATGAAACGCTTCCGACATGCTGCGCCCTTTCGATCGCCAGCCCCGTCCCGGGCAATGCCTGCCCGACCCTGGCAGGGTGCTCAAGACGTGCCGGCCGCAGGGGCTGCCGGGAAACACTTCCCGATCCGGGGAACGGGATTGTCCCTTCGGACGGGATCAGGAAACGCAGCGCGTTCCCCCCGCCCGCGCGCGACGGTGCCCTGTAGACCGGCAGGTTCAGGAACAGCAGAAGGCCAGCGCCCGACCCGGCGGGTGCTGGCCGGGGGCCAGGGATCAGCGTGGCGCTGTGGCAGGGGCAATGGCCCCTGCCAGAGAGACCGGACATCCGCGAGAACGCCCGTCCGGGCGGGATCAGGAAACGCGACCCGCGTTTCCCCGCCCGTGCGCGACGGTGCCCTGTAGACCGGCAGGCCCTGGAACAACGCAGGCCAGCGCCCGACCCGGCGGGGGCGAAGCGCCCGCCAGGTGCGGGTCGGGCGCTGGCCAGGGGCTTTGGCCCCCGGCCGGTCATGATGCCAGCGCAGCGTCGTGGCAGGGGCGATGGCCCCTGCCATGGAAACGGTGACAGTGCTTTCGCCAGTCCGGGCGGGATCGGGAAACGCGACCCGTGTTTCCCCCGCCCGCGCGGCACGGTGCCTTGTAGACCGGCAGGTCCGGGAATACCGCAGGCCAGCGCCCGACCCGGCGGGCGAGAAG
>JADCEL010000019.1 GCA_020250125.1 Rhodobacter sp.
AGCCCCCGGCCAGCGCCCGACCCGCCCCTGGCGGGCGCTTCTCGCCCGCCGGGTCGGGCGCTGGCCTTCCGTTGTTCCCGGACCTGCCGATCTGCGGGGCACCGTCCCGCGCAGGCGGGGGAAACGCGGGTCGCGTTTCCTGATCCCGCCCAAAGGGGCACTCCCTGTCCCCGGACCGGGAAGATTTTTCCGGCAGGAAGGCAGGCGGATTGCTTTTTCAGCACCCTGTCAGGCACTGTATTCGCCGCAGATGTCCGGAGGTGTCGATGCCAGAACCCGTCACAGATCGCCGCGCAATGATTGCCGGCATGGCACCGGAGCTGCAGCCGGGCCGTTTCGTTTTCTGCGCTTTGAATGATCTGCCGCTTTCAGCCGCGATCAGCGACGGCGCGATCTGTCTTTTCCGTGAGGCGGAGGGTGTTTCGGTTCTTGTGCCCGTTGATCTGGCCGAGGCGGAGGGTCTTCCCGTTGAAATGCCGATGTGCCAGATCACGCTGCAGGTCTTTTCGTCCCTTGCTGGCGTGGGGCTGACGGCAGCCGTCTCTGCCGCACTCGGCACCGCAAACATTCCCTGCAACATGATCGCCGCCGCGTTGCACGACCATGTCTTTGTTCCGGAGGATCGGGCGATGGAAGCACTGGCCGTGCTGAAAAGCCTTGCGGCATCTGCCCGGTAGTGCGGCCATGCAGGCCTGACAGAGGCGTGGAAACACGCCATCGTCGGCCTTCTGCCGATCACGTCGACGACAGCGCGGATGCGAACGACCCATAGGCCCCAACGCTGCCGGTCGGTCCTTCGCCCGGGCAAGCGGGGGCACGGCTGAGGCAGGCCGGCAACCTTCTGTCGGGTGGCGAACACCAGCAGGGAACGCCCCCCGGAAAAGACCTGCCCGCGCCGCGCCCGTCAGTCCGCAACCGGCAGGCTGCGGCATCCGGCCAGGGCCGAAGCCTCGGCCAGGTCCAGCACCTGCTGCAGGGCGGCCCCGCGCGCGAAGTCGGGCTGGCCGGCACCTGTCCCGCGAATGGCGTCGATGAAGCGCCGGTAGATCGTGGGAACCTCCGGCGTGGGCACGGCTTCCCATGTGCCGGTGGCGATGTTTGCGCCAAGGCAGGCGTTCAGGCGGCTTTCGCCCCTCTCAAACAGCACCTCCAGCCCGCCTTTGTCGCCATACAGGCGCAGGCGCAGGTCGTTGAGATGCCCGGTGGCAAAGCGCGTGGCAGACACCGTGCCCACAGCCCCGTTGGTCAGCGCCAGATGCAGGGTGAAACTGTCATTGGCATCCAGCACATAGTCGCCGATCCGCCCGCCTTCGGCCTTCTCGAAGGTGGTCAGGCGGCAGGACACCTCGGCAGGGTCCGCCCCGGCGATATGGGTGGCATAGTCCAGAATATGGATGCCGACATCCCCCAGGACCCCCTTGGAGCCATGCGCGGAAGACAGCCGCCACAGCCATTTGCTTTCCGTCTTCCAGTCGCCCCAGGCGGGCTGGGTCAGCCAGCTTTGCAGATAGCTTGCCTCGAAATGCCGCACCGCCCCGATGGCCCCCCCGGCCACCATCCGCGCCGCCGCCTGCAGGGCGGGGACATTGCGGTAGCTGAGGTTGACCATGTTGACCACGCCCGCCCCGGCCGCCGCTGCCGCCATGGCCAGGGCATCGGCATGGCTGGTTGCCAGCGGCTTTTCGCACAGCACATGCCGCCCCGCCGCCAGGAGCGGCATCGTGGTGGGAAAATGCGCGGCATCAGGGGTGACATTGGCCACGGCATCGAACCCGCCCCAGTCGAGCGCCGCATCCAGTGTGGTGAACCGCCGGGCGATGCCATGGCGGTCGCAGAAGGCCGCCAGCGCGTCAGCGCGGGTGTCAACCCCGGCGGCCAGCACCACGCCGGGAATCGCGGCAAAGGCCTCGGCATGGGTCTTGGCCATGCCGCCGGTGCCAAGGATCAACAGGCGGACCTGTTCGGGCATGATGCCTCCTTTCAGGGTCAGCGCAAGCCGTCTTCGCCATCGTGATGCAGGCGCGGGCCGCGTTCGGTGATCGGCTCCAGCGCCCTGGCGACCGGCACATTGGGTGCGGCACCGGGGTCTGCCAGCCGGGGGGCCGGGTTATGCGCCCATGTCACCGCGTTGCGCAGCACGGTCTGGACGGTGGCGTCGTGATAGGTCGGATAGGTTTCGTGACCGGGGCGGAAGTAGAACACATTGCCCGCCCCGCGCCGCCAGGTCAGGCCGGAGCGGAACACCTCGCCGCCCTGGAACCAGCTGACAAAGACGGTTTCCAGCGGTTCCGGCACGCCGAAGGGCTCGCCGTACATCTCTTCGTTTTCCAGTTCGAAATGGTCGGGAAGGCCGGCGGCGATGGGGTGGTTGCGCGTGGTCAGCCACAGGCGTTCGCGTTCGCCCGCTTCGCGCCAGGTCAGGTTGCAGGGCGCGCCCATCAGCCGCCTGAAGGGTTTGGAGAAATGCGCGGAATGCAGAAAGATCGCCCCCATGCCCGACCAGACCGCATTGCAGACCATATCCGTCACCGCATCCGACACATCGCCATGCGCGGCATGGCCCCACCACAGCAGCACATCCGTCTGTGCCAGACGCTGCGGCGTGATGCCATGGCCGGGCTGGTCCAGTGTCGCGGTTCCGGCGCGGATCGCGGGATCCGCGTTCAGCGCATCGGCAATCGCCTGATGCATACCCTGCGGGTAAATCTGCGCCACGACCCTGTTCTTGCGTTCGTGAACGTTCTCGCCCCAGACCAGTGCCCTGATGGTCATGCCGCCCCTCCGCCGGTTGTCCGGGGCGCAGGATAGCAAATGGGCCGTCCGGCGACAGGGGGAAAGCAACGCAACTCCGGGGCGGGGGCCGCGCGCTGCCGACAGGGCCGCGCGCCATATTGCGACCCGGCAGGAAAGGCGTAACCTGACCCCCATCCCAGTCTGACAGGACCCTATCATGCCCATCAAGAACCGCCTTGCCGAACTTCTGCCCGAGATCACCGCCTGGCGGCATGATTTCCACGAACATCCCGAACTGCTGTTCGATGTGCAGCGCACCGCAGGCAAGGTGGCGGCCCTGCTGCGCGACTTCGGCGTCGATGAGGTGGTTGAAGGCATCGGGCGCACCGGTGTTGTCGGCGTGATCCGGGGGCGCAATGCCGCCTCGGGCCGGGTGATCGGGCTGCGCGCCGACATGGATGCGCTGCCGATCACCGAGCAGACCGGGGTTGGCTATGCCTCGAGGACTCCCGGCAGGATGCATGCCTGCGGGCACGATGGCCACACCGCCATGCTGCTGGGGGCGGCGAAATACCTGGCCGAGACGCGGAATTTCGATGGCACCGCCGTGGTGATCTTCCAGCCCGCCGAAGAGGGTGGCGGCGGCGGGCGCGAAATGGTGCAGGACGGGATGATCGACCGCTTCGGCATTCAGGAGGTTTACGGCATGCACAACATGCCCGGCATTCCCGTGGGCCATTTCGCGATCCGCCCCGGCGCGATGATGGCCGCCGCCGACCAGTTCGACATCACCGTGACCGGCAAGGGCGGCCATGCCGCCAGGCCGCATGACTGCATCGACACCACCGTGGTCGCCGCCCATGTCATCGTCGCGCTGCAAACCATCGCCTCGCGCGGGGTCGATCCGCTGAAGCAGGTCGTGGTCTCGGTCTGCACGGTGGCCACCGACAGCACCGCGCATAACGTGATCCCGCAGGTGGTGACGATGAAGGGCACGGTGCGCACAATGGACCCCGCCGTGCAGGATTACGTCGAACGCCGGGTGACGGAAATCGTCACCGGCACGGCGGCGGCGCTGGGGGCGGTGGCCAAGGTGGAGTACCGCCGCGGCTATCCGGTGACGATGAATGCGCCCGAGAACACCGTTTATGCCGCCGAAGTGGCCAAAGCGGTGTCCGGCACCGTGGACGTGGACACGCCGCCCCTGATGGGGGCCGAGGATTTCAGCTTCATGCTGAACGAACGCCCCGGTGCCTATATTTTCCTCGGGAATGGTGACACGGCGATGGTGCATCACCCCGCCTATAACTTCGATGACAGCGCGATCCCGTTCGGGTCAAGCTGGTATGTGGGCATGGTCGAGGCGCGGATGCCGGCGGTGTAGGGGGGGGCGCCAGAGGACCCGAAAGCAAACGTCCAGTGGACGTTTGCCGGGTCCGATTGCCGAAGGGCGCAAGCCCGCAGGCAAGGGGGTCTCCACAGCCGCATGGGTCCGCAAATCCGCGCGCGCCTGCCTGGGCGGGCGCGGTAACGCGCCTGCCAGGGGGCAGGCAGGCGCGGGCGGATTTGACGCGGGTCAAATCCGCCAGGAGAAAAGTCTGCTGCAGAAAGGCACCCGGCGCGGTGACTCCCGGGCTTTTGCGGTATGTCTTCGGGACTATCCCCCCTTACGCCGCCAGATCAACCCACACCGGCACATGGTCCGACGGCTTGTCGCCGCCGCGCATCCCCTTCTCGATCCCCGCATCCTGCAAGATGTCCGCCGCCTGCGGGCTGAGCAGCACATGGTCGATGCGGATGCCGTTGTCGCGCTCCCACGCGCCCGCCTGATAATCCCAGAAGGTGTAGCCGGGGCTGGGGTTCAGCGCCAGCACCGCATCGGTGAAGCCCAGGTTCAGGATGCGGCGGAAGGCGGCGCGGCTTTCGGGCAGAAACAGCGCATCCGTCAGCCAGGCATCGGGCTTTGCCGCATCCTCGCGCTGCGGGATCACGTTGAAATCCCCCAGCATCACCACCGGCTCTTCAGTTTCCAGCAGCAGCAGCGCCCGCTGGCGCAGACGCTCCATCCAGGCCAGCTTGTAGTCATATTTCGGCCCCGGGGCCGGGTTGCCGTTGGGCAGGTACAGCCCGCAGACCCGCACTGCCCGTGCGCCGATCACCGTCGCCTCGATCCAGCGCGCCTGATCGTCGCCCTCTCCGCCCGGCAAGCCGCGCAACACATCCTCCAGCGGCAGCTTTGACAGGATTGCAACCCCGTTGAACCCTTTCTGCCCGTGGGTTTCCACCCGGTAGCCGAGGTCTTCGAACACCTCGCGCGGAAAGCCCCCGTCAACCGACTTGATCTCTTGCAGCACGGCCACGTCGGGCGCGCTGGCCGCCAGCCAGGCCGTTACCGTTTCGATCCGGGCCTTGATGCCGTTGACGTTGAATGTGGCGATCTTCATCGCTGTCCCCTTCCTGCACCGGCAGGGACAGTCCCCGCATGTCATCGCGCGCCCGCCCGGCGCGCCCGGCCCTACAGCGAAAAGCTGGTGCCACAGCCGCAGGACGAAGAAGCATTGGGGTTCTGCACCACAAACCGTGCCCCGATCAGCTCTTCGGAAAAATCGATGACCGCATTTTCCAGAAAGGGCAGCGATACCGGATCGACCAGCACCGTGGCCCCGTTCTTTTCCAGCACCAGATCATCGGGGCCGGCCGCATCCAGCCGGATGTCATACTGAAAGCCGGAACAGCCGCCGCCTTCGACCGCAACGCGCAGCGGGCGCGCATCGCCGGTGGCAGCCGCGATTTCGGCCAGCCGTTCAAAGGCGCGGTCCGTCACGCGCGGCGGAAGCGTCAGTGTCAGCATCGACATTCTCCGTATCCTTTCACTGCCCGCTTGACTATAGGCTCGGGCGCGGATGTTCACAAGGTAAGGCCATCATGCTTGCCCCCTATGCCTGCCACCCCGAGGCCAGCCGCGGCCGCCTGCACGCCGAACGCATGTCGACGTTCCGCTCGCCCTTTCAGCGCGACCGGGACAGGATCATCCATTCTTCGGCCTTCCGCCGGCTCAAGCACAAGACGCAGGTCTTCGTCGAACATGAGGGCGATTATTACCGCACCCGCCTGACCCATACGATCGAGGTGGCCCAGGTTGCGCGCACCATCGCGGGTGTGCTGAACCTGAACACCGACCTGGCCGAGGCCATCGCCCTGGCCCATGATCTGGGCCACACCCCCTTCGGCCATACCGGCGAAGACGCGATGGAGGCGCTGATGGTTCCCTATGGCGGGTTCGACCATAACGCCCAGGCCATGCGCATCGTCACCCGGCTGGAACGGCATTATGCCGAATTCGACGGGCTGAACCTGACCTGGGAAAGCCTGGAAGGCATTGCCAAGCACAACGGCCCGGTGGCCGCCCCGCTGCCCTGTGCCCTGGCCGAGGCCGATGCCGAATGGGACCTGGAGCTCGACAGCTACGCCAGCGCCGAAGCCCAGGTGGCCGCCATTGCCGATGATGTCGCCTATTCGCACCATGACCTGCACGATGGCCTGCGCTCGGGCCTGTTCACCGAAGGTGATCTGATGGGGCTGCCCGTCACCGGCCCCGCCTTTGCCGAGGTGGATGCGATCTATCCCGGCCTTGATCCGATGCGGCGGCGGCACGAGGCGCTGCGCCGCGTCTTCGGTCGCATGGTGGAAGATGTGATTGCTGTGGCCCGCAACCGGCTAAAGGCGGCCCGGCCCCGGTCGGTGGACGAGATTCGTGATATGGGGGCCACGGTGATCCGCTTTTCCAAGCCGCTGTATCAGGAGTTGAAGGTGATCCGCAGTTTCCTGTTCACCCGCATGTACCGGGCCCCTTCGGTGATGCAGGAACGCGCCAGGGTGGCGCAGGTGATCAACGATCTGTTCCCGCTGTTCCTGTCGCGTCCCGCGCTGTTGCCCGCCGAATGGCAGCCTGACATTGCCCGCGCGGCGGATGAAACCGCGCTGGCGCGGATCGTGGCCGATTACGTGGCTGGCATGACCGACCGCTTCGCGCTGGCCGAACACCAGCGCCTGTGCGGCTGACCCTGCCGCCATTGACGCAAGCGCGCCCCTCTGGCACAGGCAGGGGATCAGACAGGACGCCGCCATGAACCTTTTCGCCGATATCCGCAGCCTTGTGACCGATGCGCTGGGCCGGATGACCCGTGACGGGCACCTGCCCGCCGGGCTGGACTTTGCCCCGGTCACGGTGGAGCCGCCGCGCGATGCCGCACATGGCGATATGGCAACAAATGCCGCCATGGTGCTGGCAAAGCCTGCGGGCCTGCCCCCCCGCACCATCGCCGATGCGCTGGCCGCCCGCCTTGCCGCCGACCCGCGCATTGCCGGGGCAGACGTGGCCGGGCCGGGGTTTCTGAACCTGCGGCTGCACCCCTGGGTCTGGCAGGGGCTGATCCGCGCCGTGCTGGCCGAAGGCACAGATTACGGGCGCTCGGACCTGGGGCGGGGACAGAAGGTGAATGTCGAATTCGTCTCGGCCAACCCGACGGGGCCGATGCATGTCGGCCATGTGCGGGGGGCGGTGTTCGGCGACGCGCTGGCGCGGCTTTTGTCCTATACCGGCCATGACGTGACGCGCGAATACTACATCAACGACGGCGGCGCGCAGGTGGATGTGCTGGCCCGGTCGGCCTATGAGCGCTACCGCGAGGCCAACGGGCTGGAGCCGGAAATCCGCGAAGGGCTGTACCCCGGCGATTACCTGGTACCGGTGGGCGAGGCGCTGAAGGAAACCTTCGGCACTGCCCTTCTGGACAGGCCGGAGTCCGATTGGCTGGTCACGGTGCGCGATTTTGCGTCCCGGCGGATGATGGACATGATCCGCGATGACCTGGCGCTGCTGGGTGTGACGATGGACGTCTATTCGTCTGAAAAGGCGCTGTACGGCACGGGCCAGATCGAAAAGGTCATCGACCGGCTGCGCGCGCTTGGGCTTGTTTATGAAGGCAGGCTGGAACCGCCAAAGGGCAAGGAACCCGAAGACTGGGAACCGCGCGTTCAAACCCTGTTCCGCAGCACGGCATTCGGCGATGATGTCGACCGCCCGGTGAAGAAATCGGATGGCAGCTGGACCTATTTCGCCCCCGACATCGCCTATCACTACGACAAGGTCGAACGCGGCTTTGATGCGCTGATCGATATTTTCGGGGCCGATCATGGCGGCTATGTCAAACGGATGAAGGCCACCGTCGCAGCCCTGTCGAACGGGCGCGTGCCGCTGGACATCAAGCTGATCCAATTGGTCAAGCTGTGGAAGAACGGCGAGCCGTTCAAGATGAGCAAGCGCGCAGGCACCTTCGTGACCCTGCGCGACGTGGTCGAACAGGCGGGGGCGGACGTGACACGCTTTGTCATGCTGACGCGCAAGAACGATGCCACGCTGGATTTCGACTTTGACAAGGTGCTGGAACAGTCGAAAGACAACCCGGTCTTTTATGTGCAATATGCCAATGCGCGGGTGAATTCCGTGCTGCGCAAGGCGCGCGAGGCCGGCATCGACTGCGACGATGCCGCGCTGGCGGCGGCGGACCTGCGCCTTCTGTCCCACGCGGCAGAGCTGGATCTGGCCCGCAAGATCGGCGAATGGCCGCGTCTGGTCGAGATTGCCGCGCGCGGCAACGAGCCGCACCGTGTGGCGTTCTACCTTTATGAACTGGCGTCAGACCTGCACGGTCTGTGGAACCGGGGCAATGACGATGCCACCTTGCGCTTCATTCAGGACAATAAGGCCACGTCTCAGGCGAAAATTGCCCTTGTCCGGGCCGCAGGCGTTGTGATTTCTGCAGGTCTTGCTATTCTGGGTGTTACGCCGGTCGAGGAAATGCGCTGACAACAAGCGCAACGACCGGCAGCAACAGGCAAGACAAGCCCGGTGCCTCCACCCGCCGGGCCAGTGGGGCAGAGCATGGCAGTCGTGGATGACGAAGATTTTCCGGGCTACCCGTCTTCTTCCGGACCGGGGCGGGTGGAATGGCTGATGAATGCCGCAGGTGCGGTCACCTCGGTCGCGCTTGTCCTGGGCTTGGTGATCTGGGGGTACAATCTGGCGGTGCGCGACGTCTCGGGCATTCCGGTGGTGCGCGCGCTGGAAGGCCCGATGCGGGTCGCCCCGCAAGACCCGGGCGGAGAGGTCATCGCCCATACCGGCCTGTCGGTGAACGATGTGGCTGCCGAAGGTGCGGCTGCGCCGCTTCCCGATCAGATCGCCCTTGCGCCGCGCCCGTTCGGCCTTTCGCCGGCGGATCAGCCGGTTGCCGGCGACGCCGCCGTCCCGCCGTCCGACGCCCCGTCCTCTGCCCCGGACGGGACTGTGCCGCCTTTCGGGATGATCGTGCCCGTTGACCCGGTGGGGCAGGTGGCGCAAACGCCCCTGGCTGCGCCACCTTCGGCAGACGCGGGGGCCACCGATACGGCGGTTGCCGGTGCGGACCTGTCGATGGAAGCCGCCGTGGAATCTGCCCTGGCCGAAGCGCTGGGTGCCGAGCCGATGCAGTCGGGGGTTCTGGCCTCTGCCGAACCTGCGCCCCCCGGGGCCGTAGTCCGGTCGCCGCGCCCTGAACGGCGCCCCGAAGGCGACGGGTCGGGCGACCCCATCCTTGCCCCGGCCGCGCTGACGGCCGCAGACGCCGCCCCGGCCGGCGGAGAGGTGGATGTCACGTCGATCGCTGCGGGAACGCGGCTGGTTCAACTGGGCGCCTTCGATGACGAGGCAGGCGCGCGCCGCGAATGGGCGCAGCTTCAGGCCCGGTTCGGAGAGCTGATTGCCCCCAAGGCCATGGTTCTGCAAAAGGCCGACAGCGGCGGGCGCAGCTTTGTGCGCCTGCGGGCGCTGGGGTTCGAGGATGAGGCCGACGCCCGCCGCTTCTGTTCGGCGCTGCTGGCCGAAAATGCAAGCTGCATCCCGGTCGCACACCGTCCATGAACGCCATTGCGGCCTGCATCCTGGGCTGCGAGGGCACCGTGCTGCGGGCCGGCGAGCGGTCTTTTTTTGCCGAAACCTCGCCCTGGGGTTTCATCCTGTTTGCCCGCAACGTCGATTCGCCTGACCAGCTGCGGCGCCTGACGGGCGATCTGCGCGACGCGGTGGGGCGCGATGCGCCGGTCTTTGTCGACCAGGAAGGCGGGCGGGTGCAGCGCCTGCGCGCGCCGCACTGGCGCGAATGGCCGCCAGCGCTGGACATGGTCGATGCCGCAGGGCCCCATGCGCCCCGCGCGATGTATCTGCGCGCCCGGCTGATCGCGGTCGAATTGCGCGCGGTTGGCATTGACGGCAATTGCGCCCCGGTCGTCGATATCGCCGGGCCGCTGACCCATCCTTTCCTGCGCAACCGCTGCCATGGACGTGACCTTGCCACGGTCATTGCGGTGGCGCGGGCGGTAGCGGGTGGATTGCAGGACGGCGGCGTGCTGCCCGTGATGAAGCACATGCCGGGACATGGCCGTGCCACGATGGACACGCATATGGACCTGCCGCGCGTGGCCGAAGCTGCCCAGGCGCTGCGGGACAGTGATTTCGCCGCCTTCCGCGCCCTTTCAGACCTGCCCCTTGGCATGACTGCGCATATCGTGTTTTCGGCCTTTGATGACCGGCCGGCAACCTGTTCGGCCCCGATGATCCGGATGATCCGCGAGGAGATCGGCTTTGGCGGCCTGCTGATGACAGACGATCTGTCGATGCAGGCCCTGTCCGGCACCCTGGCCGAACGGGCCACGGCGGCGCGACGCGCGGGCTGCGACGTGATGCTGCACTGCAACGGCAAGCGTGATGAGATGCAGGCCGTTGCGGCGGCCTCCGGCGTGCTGGCGGGGGCCGCACTGGCGCGCGCCGGGGCGGCGCTGGCGGCGCGGCGCGCCCCCGACGGGGCCGATCCGGCGGCGCTGGAGGCGGAATTGCGGCCGCTTGTGCAGGGCCGGGCCAATGCCTGACGACTGGGATCAGGGCCCGTCTGTCGAAGCCCGGATCGTTGCCGGATCGCTGATCGTCGATGTGGACGGGTTTGAAGGCCCGCTTGACCTGCTGCTGATGCTGTCGCGCACGCAGAAGGTCGATCTGCGGCGCATTTCCGTGCTGCGGCTGGCTGAGCAGTATCTGGAATTTGTGAACCAGGCAAAGGCGTTGCGGATCGAACTTGCCGCAGACTATCTGGTTATGGCCGCCTGGCTTGCCTATCTCAAGTCGCGCTTGCTGCTGCCCCCCGATCCCGCCGAGGCCGGGCCGTCGGCGGATGAGCTGGCTGCCCATCTTGCGTTTCAGCTGGAGCGTCTGCAAGCCATGCGCGAGGCGGCGGCCCGTCTGATGGCGCGCGACCGCAAGGGGCGCGACTTTTTCGGACGCGGCATTCCCGAAGACGTCATGCGCATCCGCCGCGTGCGCCATTCCGCCACTCTGCTGGACCTGATGCAGGCCTATGCCCGGACGCGGACGCGCGATGAATTCCGCCCCTTTGTGATGGACCGCCAGCATGTCTATACCATGGAACAGGCGCTGGAGCGGATGCGCGGCCTGATCGGCTATGCCGGGGACTGGACCGATCTTGTCAGCTATCTGCCGGACGGGTGGGATTTGCACCCGCAGCGGCGCCGGTCGGCCACGGCTGCCCATTTTGCCGCCGTTCTGGAACTGGCCAAGCGCGGCCAGATCGAGCTGCGCCAGCCCGAATCCTTTGCCCCGATCCAGATCCGCAGGCGCGACGCATGACGGAGCCTTCGGAGAAGTTGCTGTTTGATGCGCCCCCGATGGGCGAGCAGGAACGGATGGTCGAAGCGATTCTGTTCGCCACGGCAGAGCCGCTGACGCTGGCGGACCTGTCCTCGCGCCTTCCGCAGGGCTGCGACGCCGCCGGGGCGCTGGCCCACCTGCGCCGCCGCTACGACGGGCGGGGGGTTCATCTGGTCAAGGTGGGGGACGCCTATGCGTTTCGCACCGCCCCCGATCTGGGCTATCTGATGCAGAAGGAAACGGTGGAGACGCGCAAGCTGTCGCGCGCGGCCATCGAGACGCTGGCGATCATCGCGTACCACCAGCCGGTGACGCGGGCCGAGATCGAAGAAATTCGTGGCGTCGCCGTCAGCCGGGGCACCATTGATCAGCTGCTGGAACTGGACTGGATCCGCTTTGGCCGCCGCCGCATGACGCCGGGGCGGCCGGTGACCTTTGTGGTGACGGAAAGCTTCCTCGATCACTTCGGCCTTGAATCCGCCCGTGATCTGCCCGGTCTGAAGGAATTGCGGCAGGCGGGATTGCTGGACAATCGCCCGCTGCCCGGCAGCTTCGCGAAGGACGGGGACGAGGATGACGCCGCCCCTCAGGGCCAGTCCGAGCTGTTCGGGGATTGAGGGCAGCCTGGTCTCGTCGATGTTCGCCCGCTGTCCACCTTGTGTTTCTTGACGGCACATCTGTTTTCGTGGCGGATTTGACCCGCGTCAAATCCGCCCGCGCCTGCCTGCCCCCTGGCAGGCGCGTTGCCGCGCCAGCCCAGGCAGGCGCGGGCGGATTTCCGGACCTATGCGCCGGTGGAGAACCCCTTGCCTGCGGGCTTGCGCCCTTCGGCAATCGGACCCGGCAAACGTCCACCGGACGTTTGCTTTCGGGTCCTCTGGGCCCGCCCCATCCCCTACCGGAAATGCTTCGACAGCTTCAGCCCCTGCCCCTGATAGTTCGACGCCAGCCCCGCGCCATAAAGCGTATCGGGCACCTCTGCCATGCGTTCGTACACCAGCCGGCCCACGATCTGCCCGTGTTCCAGCACGAAGGGGGCCTCGTGGCAGCGCACTTCCAGCACCCCGCGCGCCCCCGATCCCCCGGCGCTGCGGTGGCCAAAGCCGGGGTCGAAGAAGCCGGCGTAATGCACCCGGAATTCGCCCGCCATCGCCAGATAGGGGGCCATTTCCGCAGCGTGGTCCGGCGGAATCGTCACCGCCTCGCGGCTGACCAGAATATAGAATGCGCCGGGGTCCAGGATGATGCGCCCCTCGCGGCTGCGCACCTCTTCCCAGTAATCCCCCGGCTCATAGGCTGCAATCCGGTCAAGGTCGATCACGCCGGTATGCGGCTTGGCCCGGTAGCCCACCAGATCGCCCTGCCGCGGCACAAGGTCCACCGAAAAGCCCAATCCGTCCGAGATCATCGCAACCCCATCCACCAGCGCATCGCGGGCATGCAGCGCCTGCAGGTCGGCATCCGACAGGGTCGCCTGGCCGCTGCGGAACCGGATCTGGTTCAGCCGCTGTCCGGGGCGCACCAACACCGAAAAGCTGCGCGGGCAGATTTCGGCATAAAGCGGCCCGGTGTATCCTGCCGCGATCCGGTCAAACTCCACCCCGCCGTCGGTGATGGTGCGCGTCAGCAGATCAAGCCGCCCGGTCGAACTTTTGGCATTCGCCACCGCCGAAACGGCGGGCGGCAGTGCCAGATGCTCGATCAGCGGCACGACATAGACGCAGCCCTTTTCCAGAACCGCCCCGCCGGACAGATCCACGCGGTGCATCTCGAACTCGGCAATCCGGTCTGCCACCCGCCGCCCCTGGCCGGTCAGGAACGAAGCGCGCACCCTGTAGGCCAGGCTGCCAAGGCGCAGGTCCAGACTTGCGGGTTGAATCTGTGCGGCCAGCACCGCCGGGCCGGCGGCAATCTCGCCCCTGGCGATCATCGCGCGCAGGGCCTGCGAGGGGAGAACACCGTCTGCCATTCCGCGTTTCCGCCCCCTTCAAACGGAACCGCCCGCATCCCTTGCGGGGGCGGGCGGTTTCGTGCTGGTCGGGCCGGCGAGATTCGAACTCGCGACCTTCCGCCCCCCAGACGGACGCGCTAACCAGGCTGCGCTACGGCCCGACAAGGCGGAGAGATACCGGTTTTCCGCGCGGGGGCAAGCCATAAAGCGCATGGGGATGTCAGGGTCCGCCCACCCCTGCGGCGGCGGCCAGACGGGCCCGCAACGCCCGCAGGCGCACCGCCGCCGCCGCCATCCCCGCGCGCTGGCCCTGCACCTGTGCGCCATCAAGGGCCCGCAGCCGCGCCGCGATCACACCGGCCAATCCGGGGTCGCCGGACAGGGTTTCCACATCGGCGGGGGCACCCGCCGCCGCCTGGACGGGTGCAGCGGCCTTTGCCGCTGGCCTGTGGTCCGGGTCGGTGACAAGGGGGGCGACCGGACCGGCGCTCAGCGCCTGTGTCAGCAGCAGGGCACCGCCGCTGTCGGGTGCCGGTTGCGCAGGATCGGGCCGGACGCGGTCCTGCCCTGGCGGCGGGCCGGCGGACCAAAGCGGCAGGGACGCTGTTCCGGGCGGATCGCGCCCGGCCGCCGGATCGGGAAAGGCCAGAACTGCGGCCACCGGCAAGGTCCCGTCCCCGGTCGGCGTCACCCCGGGCACATCCCCGGGAATCGGTCCTTCGGCCAGGGCCATCACATGGCGGATGCCGTTTTCGCGCAGCACCTTCTGCACGCCGCGAATGGTCAGGCCATCGCCATGCAGCAGGCGCTTGATGCCCGACAGCAGCGCCACATCGGACGGGCGGTAGTATCGCCGCCCGCCCGCCCGCTTGACGGGGCGGATCTGGGGAAACCGGCTTTCCCAGAACCGCAGCACATGCGCCGGTGTACCCAGAAGATCGGCGACTTCGCTGATGGTGCGGAAGGCGTCGCGCGACTTTTCCATGCGGGATGCGTACCTCAGCGCCAGGTGCCGGCTGCGACGCGATCCTTCATCAGATGCGACGGGCGGAAGGTCAGAACCCGGCGCGGGCTGATCGGAACCTCGTCGCCGGTCTTTGGATTGCGCCCGATCCGGGCCGTCTTGTCCCGCACCGAAAAGGTGCCAAAGGACGAGATCTTGACAGTTTCGCCCCGAACCAGCGCGTCGGACATGTGCTGGAGCACCGTCTCGACCAGTTGGGCTGATTCATTGCGCGACAGGCCGACTTCACGGAACACGGCCTCGCTCAGATCCATACGCGTCAGTGTCTTGTCACTCATCCTGATCCCCCGGTGTTTCGGGCAAGATTGGGCGCTTTGAAAAGCCAAGTCAATATCAATGCCTTGTGGCAGGCTATTCAGACCGCCTACCAGCGAAGAACCACCGATCCCCAGGCCAGCCCGCCGCCGATGGCTTCGGTCACGATCAGATCACCTTCCTTGATCTGCCCGCGCCGGCGTCCGACAGACAGGGCAAGGGGAATCGATGCGGCAGAGGTGTTGCCATGATCCTGCACGGTGATCACCACCCGCTCCATCGGGACCTGCATGCGCTGCGCGGTTGCGGCGATGATGCGAAGATTGGCCTGATGCGGAACGATCCAGTCCACATCCGCCGCTGTCAGCCCGGCCTTTTCAAGCGATGTGTGGGCGGTCTGGGCCAGCTTCTCCACCGCATGGCGGAACACCTCTTTGCCCTGCATCCGCAGCAGGCCGGTTGACCGGGTGGACACCCCGCCGTCAACATAGAGCAGGTCCTTGAACCGGCCGTCCGAATGCAGGTCGGTGGCCAGAATTCCCCGGTCTGCCGATGTGCCGCCCCCCTCTGCCGCTTCCAGCACCAGCGCCCCGGCACCATCGCCAAACAGCACGCAGGTGGACCGGTCGGTCCAGTCCATCAGCTTCGAAAAGGTTTCGGCGCCGATCACCAGAATGCGCTGCGCCTGACCGCAGGCAATCAGCGCGCTGGCATTGGCAAGGGCATAGACAAACCCCGCGCAGACCGCCTGAACATCAAAGGCAAAGCCGCGCGTCATCCCAAGCGCCGCCTGCACCATGGTTGCCGCCGACGGGAAGGTCAGATCGGCGGTCGAGGTGGCGACGATGATCGCGTCAATGTCGTCCGGCACCATGCCTGCGTCGGCCAGCGCCGCGCGGGCCGCGCGCGCCGCAAGATCGGATGTCGTCTGGTTTTCTGCCGCGAAATGACGCCGCTCGATTCCGGACCGGGTCCTGATCCAGTCGTCGCTTGTGTCCAGCAGGGTCTCGAATTCGGAATTCGGGACCACCCGGTCGGGCAGATAATGCCCGACACCCCTGACCACGGCGCGTATCGTCATTCGGAAGTACCGATCATTGCCCTGTCCGCAGCGGCATCCTGCCCCGCGCGGCCCGCCGATGCAACCCGCGCCGCCAGACGGTCCTGAAAGCCTGATTGCGCCAGCTGGAAGGCCAGCTTGATCGCCGCCGAAACGCCGGTTGCATCGGCGGACCCATGCGATTTCACCACCGTGCCGTTCAGGCCCAGAAACACGCCGCCGTTCTGGCGGCGCGGATCGATCCGCTTTTGCAGCCGCCGGAGCGAGGTCAGCGCCAGCAGGGCCGCAATCCGTGACAGGAAGGTGGCGTTGAAGGCAAGGCGCAACAATTCGGAAATCAGCCTGGCCGTGCCTTCGCCCGTCTTCAGGGCGATGTTGCCGGTAAAGCCGTCGGTGACGATCACATCCACCCGGTCGCCTGGAATGTCGCCGCCTTCGACGAAGCCGACAAAGTCGAAATCACCCGAATGTGCCGCCGCCGCAATCTGGTCATGTGCCTGCTTCAGTTCGGCCCGGCCCTTGTGTTCTTCGGTGCCGACATTCAGCAGGCCGACGCGCGGGCGGTCCAGTTGCAACCCGTTGCGGGCATAGGATGCACCCATGGTGGCGAATTGCAGCAGGTCTTCGGCATCGGCCTTCACATCCGCGCCCACATCCAGCATCAGGTTGAACCCGCCCGGATTGCGCGATGGCCACAGACAGGCGATGGCGGGGCGGTTCACGCCGGGCAGTTTGCGCAGGCGGATCATCGACAGCGCCATCAGCGCCCCGGTATTGCCGCAGGACACGGCCACGGTTGCCTCGCCGTTGCGCACGCTTTCCAGGCAGGACCACATCGAGGTGCCTTCGCCGTGGCGCATGACCTGGCTCGGCTTGTCGCTCATCGTGACGGTGCGGGGGGCATGGCGGATCTGGCAGCGGCCGGACAGGCCCTTGCGCTTGCCGATCAGGCGCGCAAGCTCTGCCCCGTCGCCATGGACGATGAAGGCGATCCCGGGGTTCTTGGCTGCGGATGCCAGCATTCCGGCGACAACCGCCGCAGGCCCGCGATCCCCGCCCATCGCATCGACGGAAATGACAATGCGCCTGCCGTCCGGTGCCGGAGTATCAGGTCCGCTCGCCATGGGTCAGCAGCGCGGGCGAGGGCGGCTTACGCCGCATCCTCGTCCAGATCGACCTCTCTGGTCAGCGACACAACTTCGCGTGCATCATAGTGGCCGCAGGCCCCGCAGATGTGATGCGGGCGCTTGAGTTCGCCGCAGTTCGGGCATTCGCCGGGATTGCCTGCGACAAGCGCGTCATGCGCGCGGCGCATGTTGCGCCTGGAACTGGTGACTCGGTTCTGGGGGACAGCCATGTCTCAACCTCGGGTAGCGGGGACATGCCCCTGATGATGAAGAAGAAACACAGCATCCGGCACACAGCGGCCGCGCAGGCTTCTTCCTGGAAACGAGGGGCGGAACATAGCGGGATTCCGATAAGGCGCAAGGGGTTTCTGCACCCTGCGGTGCCGCGTGCTTCGGCTCAGGTGCCGGTGTCTCCGCCCCCCCCGCTGCTGTTCCCGGACAGCCGCTTTGACAGATCGGCAAGGCCGGCAAAGGGTTTCAGATCGGCCTCGCCAAGCGGCATCGCCCCCGGCGGGGCGACGGCAACCCCGCCCCAGACCGCGCCGGGGACGCGCGGGTAATCGGGAAGGGCCAGGGCCAGCGCCTCTGTCATCACGGCACCGGGATCGATGCTGTCGGGCAGGGGTTCGCTGCTGTCATCTTCCGGCATTTCCGCCTCGTCCTCTGTCGGCTGGGCATAATCGCGCAGATACCTGCGCAGCACCGGTGCCCCGATCTTTGTCGTCACCGGGGCCAGGCTGATCACGCAGGGCTGGATCACGGTTGCGTCGAGCTGCGCCTCCAGCACAAGGTCGGCCCGTCCAAGCGGGCGCACATCGCCCCTGAAGCGCAGTGCGGGAATGGCACTGATGCCCAGAAGACGCGCCAGCGCGCTGCGCTGCGCGGCGTCGGGCCTGAGGTCGAACCGGACGGGCTTGCGGGTGCCAAGGCCGGCCGTGCGCAGCGGCATCGAAACGGGAAGAGGGTCAGCCATCGGATGCTCCTTTCGCATGGCCCCGCCGCCGCGCGTTCCTTTCTTGAACAGAACTGCGACCTGTCGTAAGCCGGGGCACCGCCGGATAAGGGGCCTCGGCCGGCAAGGCAAGCGGCAACGGCAAGCGGCGGCAGAAGGCGGCGGAAGGTGACAGGAGGCAGCGCATGCGACCCAGGGCAAGAAGGCCGGAAACATCCCTGTTCCGGATGGCCTTCCAGCGGGCCGCGTTTGCCCTGACCGGCCTTGGATTCCTGATGCTTGCGGGATGCACGCCGCTGTACCGCGACCACGGCTTTGCGCCCACGGATGCCGAGCTTGCCGTCCTGACGGTTGGCAAGGACGACCGCGAGACCGTGTCCAGGGCGGTGGGGCGGCCCAGTGCCTCGGGCCTTTTGGGCGACACCCGCTGGTACTACGTGCAAAGCCGCTACAGGCAGCGCGGCCCCTTTGCCCCTGAAGAGGTTCAGCGGCAGGTCGTGGTCATCACATTCGCCGAAAGCGGGCCCGTGTCCAACATCGAGCGCTTCGGTCTGGAAGACGGCCAGGTCGTCGCCCTGTCGCGCCGCGTCACCGACAGCAACATCGAAGGCATCAGCTTGCTGGGCCAGCTGCTTGGCAACTTCGGCCGCGTGACGGCCGGCCAGATCCTTCCCGGCGAGAACTGAGGGCAGAAAGGGCGGCGCGGGCCGCCTTTTGCGGGTTCGCACCGACGCACCGTCATAGCGGTGCCTGCCAGATTTGAAGGGCCTGCGCCTTATGGGTTGGCCCGCCCACACCGGGTCACGGGTTCGCTTGCAGGGGTGCGTCGATTCACCAAGGAATGCCCGCTGCATCACTCCTGACACCACGCTGTCAGGACCCTTGTGGTTCAAGAGAATCTGTCAATCTCAGAACAGGGGACTCAGATGCAGCGAACTTCCGTCAATCCTTGGCCTTGGTCGGTCACGCTGGGCTATGATCAGGGGCAGGTGCTTGCAGGCGCAACCCGGCACCTGACCTGTTCCGGTCAGACTGCCGTTGACGCGCAGGGTCATCCGCAGCATGAGGGAGACATGCGCGGCCAGATCGGCCTTGCCCTTGACAATCTGGAGGCGGTTCTGACCGCTGCGGGCATGTCCCTTGCCAACGTTACGCGGCTTGCCATCTACGCAACAGACATGGATGCCGCCCTGCAGAACTTTGATCTGATTGGCGTGCGTCTGGGATCGGCCGGTGTCGCGCCGCCGATGACGCTGTTGGGCGTCACAAGGCTGGCAATCCCGGCGCTGATGATCGAAATTGAGGCTTCTGCCGCCGACTGACGGGGGGCAGGCGTGTCAGCGGCCTCCGGGCAGTCTGGGGGTCGCCTACGGATGCAAGGCGGTTGCGCCCGGAAACGCCCTGTATGGAAAGGCTGATCGGCAGTAGGATGACGGGCAGGGTCATGATTTCGGGGTGGCGTGATGCGTCGGGCAGAGCGGCTTTTCAGACTGGTGAACGAGATGCGGACCCGCAGCGTCAGCCGGGCCGAAGACCTTGCCGCGCAGTTTGAAGTCAGCGTTCGCACAATTTATCGGGACATCGCCCATCTGCAGGGGTCCGGGCTGCCGATCGAAGGTGAGGCGGGCGTGGGCTACCTGCTTCGTCCCGGATTTGATCTGCCCCCGGTGACATTCACCCATGAGCAGATTGATGCGCTTGCCGTGGCGCTGTCCTTTGCCGAAAGCCTTGATGACCCTGCCCTGGCTTTGGCGGCAAAAGAGGTGCGCGCAAAAATTCAGGCAACCCTGCCTTTGCCGGAATTGCGCCAGCTTGCCGATGCGCCCTTCTATTCGTTGCGCCGCCGCACGGGCGCACCCGGGTTTGCGCCGGTGGTGCGCAAGGCGATCCGTCTGCGGCGCATGGTCCGGATGACCTACACTGACGGCCAGGGCCAGCGGACGGACCGTGTCCTGCGCCCACTGGCGATCTGGAATTTTGACGAAGGCTGGATGTTCTCTGGCTGGTGCGACCTGCGCCAGACCTTTCGCACCTTCCGCTTTGACAGGGTGGCGCAGCTTGTGGTGACCGACCAGGTCTTTGAAAGAGATGACAGAAAAAGCCTGCGCGCCTTTCTGGACTCTGACCGGTGCCGCGCCTGAGCGGGCGGTTTTCCCTTGGCGGATCAGTCAGGTTTCTTCCGGCTCGAACCGCAGGGCGACGCCGTTCATGCAGTAGCGCAGGCCGGTGGGTGGCGGGCCGTCGGGAAAGACATGGCCCAGATGCGCCTCGCAGCGCGCGCAGTGCACCTCGGTACGCCGCATGAAGAAGCTGCGGTCGTCCGTCTCGCCCACCGCTTCGGGGGTCAGCGGCGCAAAGAAGCTGGGCCAGCCGGTGCCGCTTTCGAACTTTGCCGCCTGGTCGAACAGCGGCGCATCGCAGCAGATGCAATGGTACCGCCCCGCGTCTTCCGGAAAGGCTTCATGGCTGCCCGCACGTTCTGTCCCGTGCCGGCGCGTGACCCTGTAGGCCAGGTCAGACAGCTGCGCGCGCCATTCGGCATCGGTCTTTTCGATCTTGTCCATCGCGGAGGCGATCCTTGCTTGCGTCGCAATGACGTTACGTTTCTGGTGTTTCCCTGCACCGGGTCTTATGTAGAGGTCCCGAACCGTGTCGCAAGGCATCAGGAGGCACCGATGATTGCACTGCGCAAGGGCCGCTACACTGCGCGCCTCGCCGGGTCCGGTGCCGATCTTCTGCGCGCCCAGCGGCTGCGCCACCTCAGCTTTGTGGCGAAGCGGGGCCTTGCCGCAGACCGCGATCCGGCCGCGGCACCGGGTGTGGACGCCGATGCCTTTGACGCCGCCTGCCGCCATGTGCTGGTGGAAGACACGGCCAGCGGCACGCTGGTCTGCTGCTTTCGCCTGCTGCCGCTGGTGAACGGTGCCGAAATCGGGCGCAGCTATTCGGCGCAGCATTACAATCTGTCGGCGCTTGCGGCCTTTGATGGCCCGATGGTGGAACTGGGCCGCTTCTGCATCCACCCCGACTGGCGCGATCCCGACATCCTGCGGGTTGCCTGGGGTGCCATGACCCGCTTTGTGGATCAGACGGGGGCCGAAATGCTGTTTGGCTGCTCGTCTTTCGAGGGCACCGAAGCGGCGGCCTATCACGATGCCTTCGCCATGCTGAAGGACGCCCATCTGGCCCCCAAGCGCTGGCTGCCCCGCGTCAAGGCCCCCGATGTCTTCCGCTTTGCCCGCGCATTGCGCCTGTTCCGCCCCGATGCCAGGCGCGCCATGCGGGCGATGCCACCGCTGTTGAAGACCTATCTGCTGATGGGCGGCTGGGTCAGCGACCATGCCGTGGTGGACCGCGACCTGAACACGCTGCATGTCTTCACCGGGCTGGAGATTCGCGCGATTCCCCCCGCCCGCGCCCGCCTGCTGCGCCTCGCCGCAGGGTAGCGGCCCCCGCCCGGGTTACGTTTCCCGGTCAGCTTATGCTGCGCCTTCGGTTGCTGGAATGAAACTGCGGGGGGCAGCCCTGCGGACGGGGCAGACGGTTGCTGCAAGACCGCCGTGGAGGGCGGAAAGCGGACGGACGGCGATGCAGCATTGCAATCGCGGCAAATCACGAAAGCGGTCACAGCTGCGGACTTCAAGTGTGACCAGCTGGCCCGAGCGTGGTTGCGTCACGCTCGGTTGACCAGGCGAAATGTGCCATCAGGCGAAACTTGGCGCTTGAAATGGCCTCCGCCTCACATAACCTGTGTGGGAAGGACGGGGCAGATGAACATGGATCTTCTGCAAGGAGCATATGGTCCTGTTGTGCTTGGCGGGGCGATGATCGGGCTGGCGCTGGGGCTTTTGTGGCTGCTCACTGGCCGGATCATCTCCGCCACGGGGATGATCGGCAGTTTGCTGGGTGGACGCGAAGGCTTGGCCGCCGGCAGCATTGCGTTCATCGGCGGGCTTTTCATCGCGCCGTCACTTTTGATGGCCCTCGGGGTTGCAAAGCAGATGGCAGACGAGGCGGATTGGCCATTTCTTGTTCTCGGGGGTCTCCTGGCAGGCATTGCGGCGCGTTTTGGCGGCAGCCTGATGGGGGCGATCCATGGTGTGACTTTGCGGTCCAGACGCGCCGCAGTCACGCTTTTGGGGATAATGGCAGGCGCAGGCACAGCCCTGCTCGTGCGCCAGATTCTGGGCAATGGCGGTATGGCATGATCCGGCTTGCAGCCCTGTTTTGCGGTTTGCTTTGCGGCACGGGCCTGATGCTGTCGGGGCTTTTTCAACCTGCGCTTCTGCAGGGTTTCCTGACGCCGGACGGGCCCCGGGACCTGACCCTTGGCATCGGCCTGCTTTCGGTATTGGGCGCAGGCGTGTTGGTCCTTGCTCTGACCCATCGACTGTCCCGGCCACTTCTTGGGGGGCAGGATCAGGCGCTGGCCGGTGCGCCAACCGGCAAAGCCCTGCTTGGGGGCGTTCTGTTCGGGTTTGGTTGGGGGCTTTCCGGGTATTTCCCCCTGGCCGCGATTGTTGCAACCGGCCTCTTTGCACCGGGTGCGGCGATCTTTCTGGCGTCGATGCTGGCCGGGATGTTTCTGCACGACATCGGCGCCAACGGTGGCCGGTTCCGGCTCGACCGGCTGCGGTCAAGCGGATAGGGCACCCTTGTTCGGCGCCCTTGCAGCGTGGCGATTGCGCAGCCGGGCAAAGACCGGATTGGCCTTCACGTCATACCGCCGCGCAACCGGCGCACCGACATGCCGCGCAGGCGCGTCTGCCCGCAGGTCATCGGCTTCGCGTTGTCAGGCCAGACCCGGCGCTTCCGCCGCTTCGTCACAAACCACCGCGACAGTGTCCATTGTCCGACAGTGGACACGCGCCTCTGCGCAGCACTCCCGGCAGAGCGGTCAGACCGGACGGAGACTTTTTTTGCGGTGATGATCCAGCGCCAGGCAGACGGTTGGCGGGGGCCGCCCCGTGCCCCGGACAGGCCTTCACCCGGACAAGGGCCTGGGCTGCAAGGCACTGAACCGGCTGTGCAAAGACCATCGTCAGCGCTTTGGTCGATCAGGCTCAGTTCATTGATCTATCGCAATGTTATCGATCCGATTGTGTGCAAGCCTGCCGACGCAGGCTTGCGCCCCCAGTGGCTGGGACGGCGGGGGCCATCATCTTTGGACCTGGAGTGGAAACATGAAGCACCGGACTCAACGCCTTCTCAAAGCAGAAGTTAGGGCGGCACTTGCTTTGAGCATAGTCGTCGCTTCGTTCAATGCGGCATCGGCCCGGGAGATCGACCGGTCGGTCTTGCCGATCATGCCACCTCCGGTTCCCTACACTCTGGATCTGGACGTGCGCGAAGCCACGGCGCCGCCGCTTTTCAAGGTGACACCGCCGGAAGGGGCACCCAACGTTCTTATTGTTCTCGTTGATGACCTTGGCTTTGCCGGGACCAGCGCGTTCGGCGGCCCGGTGACGACGCCCACTTTCGATGGCCTCGCGGCCGAGGGGTTGCGCTTTGTCGATTTCCACACGACGGCTGTGTGTTCGCCGACGCGGGTGGCCATCAAGAGCGGCCGGAATCACCACATCAACAACATGGGCGGCATTTCGGAAACCGGAACACCGTTTCCCGGCAACACGACGCAGGTTCCCGATTCCGTCGCGCCGCTGGCCGAAATCCTTCGCCTCAACGGCTACAGCACCGCCGCCTTCGGAAAGTGGCACGAGACGGCACCTTGGGAGATCAGCGTCTCGGGTCCGCACGACCGCTGGCCGACGCGTCAGGGTTTTGACGAGTTCTATGGATTCATGGGGGGCGAAACGAACCAGTGGGCACCGTTCATCTACAGTGGTGTGACCCCCGTCGAACTGCCGGATGATCCCGAATACCATTTCCTCGAAGACATGACTGACAAGACCATTTCCTGGCTCAAGTACCAGAAGGCGCTGACGCCCGAGAAGCCATTCTTCATCTACTACGCCCCCGGTGCCACCCATGCGCCGCATCACGTTCCGCAGGAGTGGAGCGCGCGCTGGAAAGGCACGTTCGATCAGGGCTGGGATGCGATGCGCGAAGAAATCCTCGCGCGCCAGCTTGCGTCGGGGCTCGTTCCCGAAGGCACCGTGCTGCCTCCCAAGCCCGAGGCAATTCCTGACTGGGACAGCCTGACAGCGGACGAAAAGACCCTCTTTACCCGGCAGGCCGAGGTCTTCGCCGGTTTCGTCGAAATGACTGACCACGAGATCGGGCGCGTCGTCGAGGCTATCGACAGCACCGGCCAACTCGACAATACGCTCATCTTTCTTGTCTACGGTGACAACGGAACAAGCGCCGAAGGTGGCAGGAACGGAATGTTCAGCGAGATGACCTACTTCAACGGTGTGGAAGAACAGGTCGCGGACATGCTTCCGAAACTGGACCTGTGGGGCGGACCAGAGACCTATCCCCACATGGCGGCGGGCTGGGCCGTCGCCCTCAACGCTCCCTTTGCCTGGACCAAGCAGGTGGCCTCGGACTTCGGCGGCACCAAGGTCGGCGTGACAGTTCACTGGCCTGCGGGCATCGCCGCAAAGGGCGGACAGCGCGACCAGTTCGCCCATGTCATCGATGTGGCCCCCACTGTTCTCGAAGCAGCAGGCCTGCCTCAGCCGAATATGGTCAACGGCGTGCCGCAAATCCCCATGGACGGCGTGAGCATGCTTTACACCTTTGACGACCCGCAGGCCGAAGAGCGCCACACGACGCAGTATTTTGAAATCTTCGGCAACCGGGCGCTCTATCACGAGGGTTGGTGGGCACGCACGATCCACAAGGCGCCATGGGAAGCAAAGCCCCGTCATGCCTTGGCAGATGACGTCTGGGAGCTTTACGATACCTCCAAGGACTTCAGCCTTGCCAATGATCTGTCCGAGGAGATGCCGGAGAAGCTGGCCGAGATGAAGACCATGTTCATGGTGGAAGCGGGGCGGAATCGCGCTTTGCCGATCGACGATCGACCGATCGAGCGTGTGAACGCGGCAGTTGCCGGGCGCCCTGACCTCATGGCCGGGCGCACCACACTGACATTGGCCGAGGGCATGACCGGCATGTCCGAGAATGTCTTCATCAACATCAAGAACCGCTCGAAGACGATCACAGCAACGGTGGACGTGCCGGAGGGTGGTGGGCATGGCACCATCATCGCGCAAGGGGGGCGGTTCGGCGGCTGGTCCCTGTATGTGGAGAACGGTGTTCCCGCCTATCACTACAACTTCCTCGGTCTTGAGAGGACGACCATCGCGGGCACAGGGCCCCTCTCTGCGGGCAGTCACGAGATACGCTTCGACTTCGCCTACGACGGTGACGGCATGGGCAAGGGCGGTATCGGCTCGCTCTTTGTCGACGGAGTGCAGGTCGCCAGCGGGCGTATACCACGGACGCAACCGACAATCTTCTCGGCAGATGAGACAGCGGATGTGGGGATCGACCTTGCAACCCCTGTCGTTGAGTCCATCGGTGCCGAGGCAAGATCACGGTTCACCGGGGCGATCCCGGTCGTGACGGTAGCAGTGGAGTGAGCGCATGTGATCGCAGCCTCGCTCCCGCGCCCCCAAAGGCCCTATGGCCGCGTATTCGGTTGCCCTTTGCCTCGTGTGTGCCGAATGCAGGCAAAAAAAAAGACCGGGCCGTCGCCAGACAGAAGCCTTCTTTTGGGGCGGCGCGCTGATGCTTGCTCCATCTTGCGTGAAAAACTCATCCGAGGCGGACAATGGCAGCACAACAGATGAACGACTGCTCTGACCCGGACACGCCGATGCCCCCTGCGCTGTGATCGGGCGCGCCATGCCCAGGGGGAATGGCCGGTGTCGCTCAAGGCGGTCGTTTCACCGTTTCGCCCATGAATGATGGACGGGTGCCCGATGCCTGCGTCCACGGGGTCCCTGATGTCAGGTGGCGAACACCGGGCGCGCAATCGGGCGCACCGGGGCGTTGACCTTTCCCGCCCGCCCGATTAGCTGCGCCCCATGGCACGCGCGCCCCTTTTGCAGCTTTCCGGCGTCTCGCTGACCTTCGGCGGCGAGCCGGTGTTTGACGATCTTGGTCTGGTGATCCAGCCGGGCGACCGGATTGCGCTGGTCGGGCGCAACGGATCGGGCAAGTCCACCCTGATGAAGGTGATGGCGGGCCTGGTGGAGCCGGACCGGGGTGACCGCGTGGTCCCCGCCGGTGTCTCTGTAGGCTATATGGAGCAGGACCCCGATCTGTCGGGCTTTGCCACGCTGGGGGATTATGCCGCCAGCGCGCTGGGAGAGGGCGAAGACTACAGGGTTGGCATGGCCGCCGAAGGCCTGAAGTTCCGTCCCGGAACCCCGGTATCCCATGCCTCGGGCGGCGAGAAACGCCGCGCGGCGCTGGCCAGGCTGTTGGCCGAAGCCCCCGACCTGATGCTGCTGGACGAGCCGACCAACCACCTCGATATCGACGCCATCGAATGGCTGGAGGCGCAGCTGCGCGACAGCCGCGCGGCCTTTGTGCTGATCAGCCACGACCGCGCCTTCCTGCGGGCGCTTTCGAAAGCGACCCTGTGGATCGACCGCGGCCAGGTCCGCCGCCGCGACGCGGGCTTTGAGGGGTTCGAGGACTGGCGCGAAACCGTCTGGGAGCAAGAGGATGACGCCCGCCACAAGCTGGACCGCAGGATCAGGGCCGAAGCGAAATGGGCGGTCGAAGGTATCAGCGCCCGGCGCAAGCGCAATCAGGGCCGGGTGCGCGCGCTGGCAGCACTGCGCGACGAACGCGCATCCCAGATCCGCCGTCAGGGCACGGCGGCGATGGCGCTGGAGGCGGGCACCCAATCGGGCAAGCGCGTGATCGAAGCCAGGGGGCTGTGCAAATCCTTCGGAGGGCTGACCATCGTCCGGAATTTCAGCCTGCGTGTGCTGCGCGGCGACCGGGTGGCCTTTGTCGGCCCGAACGGGGTCGGCAAGACAACCCTTCTGAAACTGCTGACCGGGGAAATTGCACCCGATGCAGGCACGGTTCAGCTGGGAACCAACCTGCAGATCGCCGTGTTCGATCAGACCCGTGCCCAGCTTGATCCCGATGCCAGCCTTTGGGACAATCTGACCGGTGATCCGGCGATGCGCGTGTCGGGTCAGGCCGATCAGGTGATGGTGCGCGGCACGCCGCGCCATGTGGTGGGCTATCTCAAGGATTTCCTGTTCGACGAAGCGCAGGCACGCGCGCCGGTCCGGTCATTGTCGGGGGGTGAAAAGGCGCGGCTGCTGCTGGCGCGGATCATGGCGCGCGACTCCAACCTGCTGATCCTCGATGAACCGACCAACGATCTGGATGTGGAAACGCTGGACCTGCTGCAGGACGTTCTGGGCGATTATCCCGGCACCGTTCTGCTGGTCAGCCATGACCGCGATTTCATCGACCGCGTCGCCACCGCCACCGTGGCGCTGGAAGGGCAGGGGCGTGCCACCGCCTATCCGGGCGGCTGGTCCGATTATGCCGCCCAGCGCGGTGTGGCCGCCGCCGAACGCGATGCCCGCCCCGCTGCGCCTGCGCCCGCCGCCCCGCCCGGCCCCCGCCCCGAGGCGCGCAGGCGCGCAGACCCGCTGAGCTTTGCCGAGCGCAACAGGCTGGAGGCGCTTCCCGCCCGGATCGCCCGCCTCGAAGGCGAAATCGCAAGACTGACCGCCTTCCTGGCGCAGGACGGCATCTTTCTGCGCGAACCGCAAAAAGCCCGCCGCGCCGCCGATCTGATGGCCGAACGCCAGGCGGCGCTGGCGCTGGCCGAAGAGGACTGGCTGGCGCTGGAAGAAAGGGCGGGCGGCTGACGCTGCGCTGCGGATACATCCCCGGACCGACTGCGCTTCAGGCCGTGGAAAGCCATGATCCGATCGCCCGTACAAAACAATTGTGCCGACACTAACAGGCCGCTGAAATAGTCGGCGAGCCGGAACGGTTTCCCTGCGACAGCAACGATGGCTCTGCTTATTTGGCCGGTTTGGTTGAAGGGCATGCGCCTGCGTCATGTGTTCTCCGTGTCATGCGGGCAGCAGCCTTGGCAGCCGGGCGAGGTTGTTGGCGGCCATCGTCAGTATGAAGCGGGACCGCACCCGTTCGACGCCGCGATAGACGGTTTGGGCCATGCCGCCAA
>JADCEL010000002.1 GCA_020250125.1 Rhodobacter sp.
CGCTGGCCGGGGGCTTTGGCCCCCGGCCGGTCCTGTTCCCGGCGCAGCGCCGTGGCAGGGGCGCTGGCCCCTGCCATTGACGCGGTGAAAGCGCTTTCGCCAGTCCGGGCGGGACGCTTCCGCCAAGACCGGTGCAACCCACACCACGAGAGGCCAGCGCCCGGCCCGGCGGGGGCGAAGCGCCCGACCCGCCACTGGCGGGCACTTGGCACTGGCACCGCTTGGCCGGGGCGATGGCCCCGGCCAGACCGCGCGGCGCGCGCGGATCATGGTCGTGCTTTCCGGTACGGCAGCCCGTGGGGCTGGCATTTTTCCCGCATCCTGTTGATGGCGGGGCCCGTCGGCGCTGCAAAGCGGGGGAAGCCGCTTGCGTTTCTGCCACACTTGCCTATTCGGATGACGCGGGGCCGCGCCCCCGCTTGGCAGGACGCGAAGCAATGACCGAACCGAAAAAGATCAACCCCTGGCTCAAGCTCGCCCTGGAACTGGGACCCATCGCGATCTTCTTCATCGGCTTCAGCCGGCTGAAGGACGCGACCTTTACCCTGGCGGGGCAGGAGTATCACGGCTTCATCCTGATGACGGCGCTGTTTGTGCCGCTGATGCTGCTGACCACCGGCATTTTGTGGAAGCTGACGGGCAAGCTGTCGAAGATGCAGGTCGCCACCGTGGTTCTGGTGGTGATCTTCGGGGGCCTGTCGGTCTGGTTCAACGACGAGCGTTTCTTCAAGATGAAGCCGACGATGATCTATGCCCTGTTTGCCGCCATCCTTGGCTTTGGTCTGTGGCGCGGCCAAAGCTATCTGCGGCTGGTGATGGAGGAAGCCCTGCCGATGCGGCCCGAAGGCTGGATGATCCTGACGCGGCGCATCACCCTGTTCTTTGCCGCCCTTGCGGTGGCCAATGAGGTGATCTGGCGCCTGATGAGCACCGAGGCCTGGGTGAATTTCAAGACCTTCGGCCTGACGGCGGCGCTGTTTTTGTTCTTCATGACGCAAGGCAAGCTGCTGGAAAAATACGGCATCGAAGAGGACGAGGCGCAGCGCTGAACGTTGCCGCGCCGCCTGTCATGCGTCCGCGCCCAGGGGCAGGACTGCAAGCGCGCCCGCCGCCGGCGGCGGGGCGCAGGCCCGCAGTTGGGCGCGGATCTGCCCCTGGCCCAGCGACCGGGCCAGCAATGCGCGGTACAGCGCAAAGACCCCGGGACGCAGATAGGGCTGCCAGTGGCAGATGCGCGCCATGGCCGGGCGCAGCGGAAAGCCCAGCCGCGCCAGCGCGGTTTCGGTGGCCGGATCGTCAATCCGCAGGTCCAGCCAGTTCTGCCGGGGGTGTGACAGCCCCTGTGCCAGGCTGGCATGCAGCCGGGCGGACAGCAGCGTTTCCATGCACAGGTCAAACAGCGCATTGGCGCGGCTGGTGATGCTGAACACCTCGGCGGCGCGGCCGGCAGAGCTGTCCAGGGCCGCTTCGGCATGGGCGCGGAAATCGGCGGGTGCCAGCAGCAGCACCCGCCCGATGCTGCCCGCCCCGACCCGCGGCAGGGCGGCCATGGCGACGCGCGCACCCAGCGAATGGGCCACCAGATCAACCTGCCGGTCCGGGTCATGGCGGCGGATGGCGGCGACAAGGCTGGCAAGGGCCTCAGCCGCCCCGGCGGTGCGGGCCTGCGCCTGCCAGATCGTGCCGCGCGCCGGCCAGCCAAAGGCCAGCGCCAGCCCGTCCTGCGGGCCGGCCAGCCGCAGATGGCGCGGCCAGCTGATGGCGCGCGGCACATCGCGGCGCGGGGTCAGGGACAGGATATGTCCGTGCGGGCAGTGAATCCCCGCCCCCGGAGCATAGCGGAAGCCATGGATCAGAACGGCGACCGGGGCGCGGGGGGGAAGGGCCGCCAGGCTGCGCTCCAGCGCTGCCCCGTCGAACCCCGGTATTGTGCCTTGGCAGGTGACGGGCAAAAGGGACATGGCACAGGCCCATATCTTGGGGATATGTGCAGGCTTTACACAATCCACGCAACAGGGAGATGACCGTTGAACGTCACCCCGGTGACAGTCCTGCCGCCCCTGTTGACGCAAGGCGCGTCTGCGCGTATGCCGTCGCCTGTGGTGCTTTGTTACCGGATTGCGGGCCACGTTAAACAAGCCGCTAAAGAGGTCTGGGTCGTTTCGCCCCCGCTGCCTCTTTGATGGCCGGGGGCTTTTTGTTGCGCGGGGCCGCCCGCGAAGGGGACTGTGATGACCAGGGACTGGAACCGCCGCACACAGCTGGTGCATGAGGGCAGCCGCCGCAGCCAGTATGGCGAAATGGCTGAAGCCATCTTTCTGACCCAGGGCTTTGCCTATGACAGTGCCGAGCAGGCCGAGGCGCGGTTTCAGCACGCCGGAGCGGACGAGTTCATCTATGCCCGCTACGGCAACCCGACGACGCGCATGTTCGAAGAGCGGATCGCGGCGATCGAGGGCACCGAAGACGCTTTCGCCACCGCCTCGGGCATGGCGGCGGTGAACGGCGCGCTGGTATCGATGCTGCGCGCAGGCGATCATGTGGTCTCGTCGCGCGCCCTGTTCGGGTCTTGCCTGTATATTCTGGAAGAGGTGCTGGTGCGCTTCGGCGTCCGGGTGACCTTCGTCGATGGCACCGATCTGGACCAGTGGCGGGCAGCGGTCGTGCCCGGCACCAAGGCGGTGTTCTTCGAGTCGATTTCGAACCCCACGCTTGAAGTCATTGATATTAAATCGGTATCAGAAATTGCCCATACCGCCGGTGCCCTGGCGGTTGTTGACAATGTCTTCGCCACGCCGATCTTCAGCCGCGCGGTTGATCAGGGGGCGGATGTGGTGGTTTATTCCACCACCAAGCATATCGACGGGCAGGGCCGGGCGCTGGGCGGGGTGATCTGCGGCACGGTGCCGTTCATCCGCAAGGTGGTCGAACCCTATATGAAACACACCGGCGGCTCGATGAGCCCTTTCACCGCCTGGATCATGCTGAACGGCATGGTGACGCTGGATCTGCGCTGCCGTGCCATGGCCGGGTCTGCCGAAAAGATCGCCGGCGTTCTTGCCGGGGACAGCCGCCTGTCGCGCGTGATCTTCCCCGGCCTGCCATCGCATCCCCAGCACGCGCTGACCCTGCGCCAGATGGGATCGGGCGGCACGCTTCTGGCCTTTGACATCAAGGGCGGCAAAGAGGCGGCGTTCCGCTTCCTGAATGCGCTCAAGATCATCAGGATTTCCAACAATCTGGGCGACGCCAGGACCATCGCCACCCACCCTGCGACCACCACGCATCAGCGGCTGCCGGAGGATCAGAAGGCCAGGCTTGGCATCACGCCCGGCCTTGTCCGCCTGTCCGTCGGGCTGGAAGACAGCGATGATCTGATTGCCGACCTTGATCGCGCCCTGGATGTGATCTGATTGGCGCTATGCTGCGTATCCGTGATGCGGGTTGGAAAAATGGCGCGTTGCATCCATCTGTGCAGCATCGCCTGTGAACCGGAAAGGGTCCTTGCATGAATGTCCGGACGCCGATTGTCCAAGCCAAACCAGGCCGGGTCGAGGCCGAGGCCGCCCTCGCCCTGCTGCGGCAATGGGCGCAGGCATCGTCAGATGCCGAGATTGCCACGCTCGACGCCTCGGTGGCCCTGCTTGTGCCGGGGCAAGGCTACCCGGCGCTGAGCCGCGCCTATCCGGACGCCTTCCTGGTGGATGACGCCTACAAGGCAAGCCTGCCGGACCTGCAGAACGGCCCTGCCAGCCTGATCAAGGGGGCGCGCCGCCAGATCCAGCATGTGGGCATTTCGAATTTCCGCCTGCCGATCCGCTATCACACCCGCGACAGCGGCGATCTTCTGCTGGAAACCAGCGTGACCGGCACGGTCAGCCTCGATGCCGGAAAGAAGGGCATCAACATGAGCCGCATCATGCGGTCGTTTTATGCCCATGCCGAACGCAGCTTCAGTTTCGAGGTGATCGAGGCGGCGCTGGATGACTACAAGCGCGATCTGGACAGCTTCGATGCCAGGATTCAGATGCGGTTTTCTTTTCCGGTGCGGGTAACCTCGCTGCGTTCCGGCCTGTCGGGCTGGCAGTATTATGATATCGCCCTGGAACTGGTGGATCACGCCGGGGTCCGCAAGAAGATCATGCATCTTGATTACGTCTACTCCAGCACCTGCCCCTGTTCGCTGGAACTGTCCGAACATGCGCGCCGCGAACGCGGCCAGCTGGCGACGCCGCATTCGCAGCGCTCGGTTGCGCGGATATCTGTCGAAATGACCGGCCAGGACTGCCTGTGGTTCGAAGACCTGATCGATCTGGCCCGCGCCGGTGTGCCGACCGAAACCCAGGTGATGGTCAAGCGCGAGGATGAACAGGCCTTTGCCGAGCTGAACGCGGCCAACCCGGTTTTCGTCGAGGATGCCGCGCGCAGCTTCTGCCAGGCGCTGCTGTCCGACCCGCGGATCGGTGACTTCCGCATCGTGGCCAGCCATCAGGAATCGCTGCACAGCCATGATGCCGTCAGCCTGCTGACGCAGGGCGATACCTTTGCGGCCGATAGCCTGGACCCGCGGCTCTTTGCCTCGCTGATCCACGCGGGCTAGGCGCGCCGTGCTGGTGAACCCGGCATGACCCGCCAGCGCATCTTGACGACGGCAGGCGGCAAAGACATGCCGTCGCGCATGATCGACCTGCGTCCCATCGGCCATATCGTCGGGATCATGATCGCCGTGCTGGGCGTTCTGATGCTGATCCCGGCTGTCGTTGACGGGATGTCAGGCTCGGGTGATGGCAGGGTGTTTCTGACCTGCGCCACCATTACCTTCGGCACCGGTGGCCTTGTCACGCTGGCCACGCGGAATTCGACGGGCCAGGCGCTGTCGGTCCGCCAGGCTTTTCTTCTGACCATTGCCATCTGGACGATGGTGCCTTTGTTCGGCGCGCTGCCCTTTCTTCTGGGCGTCACCCAATCGCGCTTCATCGACGCCTATTTCGAGGCCGTGTCGGGAATCACCACCACCGGGTCGACCGTGCTGGTGGGACTGGACCGGTTGCCTGCGGGCATCAACCTGTGGCGGGGCATGCTCAACTGGCTGGGGGGGCTGGGCATCGCGTTCATCGCGATGATCTTTCTGCCCGTGATGCGGGTGGGGGGCATGCAGTTCTTCCGGACCGAGGGCTTTGATACGCTGGGCAAGGTCATGCCGCGGGCCACCGACATCGCGCTCAATCTGCTGGGCATCTATGTGGCCCTGACCGTGGTCTGCGCGCTGACCTATCTTGCGATCGGCATGACAACACTGGATGCCGTGGTCCATGCCATGGCCTCGATCGCGACGGGCGGCTTTTCGCCCCGCGACAATTCCTTCGGCAACTACACCGGGGCCGGGGAATATGCGGGGGCGCTGTTCATGATCCTGGGCAGCCTTCCCTACATCCGCTACGTGCAGCTTGTCAGCGGCAGCGCCCGCCCGATCCTGCGCGACAGCCAGATCCGCGCCTATCTGCGCTGGCTGGCGATGGCCGTCCTTGCCGTGACGGCGTGGCGCGTTCTGACAACCGGTGCCCCGCTGGAGCCCACCTTCCGCGCGACGCTGTTCAACCTGACCTCGATCATGAGCAGCACGGGCTTCTTCACCGGCGATTTCGCCGTCTGGGGCAGCTTTTCCATGGTTGTGGCCTTTCTCATCGGCGTGATCGGCGCCTGTTCGTCGTCCAGTGCGGCCGGTCTGACCGTGTTCCGGGTGCAGGTGATGATTGCCGCCATCGGGGCGCAGCTGCGCCTGATCGCCGCGCCCAGCCGCATCGTCCCGGTCAAATACGAAGGCCGCAGCGTGGACGGGGAAACGATGCGCAGCATCATCATGTATGTCTGCGCTTTTATCCTGCTGATCGGCATCCTCGGCGTGGCGATCACCCTTCTGGGGGTCGATACCGAAAGCGCGCTGTTCGCCGCCTGGACATCGCTTGGCAACATCGGCTACGGCTATGGTCCGCTGGTGGCGCGGACCGGGACCTTCATCGATTTCCCTGACGGAGCCATCATTCTGATGACGGTTGCCATGCTGATGGGGCGGCTTGCGCTGCTGGCGGTGTTCGTCGTGCTGCTGCCCCGGTTCTGGATCCGCTGACGACGCGGTGCTGCCTGAACGGGCCTGGTTGGCCTGATCCCGGCTGCGGCGCGTCCCTGTCGCGCGCATGCCCCGCGACTGGCGCGGCTGATCCCAAAGGGGGTGCTTGACCAGCATTCCGGCCGCCTGCCGGGCGGGAAGATATTCCCGATCCGGGGAAAAGGGGTGCCACTCCGGGCGGGACCCGGAAACGCAGCGCGCTTCCCCGCCCGCGCGGGACGGTGCCCTGCAGACCGGCAGGTGCAAGCGCAACGCAGGCCAGCGCCCGACCCGGCGGGCGAGAAGCGCCCGCCGGGGGCGGGTCGGGCGCTGGCCGGGGGCTTTGGCCCCCGACCGGTCCTGATGCAAGCGCAGCGCTGTGGCAGGGGCGATGGCCCCTGCCAGAGAGACAGGGCATCCCGGAGAACGTCCCTCCGGGCGGGAACAGGAAACGCGACCCGCGTTTCCCCCGCCCGCGCGCGACGGTGCCCTGTAGACCGGCAGGTTCAGGCACCACGAAAGGCCAGCGCCCGACCCGGCGGGCGGGAAGCGCCCGCCGTGGGCGGGTCGGGCGCTGGCCGGGGGCTGTGGCCCCCGGCTGGTCCTGATGCCAATGTAGCGCTGTGGCAGGGGCGATGGCCCCTGCCATGGAAGCGGTGACAGTGCTTTCGTCAGTGCGGGCGGGATCAGGAAACGCGAGCCGCGTTTCCCTCGCCCGCGCGGCACGGTGCCCTGTAGATCGGTCGGTCCAGGCACCACGAAAGGCCAGCGCCCGACCCGGCGGGTGCGAAGCGCCCGCCATGGGCGGGTCGGGCGCTTGTCTCTATGATTCTTGCAGATCCTGTCGTCTGATGGGGTTGGTCCGGGGGGACGGTGGCCACCGTCCCCCCGGACTGGCGGGATGCGGACCGTGTCGGGCGCTGGTTCAGGGAACCGTTGCCAGAGGGGTCGCTCCTGCCTTTCGCCCCGTCCCGGACGGATAGATGAGCGCAAGGCTCGCAAGACAAGCACGGGAATGACGAATGTCTGAGA